>NZ_JAVDDX010000001.1:978113-1304151 GCF_030848575.1 Haloarcula sp. H-GB4 | reverse complement strand
GAGGTCATCGACTGTCTGGAGACGGTTCGGCTCAAATCCCGCACCGTTGCACCCGGGACGCCCTACGAGTTCCCGTCGGCGCGGTTCAACCCGATGACCGTCGATTACGACGGCTTCGTCGCCCGTATCAAGGAATCCGACGCCGACCTCGTCCGGACGCTGGCGACGCAACTGAACTTCGGCGGTCTCTACGGTGAGGAGCTGTGTACCCGCGCCGGTATTGACTACAACGTCGCCGTCGACGACCTCGAGGAGTCCGACTTCGAGCGGCTGTACGAACTCATCGACGAAATGGGGACGCGCCTGCGTGAGGGGAACGTCGACCCGCGGGTGTACTACGAGACGCTCGATGACGGTGACGGGGCAAGCGGCGGTGAGACCGACGAGGACCCGGACCGGCGGCGCGTCGACGTGACCCCGATTCCGCTGTCGGAGTACGAGGAACTCTACAGCGAATCCTTCACGGAGTTCAACTCCGCGCTGGACGACTACTTCTTCAATTTCCAGCGGGAGGAGGAAGTCGAGGGCGGCGAAACACAGCGCCCGGACTTCGAGGCCGAGATCGAGAAACAGAAACGAATCATCCAGCAGCAGGAACAGGCTATCGAGGACTTCGAGGCCGACGCCGAGGCCGAGCGGGAGAAGGCCGAACTGCTGTACGCCAACTACGACCTCGTCGACGACGTGCTCTCGACGGTTCAGGCCGCCCGCGAGGACGACGTGTCCTGGGACGACATCGAGGCGAAGTTCGACGAGGGAGCCGACCGCGGCATCGCGGCTGCCGAGGCGGTCGTCTCTCTCGACGGGAGCGAGGGGACGGTGACCCTCGACATTGACGGCACGCGGGTCACAGTGGACGCCTTCACCGGCGTCGAGAAGAACGCCGACGAACTGTACAAAGAGGCCAAACGCATCGAGGAAAAGAAGGAGGGCGCGCTCGCCGCTATCGAGAACACCCGTGAGGACCTCGAAGCGGTCAAAGAGCGGCGGGACGAGTGGGAGGCCGACGACGGCGAAGACGAGACCGACGAGGACGAGGGCGAGGACGAACCGACGGACTGGCTCTCGATGCAGTCCATCCCCACCCGGTCGACTGAACGCTGGTACGAGCAGTTCCGCTGGTTCCACACCTCAGACGGCTTCCTCGTCATCGGCGGTCGGGACGCAGATGACAACGAGGAACTCGTCCAGAAGTATCTGGAGGGCGGTGACAAGTTCTTCCACGCCCAGGCTCACGGTGGCCCGGTCACGGTACTCAAAGCGACCGGCCCCAGCGAGCCGTCCAAGGAGGTGGAGTTCCCGCAGTCGTCACTGGACCAGGCCGCGAAGTTCGCGGTTTCGTATTCCTCGGTCTGGAAAGACGGGAAGTTCGCCGGCGACGTGTACATGGTCGACCCCGATCAGGTGTCGAAGACGCCGGAAAGCGGCGAGTACCTGGAGAAGGGCGGCTTCGCCGTCCGCGGCGACCGGACGTACTTTGAGGGCACGCCGGCCGGCGTCGCCGTCGGCATCACCTGCGACGACGAGACGCGAGTCATCGGCGGCCCACCCGCGGCTATCGAGGGACAGGCCGCGACCAGCATCACCGTCGAACCGGGACAGTTCGCGCAGAACGACATCGCCAAGCGCCTGTACCGGGAGTTCAGGTCCCGCTTCGCCGACGAGTCGTTCGTCCGTAAGGTCGCCAGCCCGGACCAGATACAGGAGTTCTTGCCGCCTGGCGGTAGTCGAATGACTGAGGACTGACCATGTCGGGTCAGAGGGAACACCGCGCCGGAGGTGGCTGGCTGCATGAGTGACCTCGGAAAAATCGACCGCGAACTGTTCGATAGCGTCATCTATCCGGAACTGGGTGCGGACCGAGAGGATGTGACGCTGGGGCCGACCCACGGCATTGACTTCGGCGTCATCGACGTGGGCGGCGACGCCCTCGTTACAGCTACTGACCCGCTGTCAGTTCTCCCCGATCTGGGGTTCGAGCGGGCCGGTCGGTTTGCACTCGATGTAGTACTGGCCGACGTTGCCGTCTCCGGCATCCCACCAACCCATCTTTCCGTGACGTTCACGCTACCGCCGGAGATGACCGATGACGAACTGGCGGCGATGTGGCACGGCTTCGCCGGACGGGCTGAAGAAGTCGGTGTGAGTGTCGTCACCGGCCACACCGCCCGGTATTCGGGCGTTGACTACTCCTGGGTCGGCGGCGCAACGGTGCTTGGCGTCGGGTCCCACGGGGACATCGTCCGGCCGGACGGCGCACGACCGGGCGACAAACTGGTCGTCGGGACCGGCCCCGGTGCGGAGGTCACGGGCCTGTTTTCGACTCTCTTCCCGGCGCAGATCGGGCTGTCGCCCGACCGAATCGCCACCGCACAGGAACGGCTGGCCGACACCGCTCTCGTCGAGGATGCCATGGCCGCGACGAACGCCGGAAACGTGACGGCGATGCACGACGCGACCGAGGGCGGCATCACCGGTGCGCTCATCGAGATGGCTGACGGCGCGGGCGTCCGGTTCGACGTGGACAGCGACGCAATGCCGGTCGCCGACGGCGTCACGGATCTCTGTAACGCGCTCGACATCGATCCCTGGCACGTCAGTAGTTGCGGGACGCTGCTGGCCGCTGTCGACCCTGCGGACGCCAATAGCGTCGTCGACGCGCTTCGGGGCTGTGGGACGCCCGCGGCCGTCGTCGGCGAGGTGACCGACGGTTCAGGACTGTACGTCGATGGCACTCGGCAGTCACACCCTGGAGCAGACCCCTCGTGGGAGGCGTTTGCGCGGTTGCAGGCGGCCGGCGATGGCAACGCTGAACAGCAGTGACGCTGAGAGCTGTCCGGCTACACCTGACAGCACGGCACACGTACTGCTACATATACTGCCGTGCGAGATATGCCCGCCACTGACGCCGGCGATGAGACGCCCGCGACAGGCTCGGTTGCCTGATCGACACAGTACGCCGATTCCGCATTTTGCGTCCCGGCGAATCGAATGGCAGAACACTTGTGTCCATGAAGCGGACGCTTCAGTATGCAAATACAGAGTCAGGAGACCACCGCGGAAGGGGCAGAACGCATCGAGGTGGTCCCCGAGACCCTTGACGACCTCTGGCATCTCTCGTATGTCATCGAGCCGGGGGACCTCGTCTCCGGCGACACGACGCGGCGCATCCAGCGCAACGACGATAATCTCCGGGACAAAGGCGGCGAGCGCGAGCCGATGTGGATTCAGATCGAAGTCACCGACGTGGAGTTCGCGAAGTTCGCCAACCGCCTCCGTGTCGGCGGTGAAATCGTCGACTGCTCCCGCGAGGACCAGCTGGGCTTTCACCACACGCTCAACGTCGAGGAACACACCGAACTCACCGTCGAGAAACACCTCAAGCCCGACCAGGCCGACCGGCTTGAAGAGGCCGTCGAGGCGACGGAGAACCCCGACGTGGCGATTGCGACCGTGGAGGAAGGCGAAGCACACGTCCACACAGTCGCCCAGTACGGCACGGAAGAGCGGGCGACCATCACCTCGACGACCGGGAAAGGGGAGTACGCCCGCCCACGAAAGGAACTGTTTGACGAACTGGCGTCGGTCCTCAAACGTCAGGACGTGGACGCCTACATCCTCGCCGGCCCCGGCTTCACCAAGCAGGACGCACTGGATCACTTTCAGGACGAGATTCCCGACATTGCCGAACAGATTACCGTCGTAGACACGTCTGCCGTCGGCGACCGTGGCGTTCACGAAGTACTCAAACGCGGCGCTGTCGAGGACGTCCAGCAGCAGACCCGCATCGCCGAAGAGGCGGACTACATCGACGAACTGATGGAGCGCATCGGCTCAGGATCGGAGGTGGCTTACGGCCCGGAGGAAGTCGCAAAAGCGGCCGACTACGGCGCTATCGAGACGTTGCTCGTGCTCGATGAGCGCCTCCGACTGGAGCGGGCTGGCGAGGGCGACTGGGACATCGATGTTGACCAGATCATCGAAACGACAGAACAAAAAGGCGGTGACGTAACCGTCTTTTCCGCGGAGTTTGCGCCCGGACAGCAACTCTCGAATCTGGGCGGTGTCGCGGCGCTGCTGCGCTACCGACTCGACTGAGGCCGCGTACCCACGACATATGTCTGCCATTTTTCACTCCGCCGGTGAGTCCCCCGAAACCGTTTTTTGCCCCGCTCTCCATTGGTACATAGTTCCAATGTCTGCGAGGAGTGGGTGATATGTCGTTCGAAGAACAACAGGATTTTGCTAGACAGGTCGCTGACCTGAACAAATACGGTCAGGCGCTCAATCGGTGCGAGTCCGTCGACGAAGTCGTCTCGCTCACGCTCGAAGCGATGTCGCTGCTGTTCGAGTTCTCTTACTCTACGTTCGTCGAGGTTCGTGACGACGAGCTCCGCGTCGTCCACAGTACAAACCCGAATCTCGTCCAGGGCGAGCCACCGAGTGACCTCGCTCGACGGGCGCAGGAGGCTGGCGAGACGCTGGTCGAACAGGGGTCTGATGCCGCTGTCGCTGCCGACTCGGATGTGACGGGTGCGCTGGCTGTCCCCGCTCGGATGGGTAATGAGGTGACTGCTGTGCTGGTCACTCGGTCACAGACCGTCGAGGAGTTCGGGGACGAATACATCAGACCGATGGAGATTCTTGCCACTCACGCCGCGACGGCCATCTCTAACATCCGTTCCCGTGAACGGCTAGAACGGGCACACCGGGACCTCGAACGGCGAAAGGAGATGATCGAGATGTACGACCGACTGCTCCGACACGACCTGGGCAACGACCTGCAGGTCATCGCCGGGTTCGCCGATGTCGTCGCTGGACAGGTCGACGGCCAGACCGAGGAGTACGCCGGCAAGATCCAGCGCGCGGCCGAAAGCGCCGCCGACCTCATCCAGCGCGTCGGCGACCTTGTCTCGACGCTGGAAGCACAGGACAATCCAGAGCCACAGGATCTTGAATCAGTCCTCGGGGACACGGTGCGTGATGTCAGAGACAACTACGGGTCACTGACGATTGATTTTGTGTCGTCAGACTTCGAGTATCAGGTGTACGGCGGTGACTTGCTTGACTCGGTGTTCACGAACATTATGTCCAACGCGGCGGTCCACAACGAGGGCGAAGTCCATATGCGAGTGTACCCGGCGGAAGTCAGTCCCGACGAAGTTACGGTCTGCTTCGCTGATGACGGGAATGGTGTCTCGCCGGACCTGCGTGCTGATATCTTCGAGATGGGGGTCAAGGGCCAGGAGAGTTCAGGCACCGGCTTTGGCCTCGGATTCGTCCGGGCGCTGACTGAATCCTACGGCGGCAGCGTCAGCGTGGGCGAAAGCGACGCTGGCGGGGCCGAGTTCCGCGTCACGCTCGAACGCGTCTAGCTGACTGTTATCGTTAGGCTGTCCTCGGCGAACTGCACGTCGCCATCGTAGCTGTCTGCTATCGACTCGAGCATCTCCTCGTGTCGTCCCTCTGTGTGTGGGTACAGGTGGGTGAGATACACGCGGCCGACCTCGGCGTCGGCATCGCGGAGCGTCTGACCGAGGGTCTTCGGCGTTGGGTGGTTCGACACGTCCACGTCGTCCGGGAACGAGCAGTCGTGAACGAGTACGGCCGACCCATCGGCGAACTCGATGAGGTCTGTGAACGCTTCGGAGTCAGCACCGAGCGTTATTGCTGGCCCGTCACCGACAGAAAGCCGGTAGGCGAAACACTGCATCGAGTGGCGCGTCTCGCAGGTGTCGCCGCGGAACCCAGACAGTTCGAACGGTCCGCCATCGAGGTCCCTGACCGTCAGGTCCAGCCGGTCCTGCATATAGTCGTGTGTCTCGAGCAGGTCACGAACCAGGTCGCTCGTCCCCGGCGGGCCAGCGATCGTGAGGTCCGTCTCACCGGCCAGCCAGCGGGCCTTCATCAGCACGTCGAGATCGGAAACGTGGTCCAGATGATGATGGGTCAGCAGGACGGTGTCGACACCTTCGTACCCCGTGTCTGTCTGGGCCAGCGAGTGCAACACGCCGCTACCACAGTCGACAAGCAGGCGGTTCCCACCGCGTTCCAGTAGATAGCCGGTCTGCATTCGAGAGCCGGTGGGCATGGCGCTGCCGGTGCCGAGAAACGTGAGACGCATACCGGACGACAGCGAGCGAACGGACAAAGGGTTGGTGTCTGGGGGCACACGTCGGCAGGGGAACCACCAGGGAGCGTCAGCGGAGTGAGGGCGGTGGCCGTCGGCGGGGACGGGGTCAGGGCGGCCGTGTGGGAAGGTCACCCGTCGACGGCGCAATTCATGCTTCGGCCGGGGATAGCAAAAGCGCACCTGTGGCTCAAAACGCGTTTTTACCGAACCGGACCCACGCCGAGACCGCAAAACGGAGCGGGAAGCACTTGTACGGCCGCACCGAGTGACGAGTATGAAGAAATCACTTGACGAACACGCTGAGCGATTCTCCGACCACGCCGACGCGTACGATGAAGAACAGGATTCGGCGGCGTATCGCGCCTGCGTCGATTTCGTCGTTGACCACGCGGCCCCCGAGAGTGATGACGTAGTGCTCGACCTCGGCACGGGTACCGGAGCGATTGCGTTCGCGCTCGCGTCCGATGCACGGGAGGTTATCGGCCGCGATATCAGCGACGGAATGCTGGAGAAAGCCCAAGAGAAAGCGAAAGAACGCGGCGTGGAGAACGTTTCTTTCGGCGACGGTCGCTTCCGCGCTCCGAACGTCGACCGCCCAGTGAACATCGTCACATCGAATTTCGCCATGCACCACCTCGGTGACGACGAGAAACGCGAGGCGATCGACACTATCGCCGACCTGGGGCCGCGGCGCATTGTCCTCGGGGACGTGATGCTGTTCGGCGACGACGATCCCGACGCACCGTTTTACAGCCCCGAAGTCGACGACCCGGCGACGGTCGGCGTCCTCGCCGATGCCTTCACCGATGCCGGCTACGCGCTGACAGCTGTCGAGATGGTTACCGAGCAGGCCGGCGTGCTGGTCGCCGAACAGGTCGACTCGGATTAAAGCGACTGGATAGGGAGACCGATTTAGCGGTAGTTTCTGTACGCCCAGAACGAGACGTATAGCGTCAGGACCAGCAGCCCACCGAGGAAGAAGGCCACGCCGGGTTCGATATGGAAGCCGCCACTGGCCGCGGCGTCGGTCGTTAGTTGCCGTGCCTCCTCGGTCATTGCTGCGACCGGGGTGTCAGCCTCTGGAGCCGGAGTGCTTCTCGGGGCCTGCGTGGCCTCTGGTGTCTCCGTCGCCTCGGCTATCTGGAACCCACCGTCGTCCGACGCCGTCGAGGTCGGTGTGGATTCGGCCGTCGAGGCTGTCCGGTTCGCCGTGTCCAGACTCTCAACGTCTCCGCCGCCCTGCGCACCGTCACCGGCGGTTCCCGCATCGCCGCCGGCCCCCGAACTCCCGAACTGGATCGGGAACTGCCCGAGCAGGAGTTGCAGCATGACGCTGGCCGCGGTGAGGATACCGATAACGGGCAGGACGCGGCGGATGAGCGACCGGAGCGACCGCTTGCGCTCCTGTGTGCCGACGAACAACACCAGCGGGTCTTCGGGAGGCTCGTACACCTTCATCTCCTGGCCTTTCTCAGAGTATTGGATCCCGGCGACAGCGATGAGTTCCTCGTCTTCTAGTTTCTCCAGATGATAGGAGACCTTCTGTATCGACATATCGAGCCGGTCGGCTAGTTCAGAGGGCGTCCCCGGCTCTTCGTACACCGTGTTGAGTATTTCTCTGGCCGTTTCCGAGGAGAGGGCATCGAGTACGGCTGAGACATCTTCGTCGACCCCGACGACCTGTAGCTCCCCGTCCTGTGAGGTGCTTGTGTCGGGACCGCGGGAGGGCAGCAACGACATATATTGCGTTCACTGCCGCCCAGCGTAATGAATCTCGTGGAACCTCACGGGAATATTTGAGTCTAAACAGTCACTCCAGCCGTTCGGTCACCGACGCGATCGCGTCCGACGAGAGCGAGTCTCGGGGCGGTCGAACCGTCGCGTGGTCGATGATACCGCGGTCGGCGAGCAACGCCTTCACCGTGGGCGCGAAGCCGAACTCGGCACACGCGTCCGAGAGCGGTGAGAGGACATCCCGCTGGACTGTTCTGGCCTGTGCAACGTCGCCGCTTGCGACGGCAGTACCCGCCTGCTCCAGTTCGTCGAACAATAGGTGCGAGAGCGCGCTGATGCCACCGTCGCCGCCAAGCACCAGCGACGGGACGAACAGGCCGTCGTGGCCCTGGTAGACGGTGAAGTCCTCAGAGGTCTGATTCATGACCGCGGTGACGTACGGAAGGTCGCCCGAGGAGTCCTTGAGTCCCGCGACGGCGTCGGACTGGGCAAGCGCGGCGACCGTCTCGACGGACAATTTCTGCCCGACTGCTCCGGGGATGTTGTAGAGGTAGACGGGCAGCGGCGCGTCGGCCAGCACCGCGTCGAAGAACGCCTCGTTGCCTGCTCCGCTCGCCTGCCCGCCGTAGTACGACGGTACGACTAGCGTGCTGTCCGCGCCCTGTTCGGCGGCGAACGCCATCCGCTCGTGGACCGTCGGCACGTCGGTAGCGGCCGTCCCGACAATAACGCGGCAGTCGTCGGGCGCTGTCTCTGTTGTGCTTCGGACGACGGTCCGGTACTCCCGTGGCGACAAGGTTTCGAACTCACCAGTCGTCCCGCAGGGAACGATGCCGTCGACGCCCGCCGCCGAGACGTGCCGGACCAGCGATTCCAGACTGGTAACGTCGAGTTCGCCGTCGGCGTCGAACGGCGTCACCAGCGGCGTCAGTACGTCGAAGGAGTCAGCCATGCCCCAGGCCAGACGCGGCGGTCGCTTAGGCGTTTTCCCCATCGATATGGCGGAACCCACTTGCCACGGCAGTCCTACTGGTCGATAAGAGCCGACAATGGGAGGACGCGAGCGTCTCGCAGCGACGGACCCGGAGTTCGACCCGGAGGCGGTCGACATTGACGACGCCGAGGTGCTTGACCGCCTCGCGCCCGTCGTTCAGGAGTGGTGGGTCGAGCAGTTCGGTGAGTTCGTCCCCGGTAACGGCGGCTTCTTCACCCCGCCACAGAAGGAGGCCATCCCGCTCATCCACGAGCGCGAGAACGCCCTCATCTGTGCGCCGACGGGGAGCGGCAAGACCCTCGCATCTTTTACCGGCATCATCAACGAACTGTTCGGGAAAGCTCGCGAGGACGAACTGGAGAACTCCGTCTACTGTTTGTACGTTTCGCCGCTGAAGTCGCTGGCAAATGACATCCATCGGAACCTCGGACAGCCGCTGGACGGTATCACGGCCAAACTCGACGAGTGCGGCGAGGACGTGGAAATCCGCCATGCGATCCGCCACGGGGATACCAGCGACAGCGAGCGGCAGGCGATGCTCGAAACGACGCCCCACATCCTCAACACGACGCCGGAAACCCTCGCAATTCTCCTGAACTCGCCGAAGTTCAAACAGAAACTCGAAACCATCGAGTACGTCATCGTCGACGAGATCCACAGCCTCGCCGAGAACAAGCGCGGCACGCACCTCTCAGTATCGCTGGAGCGTCTAGAGGAGATGGTCGAGGAACCGCCGACGCGCATCGGCTGTTCGGCGACCGTCGAGCCGCTCGACACCGTCGCGGAGTTCCTGGTCGGCCGTGAGGACCCCGGCGGCGACCCCCGTGACTACGAGATCGTCGACACGCGGTTCGCCCGCGACTTCGATATGGAGCTGTCCTGTCCGGCCGACGACCTCATCAACACGCCCCGTGACATCATTACCGAGCGGTTCTACACCCAGCTCCACGACCACATCCATTCCCACACCAACACGCTCGTGTTCACGAACACGCGCTCGGGGGCCGAACGCGTCCTGCACAACCTCCGCGAGAAGTTCGACGAGTACGACGAATCTAACTCCGGCTGTCACCACGGCTCGCTCTCGAAAGAGAAGCGCCGCGACATCGAGGAGTCGCTGAAGGCGGGGTCACTCGACGTAGTGACAACCTCGACCAGCCTGGAACTGGGTATCGACATGCCCCACATCGACCTCGTCGTACAGGTCGGGTCGCCCAAATCCGTCGCCGCGTTGCTCCAGCGCATCGGCCGTGCCGGCCACCAGCTCGGCGAGACTGTCGAGGGCCGTGTCATCGCGCTCGACCGTGACGAACTCGTAGAGTGTGCGGTGATGCTTGAAAAGGCCGAACGGGGCTTCGTCGACCGTGTGTTCATCCCCGAGAACGCACAGGACGTGGCGACCCAGCAGATATACGGCATGGCCATCAATGACGTTCGCCCCGAGGCGACATTCAAAAGCGTCCTCCGGCGAGCTTACCCGTATCGGGACTACGATGACGGGGACTGGGAACAGCTGATGCGGTATATGACCGCCGACTACCCGGGGATGGAGGATAAGAACGTTTACGCCAAAATCTGGCGGGACACGAACGACGCGCCCGACGGCGAGCACCACTACGAGGAGTACGACGTGGGTGAGCACCTCATCGGCAAACGCGGTCGGCTCGCGCGGGTCATCTACATGACCAACATCGGAACGATTCCGGACTCGTTTACTTGCGACGTGGTCACCCGGAGCGACGACAGCTGGGTCGGCCAACTGGACGAGTCATATCTGGACACGCTGGAGAAAGGCGACGTGTTCGTGCTGGGCGGAAACAACTTCGAGTACCGCTATCGCCGCGGGTCGAAGGTGTACGTCGACCGGACCGCCGCCCGCCCGACGGTCCCCTCGTGGTTTTCCGAGCGCCTCCCCCTTTCATACGACCTCGGACGCGAGATACTCGACTTTCAGGGGCAACTGCTGGACCGGCTTGGCGATGGGGGGATGTCGGAAGTCAGGAACTGGCTCCGGACGTTCCCCGTCGACGAGAACAGCGTCCGGGCCATCGCGCGGATGTTCCGAGAACAGGTGGCCTACGCCGGCCCGGACAGCGTGGCCACGACTGACCGCCTCGTCATCGAGGAAACGCTTGACCACGATGAGTACGAACGCCACTACCACGTCCACTCGAACTACGGCCGGCGGTTCAACGATGGCTTCTCACGGCTGCTGGCCTACCACATCGCTCGGGCGGCCAGCGCAAACGTTCAGGTCGCCGTCGCCGACAACGGCTTCACGCTCTCGATGCCGCTGAACCGGAAGGTGGATATCGCGCGAATCGTCCGCGATTTGGACCCAGCAACGGCTCGCGAGGACCTCCGGGCCAGCCTCGACGGGACAGACCTCCTCCAGCGGTACTTCCGCATCAACGCTACGCGGTCGCTGATGATACTCAAACGCTACAAGGGCTACGAGAAATCGGCCAGCGAGCAGCAAGTCTCCTCGGAGATGCTGCTCGGGTTCGCTGAGGACCTCGGTGACTTCGCCGTCGTCGAGGAGACCTACCGGGAGATATTGGAGGATAAGCTCAACGTCGACGGCATCGAGACCGTCCTGCGTGCGATGCAGGACGGCGACGTGGACGTGGTTCGGACCCGCGTCGACTCGCCGTCGCCGCGGGCTTTCGGTCTCGCGACGCTGATGGCCAGCGACGTTGTGCTCGCCGATGACGAGTCGGCCGTCCTGCAGGAGTTCCACCAGCGAGTCCTGAACGAAATAGAGGACGGGGATGCCGATGACAGCACCGTCGCCACTGACGACTGAGCGGCTGGCACTGTTCGACACGAGTGCCTGTCTCCCGTCCGCTGTACTGCCGGCGAGCAAGCAGTAAAGGCCACGGGGCACAAAGGCGTGTTCTGCAATGCCACATCACACACACGGGAGCGACGACGACGCACACGATCATGAAGAGCCGGAGGCCGGCCACGTTCACGAATCGGTCGACGACGGCGTCGACGCGAGGGACGACTGGGCGCGTCGACGGCGCAAGGGCATCCCGACCGACAAGCAACTGCTGGTCGTCGCGTGTATGGACGAGCGAATCCCTGTTGAGGATGCGCTCGGGCTCTCGCTGGGCGACGCACAGATATACCGAAACGCCGGCGGGAAAGTAACAGACGACGTAATTCGCTCAGCGGCGCTGACAACACAGTATTTCGATACGACGGAAATCATCGTCGTCAACCACACCGACTGTGGAATGATGAGCGCGTCCGACGAGGATATCGTTGCAGGGTTCGAGTCCGCAGTCGATGGTAACCTCGATGATATCGATCTGGACCCGGCACTGCCGGAGCTAGATATCGGTGACGCGTCAATCGCGGAGTGGGTCCGGATGACCGACGACATCGACGCGGCCTGTGCGGCACAGGTCGAATACCTCGAAAACCACGAGCTGATTCCCGACGACGTCACGGTGACAGGCTACGTCTACGAGGTCGAGAGCGGCCACCTCCGTCGGCCCGGCGAGCGGGTCGCCGAACAGGTCAACGAGCGCGTGTAGTCCGCTACGGTCATCATCGGGTGACCTGAGACGGGACGGAACAGTATCGGGGCAAACGTGCTGTCCTCGGCTGTCTACTGCTCGGCAACGACCGGGCAGTTGACCATCGCCGCGCCGGAGGCCAGGATGTCGGCGTCTTGGGCCGAGTCGAGGTCCGAAACGCTGTCAAAGTCCGCGTTGTCGAAGATGTTGACCAGCCACAGCGGCGAGTAGCCGTCGTCACCCGGCACTGTCGCGGTGACGTTGTGCGTCTGGTCGCTCCCCTCTTCGGAGAGGAACCCGGACGGCGGGCCCCCGCCCTCCTCGTCGGGGTTAGCGTTGAAGCTCACGTAAATCGGGGAGACCGGGACAGTACCGTCGGACGACGATAGCGACGCCTCACCGAACAGGAAGTACGGAACTACTTCGCCGTCGTACCAGCCCTCGACCAAGTCGGCCGAACTGCTGTCGACACTGTGTCGTAGCTCCGCGGTTGACCCGTCGGGAACCACCGGGCAGTTCTTGATCGTCTCCGTCGGCTCGATGTCGTAACCCGCCTCCTGAATATGAGAGACGCTGGTCGCCGTGTTCGCTTCGTAGCTGTCGGGCACTGTCACTTTGTGGACTTGCCAGAAATCGTTGTACCCCTCGTCGCCGGGCACCACGTCGATGATGTTGAGTTGGTCCTCGACCGGGTCACCGTTTTCGTAAAACAGCGCGTAAATCGGGGCCGCCTCGGTCGGCTGGACGTCGAAATCGTAGTACTCGATAACGGTTCCGTCAGGCCCGTATCCCTGTGTCAGGAACTGCTCGTCGAAGTCGATCGGCTCGTCGGCGTCCGGAAGCGCGTCGTTTGCGCTGCGCTGGTGGAGCATCCCGGCGGCGTCGCTGAATCGGTCGACCGACGCCATCGGGGCATCGCTGGGATCAGTGGGGCCCATATCGCCGTCCATCGATCCTTCGGTCATCTCTTCCCCCTCATCCATTGCGTCGCCGTCCGTCATCTCACTCTCGGTCATCCCACCTTCGGTCATCTCGCCCTCCGTCATTTCACTGTCTGTCCCGCCACCGCCGTCACCGTCGCTGCCACTACACCCTGCGAGTGCGAGTACAGTCCCGGTGCTTGCAAGCGTCGTGAGGAATCTGCGTCGAGTGTCTGCCATATTCCGTCTGGACACGCGATGGATTACCTAAAGGGACTTTTTCGAACTCCGGATGAACTGTCCCCCGCGTTCGGGTCGAAACCGTTCCAATTTCGGCCCGGAGCCAAACCGTTAATCCGCGGCCGGCCCCTCGGTTCGGACATGGAGTCGCTTCACCCGCGGGTGAGACTGCTGTGGGTTCTGTCGACAGTTATCCAGGCGTCGGTGCTCGGCGTCATCGCGTATCTTGTTGACCGGTTCGCGGTCTCACTGCCACAGACGGTGGTCGTCGTCGGCTGGGTTGTGCTCGTGTTTCTTGGCGTTGCCCACGCAATCGCTGCCCACCGGATCTGGCGCTTTGACCTACAGGACGACGCGCTCTTTCTCCTCCGCGGTGTCGTCACCCGGACCGACACGTCGGTCCCGTACGTTCGTGTTCAGCACGTCGACACCACGCGCGGCCCGGTAGAGCGGGCCATCGGGCTGGCGAGCGTCGTCGTCTACACTGCCGGGACCCGCGGCGCGGACATCACGATCCCCGGACTGCGGCCCGAACGAGCCACCGAACTGCGAGAACAACTCCGTGACCTCGCGAACGAGAGCGAGGCCACGGACGCGGTATGAACCGGCTCCATCCGCGAAGTGCGGTCCTGAGCGTTGCCCGAGCGGCGCTGCAAGGCGGCTTCTTCGGCTTCTTCGGCGGGTCGCTCGGGACCGGCATGCTCGGACTGCCAGCGTTCGCGGTTCCGCTGCTGGGCCTGCTCGGTGCACTGACGTTTGGCGGCTACGCGCTGGCGCGCTATCTCCGCTTTCGCTACGAACTCGATGGGGACACGCTCACTGTCGAATCTGGTGTCTTCGCCAGGCAGTCCCGCCAGATTCCGCTGGGCCGCGTCCAGAACCTCGATGTCGAACAGAACATCCTCAACCGCCTGCTCGGGCTCGCAATCGTCCGCTTCGAGACGGCTGGCGGCAGCGCAACGGAAGCCACACTGGACGCGGTCGACGAGGCGGAGGTCAAACGTCTCCGGAACTACGTGCGGACCCACGACCGGGACGAAGCCGCCGAGTCGGCGGCAGAAACTTCCGACGCGGTGTCTGAGACTGCAACATCTGGCCGGTCGGCCCACGCTGACCTTCCCGGCGTGACCGGTCCCACACCTGCACACACCGGCGACGCCAAGACGGCGAATGACTTCGGGGACTCGGCCTCGGCTTCGGACACGGAACCACGCGACCAGCCAGACGGGTCGCTGTTGTTCGCGTTCGACCAGCGCGAACTCCTGACGTACGCGCTCGTCTCCGTCCGTCCGGCCGCGCCGGTCCTGACGCTCGCGTCGCTCCCGCTGGGGATGGATATCGTCTGGACCGTCCTGCGGTTCAATGCGAACCTCGTTGGGGCGTCGCTGAATGGGCCTGTCGTCCGCTGGCTGGCTAGCTCACCGGAATCCACGCGACTGGCTGTCTTCGCCGCCCTCTCTGTCGTCCAGTTCCTCCTGCTTGCGCTGGTCGTCAGTGTGGCGCTGACCGTCATCGAATACTACGGCTTCCGACTCACACAGGCCGACGGCGACCTCCGGTACGAGCGAGGGCTGTTGCGCCGGTACAGCGGTAACATCCCGCTGGAGAAGGTCCAGACGGTCACCATCCGCGAGAACGTCCTGATGCGACGGTTCGGCTACGCAACGCTGGCTGTTGAGACGGCCGGCTACAGCGGTGGGAATCAGCAGTCAACACAGGGCGTCGCCGTGCCCCTCGCGCCCCGCGAGGAGGTATACGAACTGGCCCGCGACATCGAGTCGTTCGGCGACCTCGACTTCGACCGCCCGC
The DNA here is from genome assembly GCF_030848575.1 of Haloarcula sp. H-GB4. Lineage (NCBI taxonomy): Archaea > Methanobacteriati > Methanobacteriota > Halobacteria > Halobacteriales > Haloarculaceae > Haloarcula > Haloarcula sp. H-GB4. The sequence continues at coordinate 1,288,794 of NZ_JAVDDX010000001.1, read as the reverse complement.
CGAAGCGCGCCCGGCGGCGCTATCTCGCCCGCTTCTCGCTGGCCGCGGCCGGGCTCACCGCAGTCGCCTACGGCATCGATTTGCTGGTGCTTGAAACCGGCTACTGGTGGCTCGCCGCTCTCCTCTTCCTCCCGGTCGTGCCGGCGGCACACTTCCGCTGGCGACACCGCGGGTTCGACCTCGATGACTCGGTGCTGGCGACCCGGAGCGGCTTCTGGCGGCGGACAACGCGCATTGTTCCGTACTACCGGCTCCAGACGGTGTTCGTCACGCGGTCGCCGTTCCAGCGCCGCCGCGACCTGGCGACCGTGGGGGCTGACACGGCAAGTTCGTCAAGCCTGCTCGGCGGCGTCGCTCAGGTGTACGATATCGACGAAGACACCGCAAAAGAACTCAGAGACACGTTACGAGAGCGTCTCACCGCACACGTCGCAGGGCTGCGGACGGGCGCCAGAGGCGGCGACGCGGACGCGTAGTCAGCCCCGCGCCCACTCGACCATCCGGCCGTACACCTCGTCGGTCGCCAGCGCGTCGCCGTCGCCAACTAGGACGAGCGCTTTCTTCGCCCGCGTGAGGGCGACGTTGATACGCCGGTAATCCTCGAAGATTGGGCTGTCGAGCGTCCCGGTGGCGACAAAGGAGATAATGATGACCTCCTTGCTCGACCCTTGGAACCGGTCGACCGTGTCGACGGTCACGTCCGGCAGGCGCTTGGAAATCTCCGCGACCTGCGCGCGGTACGGCGCGATAACGCCGATGTCGTCGGCTGGAACTCCCGCAGACCGGTACGACGCGACGATTTCGGTAATTCGATCGGCCTCGGTCGGGTTGGTGTTGCCGACCTGACTGCCGTCCGGGTCGACGAACGCCACGCGGTCCCGGAGGCCTTCAGGCAAGCTCGCCGTCGCAACGCCGTCGAGGTCGTCGAGCCGCTGTGCGGCCACCTCGCCAGTCGCCGGCCGCAACTGCCCGTCGTAGAACTCCCGCGAAGCGAAGGCCTGGATGTGCTGGGCCATCCGGTACTGGCAGTCGAGCATCACGCCTGCGTCTGGGTGAGCATCGATGAGTCGTTCAAACAGCGAGGTCGACAACGTCTCGTTCTCTGACTGGACCACGGGCGGCAACTGTTGGTGGTCGCCGACCAGCACGAACCGGTCGGCCAGCGTCGTCGCCGCCAGCGTCCCCGGTTCGGTCAGCTGGCCGGCCTCGTCAACGACAGCCACGTCGAACTCCTGTGTCTGAAGCGTGCTCCCGCCGCAGGTGGCCGTCGTCGCCGCGACGACCTGCGCGCTCTGGAGCTGACTCGCACACTCGCCGGGGTCGCCGCTGGTCTCCAGCCGGTACTTCTGCATATCCTCGCGGACGCCGCTTTCTGTGCCAACGCGAACAATATCGGTGTAGCCCTGGTCTTCCAGCGCTTCCAGCAGATTGTCGACGGCACGGTTGGTAAACGCCGAGAGCAGGACGCGGTCGCCCCGGGCTATCAGTGCCCGGACCATCCGCGCCAGCGTGTACGTCTTGCCCGTCCCCGGCGGCCCATGGACCAGCGCGAAGTCCTCTGCGCCGACCGCCAGCTGGACGGCCTCGTTCTGGGCGTCGTTGTTGTCGATGAACGTCTCCTCGACTGGCTTGAACTCCGGCTCGCGCCGCCCGAACAACACGTCCTTCTGCTCGGGCGACTGGAGGAGAACGGCGTCGTGCAGCGCATTCTGGAGCCGGTCGGTGGTTAGCTCAGATGGGTACACGTCGAGTCGGCGGAGGTCAAGCGGCTCGTCGGCCGTGACGACGATTTCTTCGCCAAGACGTTCGACGCGGGCTAGTTCAGCGTTACCGGTCACCGGGTCGCCGTCGCTGGCGAGCACGAGATTGCCCTCGCGGATCTTCGAGACGGCCCCGGTCCCTGTCGCGCGCAGTTCCCAGCGGCCGCCGTCGAGCTCCCGGCGGCCGGTCGGTTCGAGGCCGATGAGCGCCCGGTCGTTGTCGGCGCGCTCCTCGGGCGTCTGCTCCCAGAGCTTTGCGTACTCTCGGTGGACGGACCGGCGCTCGGCCTCGACGGCTGTGTAGAACTGCTCGAAGTAGTCCAGTTCCTCGTCTGGCACCGCTCGACCGACCGTTCCTGCTTTGGACTCCTGGTCGAGGCGGCCGGAGACGGCCATACAGGTGTCCTGTTCGAAGCAGTACTCGCATTTCGCGTTGGCCTCGTAGCCCGTCGGCACGCTAGAGTCGTACTCCATCGCCGCAATCGCGTTGCGGGTCCGGACGACGTAGTTCAGCAGCCCGCTCCCGATAGAGAACTCCTTGGCCGGCGAGAGGTCGCCGCTCTCCTCGTTGCGGTCGACGGCGGCGTTTTTGGTGTAGAGGAGCGTACCTGTGTCCGGGGCTGCGTCGACGGCGCTGCCCGTGCCAGCCGCGCGCTCCCCCAGCATCAGGGCGTATGCCGTCGCCTGGATCTTGTCCTGAAACCGCGGCTCCCGCTTGGTGTTCTTGCCGGTCTTGAGCTCGACGGGCATCCCGCGCCGGACGGCGTCGGCCCGCCCTTTCATGCCGAACCGCTCGGAGATGAGCGTCATCTCGGAGCGCCACTCGCTCTCCGCGGGACTGAAGTCCCGCTCCGAGTTGTCAGCGGCTGTCGCCGCTCCATCCGTCTCCGTGAGCGTCCCCTGCTGGAGCCACCCCTGAATAGCCGACGCGTGGTCGCGCACGTCTCCGGCCACCTCGTCGGCCTCTCGGCCCAGCAGTCCAATATCCAGTCCGGCGGCGTCGACCTGCTCTTCGATAGCGGTGTCGAGGTCCCGGCCCCGAAGCAGGTCGCCGAACACCTCGTGGACGACCGTCCCCTTCACAAGCGGGTAGGCGTGCTCCGCACCGTCGAGTTTCCGGAGGTAGTACATCCGCGGGCACTGCACCCACGCCCGGATGTCGGTCACGTCGACGAGGAAGTCCGGCTGGACGACCAGCGTGGCGTCGCCGCCGACGGAGTACTGCTGTTCGCCCTGATACTCCCGCTCGTCGGGGTTGTAGACGGCGATCTCCATCCCCATCTCGATGACCGCGGCGTTCTCGGTCCACTTCCCCCAAAGCGTCACCGTCGTGGGCTCGCCGGCCCCGCGGTCGGGACGTATCGTCACCTCACAGAGGTCGCTCTCGCCGTACTGGGTGTTCACCGTCTTCGGCTCGTCGATGTCGACGACGACACCGCGAACACGGTCTACGCTCATGCTTCGGCCCTCCCCTGTTGCACGACCCAAGCGACGGGGCGGTCCCTCAAAAGTCGTTCGCGCCGGGGCTCATTCGCTGGTCGTATCGGCATCGGACTCGGTATCGGCGGCGTACTCTTCGAGCGTCTCCAGCGACACGTCATCGAGGACGTCCTCGCTCGTCGCGTCGAGGTTCACTGGCGGTGCGTGCCCGGCCTCGTGGGCCTCTATCCAGCGCGGAACGCAGACACACCAGCTATCACCGGGGTCGAGACCCGGAAAATTCAGCTCTGGCCGCGGCGTCACGAGGTCGTTGCCCTGTGCCTTGCTGTACTCCAGAAACTCCGCCGTCATCACGGCACAGATCTCGTGCCGGCCCGGGTCACGCTGGAGCGGGTAGCAGTAGCCATCGCGCATAAACCCTGTCTCGGGGTCCATCGAGCAGGGGGCCAACTCCCCGCCGAGGACGTTGTGTTCGCTTTCCATACCACGTCTGGCTGTTCCGGAGAGTAAAGCCGTTCGGCTACCCGCTCGCGCTCACTGTCCCTGTTCGATGTCGTCCTCGTCACTCCGGCTTCGCGTGTCACCTGATGAGTTGGCGGGCTGGTCGCCATCCCCGTCCAGTTGTCTAGCCTGGCTCTCCTCTGCTCCAGCAGCACTCTGCGACGGGCGCTGCCCGGGAGAATTACCGTCTGGTGAGGGTTCCGATAGAGAGTCAGCAGGTTCGGACCCGCTCGGTGCCGTCGATTCGGCCCTGTCGTCCGTCTCCGGTGCATTCGGTGAGACTGCGGGCACGTCGACAGCGTCCAGCGCGGCCTGAATCACGTCGTCTTTTTCGGTCCCTTCGATAGTAGCTTCTGTCGTCAGGACCAGTCGGTGACTCATCGTTGCGTTTGCCAGTCGCTTCACGTCATCAGGTGTGGCATACTGCCGGCCAGCGATGACCGCGCTGGCCCGGACAGCCTCGAAAACCCGCTGCACGCCCCGCGGCGAAACGCCGATCTTTGCCCGGTCGTCTTCGCGTGTCGCCCGCGCCAGGTCGACGATGTAGCGACGAACCTTGGTGTCGACGCGGATGTCTTCCGCACACTCCTGAAGGGCACGAACCGTCTCTGGGTCAACTACCGGATCGACCGATGGCGAGAGTGTTCGCCGGTTGGCCCGCCGGTCAAGCAGCCCCATTTCCCCATCGACATCGGGATAGTCCATCGACGTCTTCACGCTGAAGCGGTCCCGCTGGGCCTCGGGAAGCTGGAAGGTCCCTTCCTGCTCGACGGGGTTCTGGGTCGCGATAACGACGAACGGTGTTGGGAGTGGGTGCGTCGTCCCGTCGACACTGACCTGTCGCTCTTCCATTGACTCAAGCAGTGCAGACTGGGTCTTCGGCGGCGCACGGTTGATTTCGTCTGCGAGCACGACATTCGAGAACACCGGCCCCTCTGCGAACTCGAACTCCCGTTCGTGCTCGTTGTACACGTTTGACCCGGTCACGTCCGCCGGCAGCAGATCAGGTGTAAACTGTACCCGAGTAAATTCAAGGCCCAGCGCCTCCGCCAGCACCCGCGCCAGAACCGTTTTACCCGTTCCCGGTACGTCCTCGACCAGAACGTGTCCTCTGGCGATGACGCCAGCCAGTGTCTCGAACAGCACTCGGCGTTCGACAACGACAGCCTCCTCAACTCGCTCCACAATGTTGAGACAGTGTTCTGACGCCGCCTCAACGCTCAAATCCGACGATGACCCGGCCATGCTCCATGCGTTGTACTCGGGGTGTATCAATGTGTACCATTAGCCGTTATCTGTCGAGCTTCGTGGCTACTGATCCATTCTGGACGGATCAGCAGTGAGTCCGTCTCTTAGCCACGAAGTGGGGCAAGCAGCAGTAACACACCGACCGCGGCGAGTGCCATTGTCTCCGGCGATCCGACTGCGGAACCGACAGCGTGGCGCGCTGCATCGACAATGCCGACGGCGGCGATGCCGAGAAGTCCGACGCCGACGGCGAACACGCTGTGATACAGCTCCAGCCGTCGCGTTTCCGGACGATGCCCCAGTTCTGCCGTCAATCCCAGACCGAATGTGCCAACGTCCCAGGCGACGAGGCCGCTGACGACACCAGCAAACACCAGTAGCGTGGGAAGGTCGGCCTGTGCCGCACCGATGCTCGCACAGATGAGTCCCGAAGCGGTCAGTGCCGCGGGGCCGGCACGTGCTGGCAACAGGCCAAAGATGAGCGCGCCGATGACGAGCACAAGCAGCAGATACACCACCAGTGGCAGCAGGAGGGCACCAAAGAACACCGCTGGGAGCGAGGCGAACCCGAAGATCCCGGTTCGCAGGAGGAACAGGGCTACCAACACCAGATAGCCAACTGCCGCGATGGCGGCCCCGACAGTCCGCACCGAGGCGGCGTTGAACTCAGTTGTGAACTTTCGGATGACAATCACACCGCTACCAGCAACCAGCGCGCCGACTGTGACTGCCAGAAGCGGCGCGAGAACGACCCACGACGACAGCACTCGGATACCGAGACTGAACGGTGGGGACGCGACGAGCTGACCAAACGGCGTAAACAGTAGCGCCAGCGGGGCGACCACAGTGAACGATACTGAACCGATTGCGACCAGTTTGAGTGACCGGGTCCCCCGTTTCAATCTGGTCGCCATCGCGTCTCGGCGGCTCCGCGCTGTCAACTGCACGAGTGGGAGCTGTGCCACGGCAAAATACAGGCAGCCCGACGCGGCGACGCCGAGGACACCAAGACAGACCGTGGCGGCCATCGGTGATGTCCCGCCAGCGACAGCGCTCACCAGTTCCCAGCAAAACAACGCGAGCACGACTACGACCGTGCCAACGACGAGGCCGACCACTGCGAACAGATACGAAACGGCGCTGCTCACTGTCGCTGCTGACACTGCCTCTCTATCGAGCACATTGGTCCAGGCAGTCGCGACGCCGACCATTGCGACGGCAACACCGAACCCAAGAAGCGGGGCGGCTGCTACCTGCCCGACCGAGGCGATGAGGCCGGTCGCCGCCGGCAGGAAACAGAAGTGACCAATGACCGTCGGTCCCAGTCCGTCTCGGTCCAGCAGCGTCAGTCCCGCCACGGCAATGCCGGCGAGGAGTGCGATACCACTGAACAGTTGTGGGTCGCCGAATAGAACGCCTGTCGCCAGGGCGGACGCAGCGACTATGAGCGCGGCGATAGTCAGACTGGTCGCCCGCGGTCGCCCCTCGTCGCCGACGGCCGATGGTGTGTCGAGTCGCGGCCCGGCAATCATTTAGGCTCCGCCTCCTGGCTGGGCGCTGCCATTCGGCTGGCGCGCCGCGACGGCGAAGGCGTAGTCGAGGATGAGCGGCAGCGGTGTCCCACGTCGCCAGTCGATTGTCCGGGCCCCGGACGCCTGACACCGCGCCAGACGGGTCCGACGGCGGACGTGGTCGTACTGTCCGCTGACGGTGCTCGCCGCGGTTACGTCCGTCGAGAGCACGGCTCGCTGGCAGTCGAACGCTGCCCACGACGCCATTGCAGTGACCGGCGCGTCGTCGAGCAACGGCGAGACGAGCACCAGCTGGCAGCGGGGTCCGGCCATCTCCATAACTTTCCGGAACTGCCGCTGTGTGTCGGCCTCGTCTGCTGGCCCACCAACCGGGTCGCTCTCGGCAGCATCGGCAGCGGCTCGTAGCTGTTCGACAGCCAGCGACCGCTGGTTGGGTCCGTCACCTGGCTGGAGCCAGGTCAGTCCCGCTGGACCGTCGCCGTCGATGCCGACGATTGCCAGCCCGACTTCGTGGCCGGCATCCAGCAGCGAGGTCAGTGCGTGTGTAGTCGCGTACGCGCCGAGTTCGACCGCAGTCGGGCGACCGGGCCCGGCGGTCACCCGCGCTGGCGAACGGGCGTCGACGACGAACACGACCGTCGTTGACACCCACTGCTCGTAGTTGACCGTCGACAGCTCTCCTCGCTTCGCGTAGCCGCGCCAGTCGATGCGGCCGGCCGGGTCACCGCGCTGATACTCCCGCGTCGAGTGAAAGGTGAAGCCATCGCCGGGGGCGTCGGCCGTGAGTTGGCCCACGCGGTCGGTTCCCTGGTCGGACAGCGGCGGCGCCCGAGCGTCCAACTGACACACCAGCCTGTCATCGCCCTCGGGGTGTCGTGTCGCAGTCGCGACTTCGCCGGCACCCGTTCCCCGGACGCGGAGCCGTGGCTCGTCGAAGTCGTGTTCGCCCCGGCGGGCGATGAGGGTGTATTCGAGCGTGACTGATTCGCCGGCAGCAAGTGTCTCGCCACCGCGGGGCGACCCGTCCAGCACTGCGAGGTCAGTCGGAACGCCGTCGACGACCCGGATGTCCGACAGCGTCTGCTGGCCGCTGTTTGTCACCGTCAACTGGACTTCGACAGGGTGCCCCGGCGGCGCTGGCGTCGGGTCAACCGCCCGCGATACGACGAGGTCTGCCGGGACAGCAGCAGTCGACAGGACTCCGTAGGCCAGATACGAGAGCGGGAGTGCAGCGGCCAGCAGCAGTGTCCCGCTCCCCTCCCAGATGCCCGCTCCGGCGAGTGCCAGCGCGGCGACGATTGCGCCGCGCCACCGCGTGGCTCGTCGCCCCATCAGTTTCTCCCCTCCGTCACGTCGCCCCAGTCGGCCCTGTCTGTCGCTGTGGTATCCGCTCCGCTATCGTCGACCGGTGCTGTCCCGCCAGTTTCCGGGTCACCGCTGGTCGCGTCGTCCGCGCCAGTTCCGTCCCCAGTGCCGGCTCCGTCGACGCGGGCATCTTCTGACGCGCCGTCTGCGCTAGCCCCGATGTCTTCCCGCTCGGGAATCGACCCGTCGACGGCCCGCTGGAGGCTCCCATCAGCCGCCCGCTGCAGGTCGGCGACTGCTGGGGCGACGACTGGCATCGGACGCGGCGCTCGCTGGCCGACCACTGCCGGCAACGCATCATCGGCCGCAACGCTGACTGCCGCCATTGCTCGCCCACACCGCTTTCGGACGGCCTTTTCCGGAAACAGCCAAGCCCGGAGGCGCGCGCGAAACGGCCGGTCCGGCGGCGTGACGGATTCGTCCAGTACCGCGGCGGCAACCGGGTCGTCCGTCCAGGTCCCCGCGGCTAGCTGTGCTTTTACCGTGTCGGGGTCGTGACCTCCCTGAACCAGTGCCTCCGTGAGCGTCGCCCGAAGTGGTTCCCGGACAGGGTCAAGGCTCTCGTCGACCGACCCATCGTCGCGGGCCTTCGCAACCGCCGCTTCAACGCGTTCTGCGAGTTCGGTTCCGGAGACAGCGTCATCTGTCGGTGTCGTCTCGAGATACTCTCTGGTGAACCCGTCGTCATCAGCCCACGGTGACGGTGATATCGTGGGGTTGTCGGGCGTCCGCAAGAGCTTCCAGACGGCCACGAGCACGCAGACGAGGAGGACGAGGACACCCGCCGCACCCGGTCCGGAAGCCGCGGGTTCTGGCGTCCCTATCAGTCCGATAACCGCGCCGGCAGCCACGAGTAACATGCCACACAGCACGGCGATTCCCAGCCCGACGTGACGACGATTCATTCTGTGTCCTCCTGCTCGTCACTCGCACTCACCAGCGCATCGTACGCGTTACGGGCCTGCTCACGGCGGTTATCGCTCGAATAGCCGCCGTATTCGACATCCCGGAACGCCTCTGTCAGTGCTTCGACGGGGGCCCTCGGGAGGCCGCTGTCGATTGCGGCCCGGGACACCTCGCCGGGCGTCCGCGTCCGCCAGTGCCCGGGGACGACGTGCCTAGCGAACGCACGCCAGATGTCCCGAAGCGACGGGAGCGCCGACTCGTCGCCGTCTGACGAGTCGGTACCCGACTCGCTTGGTCCGGGACGAGACGCCTCAGTCTGGCGGTCCGTATCGTCGGTCCGGCCAGAGATGTAGACACTGACCGCACTCAGTGCCACCCCGGCCCCAGCCACGACGGCACCGGCCGCGCCCCAGCGAACATAGCTCAGTATCACGCCGACACACGAGAATCCGAGCGTTACAATCCTGCGCGGCGTAGTTTCAGCCCTGACCACAGTGATGGCTCGATACCCGGCCAACCGGAGCCACTGCCTGAAGCGACGGGACAGTCCTGTCACCGTCAGCGGCAGCGACGTGAGCCATGCGGCCAGACGGATAGCCAGTCGTTGGCCAATGCGCAACATGGCTTCGATACAGCCGACGAGCCAGAGTGCTGTTCGCCGGGTCAACTGAACGACACGGGCGACGAGGCCAGCAACCCTTTTACTGCCGTTCCTGGCAGCATGTGCGACCGCCTGCCCGCCCGAGATCGCATCCGATCGATAGTGGTACAGCGCGGCGACGCCCACGACTGTGAGCGCGATGACCAGTCCATCGCGTTCCCAGAGCACGCCGATGAAAAACAGCGAATCAAAGATAGCCCAGAGCACACCGACGCCGCGTGCGACCCTGGGAGTGTACAGCAATGCGGCGATAGCGATAGTCACCACAGTTACCACCAGCAGCATCGAACTCACCACAACGGTCCCGATATACGCGTCCCAGAGCGTCGTTCTCGCTGTCTGTCTGTCTGTTGCCGCTGTAACGGTAAGCGAGGGATTTGCCGGGAGTGAGACAGCAACGGTGCCGTCAGCGCCAGTTGTCCCGCGGCGCTGGTCGCCGAGCGTGACAGTTGCGTTCGTGACTGCCTTGCCGTTTATTGTGGCGTTAACCGCGGCGCTATTACCCGGTACTGGGAGGGTCTTCGCTGGCACGACGCGGACGTGTAAGTTCAGTACGTCGACGCGTGCGGTACCCTCGAACTCGCCGCGGGACACAGTTACTGCAGTGGTATCGCTATCTGGGACTGTCAGTTGAGACTGGCCGGTGGTGTCAGCTCGGCCGACAATATCGCCGTCGTGGCTCACGGTCGCGTTTCGTACCGGGACGCCGTCGACCGTTGCGACGAGCGGGACAGTCGACCCGGGGTACGGTTCGCCAAGCAGTGTCACGCTGACGTTCCCGGCGACACGGTACTGACCGGTGTTATTGTCGGCCGCTGTCTGCTGGCGCGTAGCAGTCGAATCACCCTCGCCAGATAGCCACATATTCTCTCTCGCGAGACGGTCAGCCGTTTCAGTCCCCGATCCCTCGTCCGGCCGACGGTAGAACTGACATGACTCTACGCCCGGCGATTCGACCGTTACGTTCAGTTCGCGCTGGTAGGGCACCTGTCCGGTCACCTGCCCGCTCTGGTCAGTCCGACCGACATATCGGTCATTGAACCAGACACGGGTCGCGGCCGCTGGTTCAAGATCTTGATACACCAGGACTGTGAGGGGATGCCCGGCTTTTGGCGTCGATTCAATGAGGACACCACAGCCGTCCGCAGTGGGCGGGGTAGTCTCGCCGGGAAGCGGAATCGGCTCTGTGTCGCCTGTGACGTTGGTGCTCCCGCCACCGTCGCGACGCTGTTCTCGTGTATCGGTTGGTGTCTGCGTGAGTGGTTCAGACCCGCGGCTCCCGTCACTGCCCCCACTGTTGTCGACCCCGCTCTCAGTAACCGGTGGTGGGGCCAGAAACGCAGCGACAATTAGCCCGACGAGGCAGAGACTTACCAGTAGTAGCTGCCGCCAGTCAACACCGCCATGGTCGGTATCGGATGCTGTACCCACTTGTCGCCCCTCGTAACGTGCGCCCGTACCGCGACACCCCGAGCTGTTATCATAGAAACTGGCGTGAAAGATAATCAATCCCCGGTATGGTTGTCGACAGCGGCCGCAGTCGTGAGGACACTCAGCCAGTATATACGACATTTCTCCATCTCCCGGGCAGCAGTCGGGACCGATGGGTTCATTCTGACTCAGTCCGAACAAGGAACTGACAATGCGCGTTCGTGACTGGCAGGACATTCTCGAAGACGTGATGGAGAGCAATGCCAATCCGGGGGACTGGCGTGCCGTCGGGGGCGACCGCGCGAACGGAATCGGCGAGGATATCTACTTCGGTCACCCCGACGCTGGTGTCTACCAACTCAAGACCTACGCGAAGAACCCCTTCGAGGTCCAGGGCGTCGGGTCGCAGGTGGCCCGCCGAATCGACGACGACATCGACCCGCTGTTTCCGAACGACGGGTCCGGAATTTTCGGTGTCCAGCAGGGGCCGGAAGACGAGGACGACGCCAAAGAGAAGGCCAAGAACCTCGAAACGGTCCTCGAAACGCATGCGGACGCACCGACGTCACCGCAAGCGCTGCTGGAGGACATGATGGACGCGATGGACTCCCCTGCCTACGGCCCGATGGAGTTTGATCACCACGACCGGCCAGACCAGATGACTGAACTCACCGAGACATTCGAAGAAGCGGAGGAACTACTTGACGCGGAGTTCGAGGACGTTATCGAAGAAGACGTAGAGCGGGGCTTCTACTGATGAGCGTCCGGACACAGCCAATCTGTACCGGGTGTCGCTAATGGTCGGCCCCTCGATGACAGACGCCGACCGGAAACGATTTCTCAAATATACGCAAGTCGGATTCGCGCTCCTCTTCGGCGTCTCGATGGGGCTTGTGACGTTGTACGGGGGTTCGGAACTACCGATTGTCGCTGGAACGTTTGTCGTCGGAACCGTCGTCGGCGGTGGTCTCGCATGGTACATCATCCCGGAGAGCATCGCAGAGACGCCCTACGAGTCAGTCGACAGAGGTCCGAAACCCGGCGCAAAAATGAAACAACAGCGACAGGAAAACGACGGCTCCGGACAGCGGGCATCCGAGGACGACGGCCGACTCTCACAGAACCGCGATTAGAGGAAGTCGTCCTGCATCGCCGGGTCCTGCTGTTCCGAGGCCGTCTGGTCGAAAATCTCTTCATCGAGAGTCTCGGTCTCTTCGGTTGTGGTATTGTAGGCCGAAATCCCTCGCTTCAGGAGGTCTTCGACTGCTTGGTCGCGGTTGAGGAACTCGCCCTGTTCGACGAGTCGCTGGATGTCCGAGTCCACCTGGTCCGGAAGTGACACCTTGATTTTGCTCACACTTGCCGCCTATACTGTTCGGACATAAAAACCCACCCCTGCTTTTGGGAGGGGACAAAAAGGCGCACGCATGAATGCGCGAAACCGTCACACACTTGACGGCGGCCGACACGAACCACAGTGTGAACGCGAACGACCGAGCGATCACCGCACTGGTCATGCTCGCACACGGGCTCGTCCACACCTACGAGATGGCGATCCCGATATTCGTCGTCATCTGGCTCACGGAGTTTGATCTCATCAACCTCGGTATCGCACAGTTCAACGTGACGACGGCGACCGTCGGCATCATCGTAACGCTGGGCTATGGCCTGTTCGGGGCCGGGGCACTCCCGGGTGGTATCGTCGTTGACCGCATCGGCTCCCGCCGACTCATCACCGGCTGTCTGCTGGGGATGGGCGGCTCGTACATTCTGCTTGGCCTGGCCCCAAGTATGGTCGTCATCGCGCTGGCGCTTGTCCTCTGGGGCCTCTCGGCCAGCGTCTACCACCCAGCCGGGCTCTCGCTCATCAGCAAAGGTGTCGAACAGCGCGGGACCGGACTGGCCTATCACGGCGTCGCCGGCAACCTCGGTATCGGCCTCGGCCCACTCGTCGCCGCGATTCTCCTGCTGGTCGCTGAGTGGCGGACCGTCGCGCTTGTCTTGGGTATCCCTGCGTTGTTCGCCGCCGTCTATGCCTCGCAGGCGAGCTTCGACGAGACGGCGGCGGTGACGACCGCGACTGACGGCGGGTCAAAGGCCAGCAGCGGTATCGACTCGCTCGAGGAGTTCCTCTCGGAGAGCAAGCAGCTGCTGGCCGGGAGCTTCATCCTGGTGTTCGTCGTCGTCATGTGCTCGGGACTGTACTATCGTGGTGTCCTCACGTTCCTTCCGGAACTCCTACGAGACCTGCCGGGCTTCGAGCCAATCCCGATAGAGACGCTGTTGCCTCCCGGCGTGCTCTCCGCGCTCGGTATCGAGGCCGGGACGGGCCAGACACTCAAGCCACAGGACTACTTCTACGCGGGCCTGCTGCTCATCGGCGTCCTCGGACAGTACGCCGGCGGCAAACTGAGCGACCGGATTCCCGTCGAATACGGTATCGCCGGCTCGTTCCTAGTGCTCGCTGTCCTCGCGGTGCTGTTCGTTCCGGTGTCGGCGATGGGCTTCGGTCCACTGGCGGTGCTGGGTGCACTTCTGGGCGTCGCGCTGTTCGTCGTCCAGCCGATGTATCAGGCCGCCGTCGCCGAGTACACGCCCGCCGGCACGCGCGGACTCTCGTACGGCTTCACCTATCTGGGCGTGTTCGGGGTCGGCGCGCTCGGCGGTGGTCTCGCTGGGTCGATACTGGCCTTTGCGAACGCGACGGTGTTGTTCGGGACACTCGCCGGCATCGCAGTCCTCGCCGCTGCCACCGGGCTAACTCTCGCTCGTCGTAAGTAGCCGACCACTATCTTTGGTCCACTATTCGAACAACAGTTATGTCGTTTTCAACCGTTGTAATTGGGCGGTAACATATAACACACCCTGAAGCTGATATCGTCGCATGCAAACAGGGCTGGCCGCACTTGACCCACACAAAGCCGTACTCCCGATTATTGCCGTTATCGGACTCATACCAGTACTACTGTACTACCGGCGGAGTTCGCGGCTGTTCGTACTCGGCTACATGCTACTGATTCTAGCAACGGTCGTGACCAACGTCGAGAACCTGTTTCTCGGTACAGTACTCAATTACACCGAGCACTACCTTGGTCTGATGGGATCAGGACTCGCGTTCCTGTTTGCAGCGTACGTGCGCCGCAAGCAAGTACTGGCGGACGATGGCAACGGGGACGGCCCGGAAAGTGCTCTCGAAGATGGTCCAGATGTCGCCGCCGATGGCGGGAGGACAGAACAGTGAGTGCACCCATAATCCTCGCGGACTTCATCGCGGTTACCGCATACGCCGCAACGGTCGTTCTCGGCGTGAAAACGTACCGCGAAACTGAACTCGACTCAGGGTTTTGGGCGAACTTCTCGTTCGCTGCGGCGCTCGGGTTCCTCTGGACGGGCGTTGTGTTCCTTGAATGGATCGGCATCGCGGGAGCAATCATGGATGCACTGGGTACGTCCTTGTTAGCAGTACTCATCGGTGTTGTCGCAATTTCCTCGACAGGAACCATCGCAACTGTCGAGGATCTCAAGACGGCTACCAGAACGGCTTCGAACCGGCGAGCTGAGGCGGAGGAACAGCGCAAGGCCGCAGAAGAGCAACGTCAACAGGCAGAGGCGGCCAAGCAGCAAGCTGAGGAGGCACAGCGAGAAGCTGAGCAGGCGAAACAGGAGTCAGAGAAGCTAAACAATCATCTCCGAACGAAGGCCGAGTCCTTCAGAACAACAATGCATGCGGCTGCTGAGGGAGACTTCACGCAGCGGATGGACCCCGATAGTCGAACGGAGGCGATGACTGAGATCGCGACGGCGTTCAACGACATGATGGAGACGCTCTCGGAGACGCTGACGACTGTCACGCAGTTCGCCGGGCAGGTCGACGATTCGACGGACGAACTCGGAGCCAGCGCAGAGGAGGTGCGAAACGCGAGTCGGGAGGTTAGCGAAAACGTCGATGAGATTGCTTCGAACACCGACCAGCAACACGACAACGTGACGAATGTCACCGACGAGATGACTGATCTGTCTGCGACCATTGAAGAGATAGCGTCCTCAACCGACGAAGTAGCGAGGAAGTCCGCCCAGGCGTCCGAACTTGGTTCCGTCGGTAGCGAGCGCGTGACCGGTGCGAAATCGGAGATGGAGGCGATCGAACGACAGGCCGATGCCACCATCGACGATGTCGAATCGCTCGATACCGAGATGGAGCAGGTCGGCGAAATCGTCAGTGTCATCGAAGACATCGCCGAGCAGACGAACATGCTGGCGCTCAACGCCTCTATCGAGGCTGCTCGCGCCGGCGAGGCTGGCGAGGGCTTCGCCGTCGTCGCCGACGAAATCAAGGGCCTCGCTCAGGAGACCGGCGAAGCGACCCAGCGCATCGCGGACCGCATCGAGACGATTCAGGAATCGACGACCGACGCCGTCGAAGGAATTCACGAAATGGATGAACGCGTCGACAACGGTCTGGAGACGGTCGATGAGACCATCAGCGTTCTCGAAGACATCCTCCAACACGTCGAGGAGGTCAACACCGGCATTCAGTCCGTTGACGACGCGACCGACGAACAGGCCGCCTCCGCAGAGGAAGTGGTGGCAATGGTCGAGGAGTTCGACGCAATGACCGAGCGGACGAGCGCGGGAGCGCAGACCGCAGCCGCGGCGGCCCAAGAGCAGACTGCGGCCATCGAGGGTGTGACAGATGATGTAGTCCATCTCTCGGACCAGGCTGAGGACCTCTCGGAATTGCTCAGCAGCTTCAACTTCGCTGTCTCCGGCGAGGCTGACCGCGCGACAGCGGCGACTGGCGAGCCCGCACCGGTGACCGACGGGAGCGGCCAGACCGAAAGAAACTAACACCGCCTGCTGTCGGCCGTTTCTGCGGTGATCTCTCGGCCGGCGAGTCGAAGACGAGTGTACTTCTGATCGTGACTCACGCTCTCCGGATCATCAGATAGTATTTCTGTCTGTACGGTGTAGCCGTGGATCAGATGGACGCCGCAGTTATCGTCCCGGCCTACAACGAGGCGGAGTCGCTGGCCCGCTGTCTGGCTCCCTTCGAGTCACAGCCCGTCGAACTGATCGTCGTGGTCGGCGGCGATGACGGGACGGAACAGGTAGCCCGCGACACCCCTTTCGTCGACACCGTCGTCCGGTGCGACGAGGGCGGGGCGGGAATCGCTAGGAACCGCGGAGCCGCGGCCGCGACAGCGCCGATTCTGCTGTTCACCGATGCCGATACGGTGGTCCCCGAGGACTGGGTTCGCCTGCATCTCAGGCACTACACCGACGATGGCGTAGTGGGTGTTGGTGGCCCCGCGAGGCCACTCGAAGACAGCCTCAAGCACCGTGTACTGTTCAAACTGCTGTCGGACTACTGGTATCGGGTGTCCTGGCCGCTGGGCTTCGTCCAGCAACCGGGCTTCAACTGTAGCTTCCGGGCCGACGCCTTCGAGGCCGCGGGCGGCTTCGACGAGGACATCCCGTTCATGGAGGACACGGAACTCTCACTGCGGATGAAAGACTACGGCCGAATCGTATACGACGCCGACTCCTGTGTGGCCACGTCCGCGCGTAGAGAGGCTGACGAAGGGTACCTCTCGCTGTTTGCCAAGTACGTTCGGGGATACGCCAATCACTACATCTTCCGCCGGGAGTTCGATGCCGACTACTTCTGAGAAGGGCAGCCTTTTCAACACACACACCGGAGCACTGACACGATGAGTGGCTGGCGGTCACTGCTCCGACGTGCTGTCGAACAGGTACGGTCGGACCTCCGGGACGACCCCTATCTCCGCTACATTCTCCTCCTGTCGACTGTGCTGGTCGGGTTCTGGTTCTGGCACCGTATCCCGAACTTCGCGACCCGCGACGAGTACAGCCGCTTGCTCGACGCGATGGTCGTCTACGGGTCGGTCCTCGAAGAACCGACTTTCGAGGGGCTCAAGGCCGGCATCGAGTGGGGTCGGGCCCCCTTCGGTGCGACGCTGTACCTCTATGCGCTGGCTATCCTCCCTGTCGTACTCGTCGCAGCTTTCACCGGCGAGTTAGGCGCGTTCACGACTATCGCCTTCCCCAGCTGGGAGTTCGGCCACTACGAGGTCTGGGCAGCCACGCCCGAGTGGATATGGACCTGGAGTCTCGTCTCCATCCGGCTGACCAACGTCATAGCCGCGCTCTGTACCGTCTACCTCACCTACCGCCTCGGTGTTGCTATCGAGGGGCGTAACGCCGGCCGGCTCTCGGCCGTCGTGCTCTCGCTTACCTTCGGCTTTCTCACCATCTCGAAGGAAGCCGGTGAGGACATGCCGGCGCTGGTCTTCGTCCTCCTCGCGCTGTATCTGCTCGTCAGGTACGTCCAGACGGACGACGGGACGCTGTTCCTGACGGCAAGCGCCGCTGGCGGGGTCGCGATTGCGTTCAAACTGACGGCTGTGCCGGTCATCCTGCTCATCGGTGTGGCCTTCCTGCTGCGTGCCCATGCCGCTGACGCGCCGCTGACAGAGACGCTGTACCGGCCGAAGCTCCTCCTAAGCGGCGCTTTGCTCGGGTTCGCGATGATCGTGCTCGGGTTCCCCACTGCGCTCGTGGCGGGGGCCGAACCGTTCATCGAGCGCGTGTTCGGCGGCTCGACCTCGCGGATGAGTCATCCGACTGGTCCCGACGCTCCAATGTGGTGGTGGTTCCTGCGGGGCTACTTCAGCGCGCTTGGACTCCCACTGGTTACCGCGGCCGCCGCCAGCGTCGTGGCGACTGTCGCCACGTTGCGCGACCGCGATTCCGCCTTCCACGGCACTGTCCTCGTTTTGACGGGGCTGGTAGCCTACATCGTGATGTTCTCCCAGTGGCACGATTTCCGAGTACACCACCTCATACCGACGTTCCCGCTTATCGCTTTGCTCGTCGGGGGGCGACTGGTGGACCTCCGCGAGCGCTCGTCGTCTCTGGCGCGACCGGTGATGGCTATCTTGCTGGTGACGACGGCCGTCTACGCCGGTATCGGGACGGCCCAGTTCGCGTCAATGCCCCGAGACGAGGCGACG
Source organism: Haloarcula sp. H-GB4 (assembly GCF_030848575.1). Taxonomy (NCBI): domain Archaea; kingdom Methanobacteriati; phylum Methanobacteriota; class Halobacteria; order Halobacteriales; family Haloarculaceae; genus Haloarcula; species Haloarcula sp. H-GB4. Next base: position 1,270,916 of record NZ_JAVDDX010000001.1, on the reverse strand, counting down.
GCGTGGCTCGAAGACAACAGCGAGGAGGGCGACGTGGTTGAGACATATCGCGTCCACATTCAGGACACCGCTGTCCCGCACTCGCTGACCGCCAGACACGTCGCCGGCCAAGACTCGGAGGCGGAGGAAGCGATGGCGTGCCCCCGATACATTCAGGTCGGGTATCGGGACCTCCTATACCTCAAAGAAGATACCTACTACCGGAACGGTGACGCACAGGCCGTCTACCTCCGGAGCCTTCTGAACGAGGAGTCCAACTACCGAATCGTCGCCGAGTTCGGGGAGCGGCCGCCAAACTTCGTGCCCCAGCGACCGACGCCTAGTTCGTTCACTGACCTGCTCCGACTCGGCGTCGTCCCGCATACCGACCAGTTCGCCGACGAGCAGGAACTCGCGGCGAACCAGTACACTCTCATTCTGGAACGCGACGGCAAGTGCGACACGAGCCGTCATCCGCCGTTCTGATACTGCCGGCTGTAAGCCATTGAAGAATTTTGCCACCCGGGGTAGCAAATCTCTTCACGTAGTTACAGCCAACAGTATGAGTCCGTCTTGCCGTGGCTCTTTCCGGCCAGCTACTCCGTCGTCAGTGACGCGACATCGAGTCGAACAGAAGGATACCAGCCAGCGAGCGACGGCAGGTAGATACTCAAGAACCGGTCGACAAAGATGATGGGAATGATAACCTCCGCTGGGAGGCCAAGCGCGACGAACACCGCCGTCGCTGTCGCTTCGGTAACACCGATACCGCCGGGCGTCAGCGGTAGGAGCGTCACAGTGTACGCGACCAGCAGGTACAGCGGCAACGCGACCAGCGGCTCGAACGCGACGCCGAAACTTCCTAACAGCAGGCCGACGCGGACGCCGGGTGCAAGCACGAGGTCGACGGCCCAGCCGACCGCGTAGCGGAGCCACACCGCCGGCTCGCTCGCCAGTGACCGAAATGTCGTGGTCGAGCTGTCGGTGAATTCGAGCAGGCCGTCGAGCCGCGCCGCAAGCGTCCCGCCGACACGTGGAATCCGGACCGCAACGCCGGACAGCAAGCCGATAAGCCGGTCCAGATAGGCGAGGTTGAGGCCGCCAAACAGTACCGTCAGACCGGCCACGAAGTACAGGCCCGTCGCAAGCGCCAGTAATAGAATAAGTTCGAGCCGGAGCAGTGGAACCGCCAGTACGAGCCCTGCGGTCGCCGCGACGCCGTAGTATAGTGCGAAGACGCCGGTGTGAAGCGCCGACGCGGCCGCGGCGTCGCTGTAGGCCATTCCGGTCTGGCTCCGGAGGACGAACGGCGCGGCCAGCCGTCCAGAGAGCCGCGACGGGAGCAACTGATTGACGAAGTTCACGATGAGCGTCGTCCCGGCGGCGGTCCGGAACCGGGCGGGCGCGAGCGGGGTCATCACTGCATGCCATGTATAGGCTCGGCCACAGATACCGAGAACGCTGACAGTGACGACTGTGAGTGCCGTTTCGGTTTCGACGCCGACGAGTAGGTCGATCGCACTGGCGATATCGAACTGCGTGAGCAGCCACGAAAGCGCCGCGACGGCGAGGCCGTACTGGGCGACCGTGATCCCCAGATCACGAGCCCGGCTCGTCACGGCGTCTCGCCCCGCTGTAGCTGTGTCGCGGCCGTCTCACCGTCCTCCAGAACGGTCCGCACGGTCGTGAACTCGAAATCCTGCTGGAGAATCCGCTCGACAGCCCGGCGCATCCAGTCGCCTGTCCTGACGTACACCCGCGTCGGCACCCCTTCGACGGCTGGCAGGTCCACCAGTTCCCACGGATGGACGTACAGCATTGGCGTGATTCCCCGGCGGGCTAGCAGCCTCATACCCAGAATCGTGTATCGGGGGCCGAAAAAGCGGAGCCAAGTCCCGGTGAGTGGCAACTGCAGGCCCGGCATGACGCTCGCCGGGAATTCCGTAACGCTGTCCGGCGCATCTGGGCGCACAGCTGTCGCAGGGACAGGTTCGTGGAGGTCGTATTCGCCGCCGTACCACCCCGGAATCGACCGGCTTGAGACGACGCTAGAGTCGTACGTGTATCCGATGTCGGAAAGCAGACCGAAGTGGTCGTCGGTGATGTCGAAGGCGGGTGCTCGGAACCCGGAGACCCGCTCGTTGGTGACTCGCTCCAGCACGTCTTTCGACTGGGACAACTCCCCTCGTCGCTCCTTGCTGTCGAGATCAGAGAGCAACTGATGGGTGTGCGTGTGCGAAGCAATCTCTATACCCGCGTCAGCGAGCGCCCGTACGGCATCGGGATGGGACTGGGCGACCGAGGAGACCACGAACGCGGTCGAGGTCGCGTCGTACTTTGCGAGCGCGTCCCTGAAAAACCGACCACCGTCGAGGCCGACGCCGTCGCGGTCGGTCGTTCCCGACGCGCTGCGGTACGCCGGCGTCTGCGTAAACAGCTCGAAGTCTATCGACAGCACCGCACGATTACTCATCTTGCTTGTCCTCGGTCTGTAGCTGGTGTTCCTCAATTTCGCTCCGCAGGAGGCTCAACTCCTCGTTCAGCCGTGACAGGCGGTCGTACATATGCCCGATGCGGTTGAGCAGGTACGTCACCGCCACGAACAGCGTCAGGTTCGAGATGACGAGGATAGCCCGGGCTTTCCATTCGAGGCCCAGCAGCCGCGCCACGACCTCGAACACGTTGGGAACGATGGCGACGACGATGAGTCCCATGCCGAGCAACAGCGACATCACGAACAACTCCAGCGACTCGCGTTCGCTTCTGACGATGATAAACCCGTTCGCGAGGAACGCCAGCCCGACGACCAGCGACAGGAGGTTGACCAGTGAGTAGTCGAATCCAAACACCATAGTTAGCGAAAGAGGAGGACGCGAAATACCGTGTCAGTCATCCGTAGCGGGTAGAGCACGAGCGTGTCGAGGCTGAACTGTGACTCGCCCTCGTCACGGATTGGCATCTCTATCGATACCTCTTCGATCCGCTGGCCGCGCTGGGCCGCATCAAGCGTCTGTTCGACCGCCCAGTGGTTGTCCGAGCGGTGGAGGATGTTTTCCAGCGCTGACACGCGGTAGACGCGGAAGCCGCTCGTTACATCAGTGATGTCGATGCCGCCGAGTTTCCGCACGACGGTCGTGAAGAAGGTGATTCCCAGCCGCCTGACGAGCGGGTAGTCGTCGATGCTCTCGTTCAGGTAGCGGCTACCGATGACCATGTCCGCGTCCTCGGCGTGGTCCAGCAGGGTTGGAATCTTCTCCGGGTCGTGTTGGCCGTCAGCGTCGACCTGCACGACGAAGTCGTAATCGTGGCGGATGGCGTACTGGTACCCCGTCCTGACGGCCCCACCGACACCGGTGTTGAACACGTGCGTGACGACGTGTGCGCCGTGCTCCCGGGCGATGGCTGCGGTGTCGTCTGACGACCCATCGTCGACGACGACGACCTCGTCGACGTATCGGCTCGTTCCGTCGATCACCGACCCGATGGTGCTCGACTCGTTGTACGCGGGAATGACGGCGACTGTTCGCACTGGTGGAAACGCCGCTAGCAGCGAACTTAGAATTGTCGTTCTCTGGGATAGTCCACTTGCGGCCTGTGAGCCTGTCGTTGACCGCTCCGCTCGTTGCAAACCGGCTTCTGTGAGTTACTGCCGATGAGAAACCGACTAGTCGGGATGCCTGCTTCTCACAATCGGAAATGGTTATTGTCAGCAAGGCCCATTCTTAGAGAGACGTTCGTGACCAACATAGATCATGATGAATAGGGCAAGAATGAAAACACACCGCGCGGTACGTACTGGCATGAGTGTCGAGCAGGAGCAGACGGAACGGACCATCAGGTGTCTGGTGGCGAAAGTTGGACTCGACGGTCACGACCGGGGCGCACACGTCATCGCCCGGGCGCTCCGTGACGCTGGCTTTGAAGTGATTTACTCAGGGCTCCACCGAGCGCCTGACGAAGTCGTGCAGGCCGCTGTGCAGGAGGACGTGGATGTCGTCGGTATCTCCATCCTTTCGGGGGCACACAACACGCTCGTCCCGAAAATTCTTGACGGGCTAAAGGAGTACGACGCGTTCGATGATCGGCTCATCCTCGTTGGGGGCATCGTCCCGGATGACGATCAGGAGGAACTCCGCGGGCAGGGCGTCGATGAGATATTCGGCCCGGGCGCGTCCATGGAGGAGATGATTGACTACATCCACGAGAACGCGCCCGAGCGATGAGCGACCTCGTCGCTGACCTGCTTGCGGGCAAGCACAGCGCCCTCGCCAGAGTCATCACACAGATAGAGAACCGATCGCCGGGGTATCGGAAGATAATCTCCGACCTCCACCAGCACACCGGGACGGCCGACGTCATCGGCGTCACCGGTAGTCCCGGTGCGGGCAAGTCCACGCTGGTCGACAAGGTCGCAGCGACCTACCGCGAGCAGGGCCAGACTGTCGGCGTCATCGCTATCGACCCGTCCTCGCCGTTCTCCGGCGGCGCAGTGCTCGGCGACCGGATACGGATGGCCTCGAACGCTGGCGATATGGATATGTTCTTCCGGTCGATGTCTGCTCGTGGCTCCCTCGGTGGGCTGTCGACGGCGACGACCGACGCCGTGACCGCGCTGGACGCGTTCGGCAAGGACAAGATCATCGTCGAGACAGTTGGCGCGGGCCAGAACGAGGTCGACATCGTCCGCACCGCCGACACCGTCGCCGTGCTCGTACCGCCGGGCAGCGGTGACGACGTCCAGATGCTCAAGGCCGGCATCCTCGAAATCGGTGACGTGTTCGTGGTCAACAAGGCCGACCTCGATGGAGCCGACCGGACCGTCCAGCAACTCCGGGAAATGCTACAGGGACAGAGCGGCCGCCCGGACTCCGGCCATCACGGCGCGACTGAACTTGCCGGCGACCACGGAGACGCGTCCACCGACGATTCCGATGATGGGGGCGACGAGCCGGAGACATGGAACCCCCCTATCGTGGAGACGGTTGCCAATCGGGGCGAAGGCGTCGAAGATTTCTTAGACGCGCTGGCCAACCACGGCGCGTATCTGGACCGAACCGGCCGCCGAGAGGGGCAGGCCCGAGAGCGATTCGCCGCCGAAATCCGAACCTTGCTTCGGGAGGACGCCAACGAACTACTGGTCGGCGAACTCGACCGCCGCGGCGGCATCGAACAGTACGTCGACGCCGTCATCGAGCGCCACACTGACCCGTACACGGTCGTCGATGAGGTGCTCGAACCGCTCCGTGAGTGTCTCGACGAGCCTCGCGACGAGGCCTGAGTGCGAGGCTAGCACCCTCCGGACTCAGCAAGCCCTCGGGCAATCGATACCTGATGCTCGTCCAGCATGTATAACATACTCCGGGTCCCAAGTCATCAGTATGAAACTCCGCAAGGCGCTCGGTGCAGTCGTTGGTGCGGTCGGCGCGACAGCCGCTGCCAACCGCGTGCTGCAGTCGCGGGCCGGCGCGTTCGAACCGATGCTCGACGGGGAACAGGGGACGTACCGCTGGCGTGGGTTCGATATCGCGTACACTGAAGCCGGCGACCCGTCGGACCCGGACCTCGTGCTGTTCCACGGCATCAATGCCGCTGCCAGTAGTCACGAGTTCCATACGGTGTTTGACACCCTCGCAGAGGACTATCACGTCATTGCGCCGGACCTGCCGGGCTTCGGGCATACGGACCGGCCACCGCTGCTGTACTCGGCCTCGCTGTACACGGCGTTCGTGCGGGACTTTATCGAGGACAACACGGCTGACGCGACCGTCGTCGCGTCATCACTGACCGGGGCCTACGCCGCCAGCGCGGCACAGGCGGTCGACGTGAAGGAACTCATCCTCATCTGTCCGACGGACAGTTCGATGGGCAACCGTACTGTCTGGCTCCGCTCGCTGCTCCGCGCGCCAGTCATCGGAGAGGCCATTTACAACCTCACCGTCTCAAAGCCTTCTATCCGGCACTTCCACGCCGACCACGGCTACTACGACATGGATAACCTCACCGAGGACGTCGTCGACTATGAGTGGCAAAGCGGCCACCAGCCCGGTGCGCGCTTTGCACCAGCGTCGTTCGTCTCGGGCTTCCTCGACCCCGAGGATGATCTCGGTGAGGTACTTGCCAGCCTCGACGTGCCCGTGACGATGGTCTGGGGCGAGGACGCCGACATCACGCCGCTGTCGAAGGGTCGCGACATGGCCGAGCAGGCGGACGCGATGCTCGTTGTGTTCGGTGATTCGCTACTCCTGCCCCACGTCGAACACCCCGGTGAGTTCGTTGATGTGGTCCGGGACAGAGTGACTTCGGTAACAGTCGAGAACTGAGCCCTAGCGCGGTCGGAACACGACCGCTCTCTCGCCGGTCGTCACGCGCTCGCCGACATCGATGCCGACCACGTCGTCGATAGCAACGTCGTCCGGGTCCACGTCACGGACGAGGCCCGTGACCGACACCGGTCCGAAGTCAGCGATAGCGGTGACGTAGGGTGCGTCGTCCTCGAACTGCGGCGTCGGGACCGTGATCGTCGTGTGGCTCGCGATTTCGCCGGAGTCCGGCAAGTCGACCGCCGAGAGGTCCTGGTCGTGACAGCGCGGGCACACCCGACGAGGCGGGAGCCAGCCGTGGCCGTTCGAGCATTCGAGGTAGTAGCCGTCGTCCGATTCGATGCTGTCGAGCCACGCGTCGTACTCGCCGTCTTGTGCGGATTCAGTCATTCTTGCACCTCCATGACGTGGACAGTCGTAGACGCGACTGTGCCGCCCGCGTTGTGTGCGACGCCGACCGTGCTGTCCGGCACGGCGTCGGCCCGCGGGTGTGACCCGTCGAGGAGCCAGGCGACCGTCGCCAACTGAGCAACGCCGGTCGCGCCGACCGGGTGACCCTTGGCTTTCAGCCCGCCAGAGAGATTTATCGGGCGGTCGCCGTCGCGGGTCGTCTCGCCGTTGCGCGCCGCAGCGATGCCCTCGCCGCGCTCGTAGAAGCCAAGCGATTCGATTGCGAACACTTCCGCGATAGTGAAACAGTCGTGGACCTCGGCGAAATCGACATCGTCGGGGCCGACGCCGGCGTCCCCGTAGGCCTCCTCCGCAGCCTTGTCGGCGGCGGGTGTCTGTGCCAGATGTAGGCGGTCCTGCAGTGCGAGATTGTCACCACCTTGGCCGGTCCCAGTAATGGCGACTGGGGCGTCTAAGTCGTGCTCCTCAGCGTAGGACTCCGTCGTCAGGACAGCGGCCGCGGCCCCGTCAGTAATCGGACAGGAGTCATACAGGCCCAGCGGGGACGCAATCGTCGGGGCCTCCATCGCGTCCTCGACCGTGATTTCCTTCTGAATCTGGGCGTGTTCGTTGACCAGCGCGTGCTCGTGGTTCTTGACGGCGATGTGAGCGAGGTCCTCGTGGGAGCCGCCATACTGGTCGAAGTACGACCGGGCCATCAGCGCATACGCACCGGGGAAGGTCATCCCGGCACGGACCTCGTAGAGGTCGTCGGCGGCGATGGCGAGCGCGTCTGTCGCCGCTGCCGTCCCGATGTTGGTCATCCGTTCCGCGCCGCCGACGACGACGACCTCCGCTTCGCCGTTCCGGATCGTCTTGACGGCTTCACGAACGGCTGTACCAGCGGATGCACAGGCCGCTTCGACACGGGTCGCCGGAACGTCCAGTCCGATGGCCTCGGCCATCAGCGGGCCCTGATGGCCCTGATGTTCCGCGAGCTCTCCCATGAAGTTGCCGTAATAGAGTGCCTCAGCGTCTTCCGGGTCGATTCCGGCCTCCGATAGCGCTTCGAGTCCGGCCTCGGCGAACAGGTCTCGGCCGGTTCGCTCGGGGTGTTTCCCGAACTGTGTCACGCTGGCCCCGGCGATACGTGGGTCTGACATTATCTCCCAGTGTGCGCTGACGGCTTAAATGCCTACTGTTCGGATGGTTAATTAGCGCATAATCACCGACTTAAACGCCTACAAACGGGATATAGGTTCTCAGCAAAAATTAATTTCCCACGACGGTTATATCCCTCAAAGGAATTGTTTCCACGTCAGTTCACGATTTCGGCGATCCGCTGTGGCTCTCCCGACAGCGCCGGTTCCGGCTCAACCATCTGTAGGACCTCGTGGTCGGTCACGTTTGGATACGACTTTTCGATGGCGTCTTCGATAAGGGCCTTTTCGAGACGGAACTCCGTCCCCTCGTAAACGACATCGACACCCTGTTCGTCGAACGATAGTACAGTCATACAGCGAATTACGCACGGCACGAATAAAAGGATAGTCTCTCGTGGGGCCGCGCTGGTTCAGATAATCCGGAGGTAACCCGGCGAAACGCGGGTTCGGAACGGTCCGTCAGGACCGTTACGAGTCGCCGTCGCTGCCGACTCGGATGACCTGTAGCAGGGAGTACACCGGGACGCCGCGGATGTCGCCGATGCCGCGCTTGTCAGCCAGCACAACACAGGCCACGGGGTTCCCGCCTTGTTCGTGGATCGCGTCGATGGTTTCCCCCATCGTCTTGCCGCTCGTAATCGTGTCGTCAACGACGTAGCAGTCACGGTTCCGGATCTGCGCGAAGTTTCGGGAGAACGAGCCATCGCTGGTTTCGCTCTCGTCGTCGTCCCACTGGTGTTTGGTCGGGGCGTACGTTCCGAGGTCGGTTTCCAGTTCCCGCGCAACGGTCGTCGCAAGCGGCGCGCCGGCCTTCTCGATGCCGATGGTAAGGTCCACGTCGTCGCCTTTCTTCGAGAGCAGGTCAGCCATCGCCGCTCCTGCGTGGTACAGCCGGTTGCTGTCACGGCCGACGGCGGACCAGTCAACGTGGATGTCGTGGGGGCCGCCATCATCGCTCGTGTCCGGTTCCGTCCCGGTGCCGCTGCGTTCGACAAGCCAACTCGCTGTCTCCCGGGAGACGTTGAGTTCATCAGCAATCTCGCCCTTAGAGAGGCCACGCTGTGCCAAGTCGGACGCACTGTCGACGAGGTCGTCGATATTCTTCATACCTTCATCTCCGTGTGCGAGGATTTAATAGGCAGTGTTCTTCACCCACCAAAATCTATTTACAACAGTCATTGTACTAATCTATTGGCTGGGTCCACTCTCCCTGCTATCCGGGGCCAGGTGGCGACCCCGTCAGGTCACCAGCATCCCCATTCCAACCCGGCCGACGCCAACCGTCTGTCACACAGCATGGTTGTCCGCGGGACCGCACGCACCAGCGGTCAGGCGGGGTTTCTCCCGCCCTTTGCCGTCCATCGTCTCTATAGGTCGAACCCGAATAGCGCCTCGGACACCGGACCTGATACGGACTCGGCTGTTCCGTGTGCGTTTCAGTTGTCGCCCACTTCAAAGGTGTAGAGTCGTTGCTCGCAGGTCGGACAGACGAGCGTCTCGTCTGGGTCCTGACGCGGGCCCAGATGGCCGCCACAGCATGACACCGACGACGACTCGACCAGTTCGGAGCCACAGACCGGGCAACTATCAAGAAACATCCGGAAGGCCTCCGCACCGGCGACTCTGAGCCGCTCGTCGTCGAGACGCTCGCCAAGGACCTCGTACGCTGCGAGCTCGGCGACGACGACCGGACGAGGCAGGAGCTGTTTGTGCTCGGAACCAAGCACGATCCACTCCGCGTCGTCGACATACGGCTCCGCATGATCGACCTGCTCCAGCGACGCCTGCAGTGTCGTCGAGAGAGCGTCGAGTGATTCCGCTGCCAGTTCGTCCATCCGGTCGTGCCAGACAGTGTCGACGGTCGCTTCGGGAAACAGCCGTTCACCCTCAAGTTCGATGACGCCAGCTGCCGAAAGCTCTCGGAGGATGGTTTCGCCGTCCAGTTCAACGTCATCAGCCAGCGAGTCACGCTCCTCGTGGGCCATAGCTTCCTGCGTTGCCGCGTCGTGTGCTGGCTCCCCATGGAACCACTCGTCCGGGATCGGTGACGCCGCCACCAGCCGTGGAGCAAATTCTGGCGTGTACGGAACCAGATACCCCCGAAGGTAGACCACCGCGACGCCGACAACGCCGACCAGTAGGCTCAGTAACGAGCGTTTGCGTGCACGCAGGAACAGTGCAAGAAGTCCGACAAGCCCCAGGTTCAAGACCGTACACGGCCAGCATCTGTTCGGTCCGGTGTAGGACTCGTCGCTGAGGGTTTCGAGTACGTCCATCGGGTCAGATTCCTTCGGTGCGGACTCCCGGCTCATGTTCGGACAACGGTATCCAGTCCCAAAATTCTTTAACAACAGCTGTGGTACAAAGTGTCATGAGCGATTCACCGGTGACATACACCACGCTCGGGTCGACAGGTCTCGACGTGTCTGAACTCTGTCTCGGAACGATGAACTTCGGGAGCGCGGAGCCCTGGATGCTAAATGACGAGGCTGAGAGCCGCCGGATACTCGAACGCGCGCTCGATCTGGGTATCAACTTCTTCGATACGGCCAACGCGTACTCGAACGGCGAGAGCGAGCGTATCCTTGGCGAGGCCGTCGACTCCGCTCGTCGCGACGAACTGGTCCTCGCATCGAAGGTGTACTTCGATATGCACGACGGGCCGAACGGGAGTGGGCTCTCGAAGAAACACATCATCGACCAGTGTCACGCCACGCTGGACCGCCTCGGCGTCGACTATCTCGATCTCTACCAGATCCACCGGTGGGACGAGGATACGCCCATTGAGGAGACACTGGATGCGCTGACGTATCTCGTCGACGAGGGACTGGTCCGGTATATCGGCGCAAGCACGATGGCGAACTGGAAGTTCCAGAAGGCGCTGTACACCGCAGATATCGAGGGGTACGAGCGGTTCGTCTCGATGCAACCGGAGTACAGCGCTGTCGACCGTCACGAGGAGGCGAATCTCCTGCCCGTCTGCGAGATGGAAGGGATTGGTGTCATCCCGTGGTCACCGCTGGCCGGTGGCTTCCTCGCCGGGAAGTACGACCGCGACGACGACCTATCCGAAGGGCGGGCGAGTACAGACGAATACACGGCAAACCGGTTCAGCGACGAGAACTGGGCGGTCCTTGACGAGGTGCAGGCGATTGCTGACGCGAAGGACGCAACGCCGGCACAGGTCAGCCTAGCGTGGCTCTGCCATCAGGATGTCGTCGACGCGCCGATAATCGGCCCGCGGACGATGGACCACTTGGAGGAGAACGTCGGCGCTCTCGATGTCGACCTGTCCGACGAGGAATGTGCCCGAATCGAGGCCCCGAAACAGCCACAGTGGCCGGTCGAGGGGAAGGACTGACCGTGGACTTCGATAGATAACCATGCACGTTAACTGCGTTCTCAGTTTCCCTGTACACACATGGACGACAGCGAACTAACCGATGTCCTCGAAGATGCCGGTCTCTCCCCGTATCAGGCGGAGGCCTATGTGGCGTTGCTGGGGCTGGGGACCGCATCGGCGACTGACATCGCTGACTCCTGTGACGTTCCGGACCCGCGGATATACGACGTGCTCCGGGACCTGGAAACGAAGGGATATATTGAGACGTTCCAGCAGGACAGCCTGACCGCCCGCGCCCGCAACCCAGATGTAGTTCTTGAAGACCTGCGGTCCCGGTCGAGCAAGTACCTCGACGCAGCGGAGACGATCGAAGAACGCTGGAACCAGCCAGAGATATCCGACCACGAGGTCAGTATCGTCAAGCGATTCGAGACGGTCGTCAGCCGGGCTCGAGAGCTCATCGAAGCGGCTGAAAACCAGATTCAGGTTGGCGTGGACCCGGAGCAGTTCTACGCGGTTCGAGAGGAACTCATTGCCGCCCACGACCGCGGCGTGAATATCAAACTCAGCATCTGCACGGGTGCTGGTGAGGAAGTGCCCCCGCTTGCCGACATCGAAGGGACCTGTACGGAGGCCCGGAATCGCGAGATTCCGGCCCCATTTTTCGTGTTGGTCGACCGTACCTGGACGTGCTTTGCACCACACCACGACTCGGTCAACGAGTACGGTGTCCTCGTCAAGGACCGGACCCACACTTACGTCTTCCACTGGTTCTTCTTGACCTGTCTGTGGGAAATCTGGGACACACTGTACACTGAGCGGACGCCGGAAACCCCGACGACATACGTCGACCTCCGCCACGCCGTCCGGGATATCGAACCGCTGTTGAACGAGGACGCGATTATCGAGGCCGTCATTGTGGGGTACGACACGGAAACCAAAGAGTCGGTTGAGTTGACAGGGCGCGTCACCGACATCGACTACACCGGGAGTAGCATCGGACGGAAGGACCCGGTTCCACTGGCACAACTGGCCGGCCGAATCAGTGCGACGCTGGTCACCGACGATGGGACGTACGAAGTCGGCGGCTGGGGCGCTGTCATCGAGGAAGTCGAGGCCACCGAGATTACGATTACGAACGTCGAGTACGAGTAACGAGACGCGGCTTTCCCGAGACAGGTAAACTCTCCCTCAGTTTGCGCGTTTGAGATATTCTGTGTGGCAAACAGCTGTTTGACCTGTCCCTTGGTATATATACTGAAAGATTTATACGATGGTGAGTAGTCAATAATATATCACTATTGTCGTGGTGAGGCCGGTAATTAACAACACCTGTGGTTAATTATGGACAACCTTTAAGGTGTGTCCGGGATAGCTCAGAATAGATATGTCGGACAATGGCACAAGCGACAAGCGGAACTCAACAGGCGTCTCCCGGCGACGGTTCGTCCGTGCCGCCGGAGCAGCAGGTGTTGTCGGTGGACTAGCGGGCTGTGCTGACTTCGTCGGTGGCGGCGGCGGCGACGGTGGCGGTGGCGGTGGTGACGGCAGCGACGGTGGTTCGACTGGCGACGGTAGCAGCGGCGAGACGACGACGGTCCAGTGGGGCTTCGACCCGGTGGCTGTCCAGAACAACGGCGACGCGATCAAGCAGGCACTGCACGACAACGGCCTGCCGGACTCCATCGAAATCGAATTTGTCCCGCGCGATCAGGACACCGGTGCGGCCCGGTCGAACTACAACCGACTGCTCTCGGCCGGGGAGACGAACCCGGACATGTTCCTGATGGACAACGGCTGGACGAATATCTTCATCCAGCGGGGACAGCTCCAGAACCTCTCCGAAACGCTCCCTGAGGACCTCCTCTCGGACGTGTCGGACAACTACTTCTCGGCGTTCACGGACACGGCTCGGAATCCGGCAAACGGTAACCTATTCGGCGTGCCGGTGTTCCCGGACTTCCCGACGATGCAGTACCGCAAGGACCTCGTCGAGGAAGCCGGCTACAGCCCCGAGAGCAACAACTGGGCGACCGAGCCGATGACGTGGGAGGAGTGGTCGAACATCGCGGCGGACACCTACGACAACGCTGACGTCGATTACGGCTTTACGACCCAGTGGGACATCTACGAGGGAACCTCCTGCTGTACGTTCAACGAGGTCATGTCCTCGTGGGGCGGCGCGTACTTCGGCGGCCGCGACAACCTCTTTGGCCCGATTGGCGAACGGCCGATCACGGTCAACAACGAAGAGGTCATCAACTCCCTCAACATGATGCGGAAGTTCGTCCACGACGAGGACTTCGGCGGCCAGTTCGAGGGCTACGGCGGCGGCTTCACCCCGACCGAAATCCTCGGCTGGAAGGAAGAAGACGCTCGCGCACCGTTCGTCAATGGCAACGCCGTCTTCCACCGGAACTGGCCCTACTCGCTGGCGCTTGGCGGCCGCAGCCCGGAGGAAACCGAGGACCCGACGCTCGGTGAAAACCTCGGAGCGATGCCGATTCCGTACGCGGTGCCTGAGGGTGAGGCGGCACAGCCTGGAACGGGTGGCTCCACGTCCGCGCTCGGTGGCTGGCACATGACGGTCAACCCCAACAGCGAGAACACAGATGCCGTGACGCAAGTCATCCGTGCAGCGATGCAGCCAGACTTCCAGCTCACGCTGCTGTCCGTCCAGGGATGGCTGCCGCCACGGCCTGAACTGTTCAACTCCAGCGAGGCCCAGAACGTGCCCGTCGTTGGCCGGTACATGGACACGCTGCAGGTTGCTGGTAACAACACGATGCCGCGCCCGGTGACGGCCGTCTGGAGCGACCAGTCCAGCAAGATCGCACAGCAGGCGAACCGCGCAGTCGGGCAGGAAGCCTCCTCGGCCGACGCGATGGCGACGCTTGAGTCCGCGCTGGCAGAGACCGAGCAGAACTGAAGCCACAGGCAAGCGTTACAAAACCACCCCTGTGATTATTTATCATGACACATTCAAACGACGGACGGAGGTAACCAAATGAGTACAGAAACCGGCCGTGAATCCAGACGCTCGGGGGCGCTCGTCAGCGTGATGCGCTGGATGGAGAATCTCAGCGATACGCAGTACGCGTATCTGCTGTTGATTCCCGTGTTCGTGCTTCTGGGTGTCGTCGCGTTATACCCGCTGTTGCGGACCTTCGAGCTGTCGCTGTTCGCGCTTTCGGCTGACTTTTCAAGCACCACCTTCGTCGGCGCTGGGAACTACGTCGAGCTGTTCACCGGAGCAAAGAACCGGTACCTGCCGGGCGGAACGACGTTCCTTCCTGAAGGATTTGGCTTAGGTGCATTGCTGAACAGCGCCCTAGTCGTCACGATAATCTTCGCCGTCACAAGTGTGCTGTTCGAGACGCTCATCGGTCTCGGACAGGCGCTCATCCTGGATCAAGACTTCTACGGTCGACGGTGGATTCGCGCGGCTATCATCATTCCGTGGGCTGTCCCCGTCGTCATCCAAGGGATAATCTTCTTCCTGATGTTCAATTCGAACGTCGGGTTCCTGACGCCACCGCTTGCTGACCTCGGATTGCTCGCGCCGACGAACACGCTCAACGACACGGCAAGTGCGACGTTTATCATCATCGTCGCCGACATCTGGAAGACCTCGGCGTTCATGGCCCTGCTCATTCTGGCGGGACTCCAGAGCATCGACCGGGGCCTGTACGACGTGGCGAAGGTCGCCGGCGCGACGAAGTGGCAGCAGTTCAAGCTCATCACGTTCCCGCTCATCCTGCCGACTATCGGCGTTGCCGTGTTGTTCCGGTCGGTACAGGCGATGCGGGTGTACGGCATCATCGATACGGTGTCGAGCTGTACCGTCGTGCCGTCGCTGTCGTGTATGGTCGTCGCGACGTTCACCACCCGCGAGGGGACGTCCGCGGCCATCGCGTTCGTGACGGCCGCGATTATCGGCATCGTCGTGATGGGACTCATCGCCTGGCAAGGGGAGGACGCGATCTAACATGGCTACGCCAACCGACACCCAGGAGCAGTCGAGCGACGGACCGCTACAGCGCTGGACCCAGAGCGCCATCCAGAACCCGGACAAAGTGTACCGGGCGCTGTTTTACGCGGCGATGGTGTTTTTCCTGGTGACGACGCTATTCCCCTTCTACTGGCTCATCGTACTGGCGGTGACCCCCGAAGGAAACCTGCTCTCGGGCAGTTTCCTCCCGACAGTGAACCTCTTCGGCGTCAGCGGGACGTTCCCACTGCCGGTTCCGAAGGGCTTCAACCCGGGCGCGTTCATCACAGTTTTCGAACAGGTGCCGTTCCACCTGTACATGCTGAATAGCTTCGCACTGGCGGTCACGACGACGGTCATCGTGCTGTTCGTCGCTAGCCTCGCCGGCTACGTGTTCGGCCGGCTTCGATTCCCCGGCCGCGCACTGCTGATGCTCGGTATCTTGGCAATCAGCTACTTCCCGCCGGCCGCGTTCGTCATCCCGCTGTTTCAGGCGTTCGCCGGCAACGCGCCGATTACGGTTCCGTTCACGTCCATTCCGCTGTTTACCCCACCACGGCTGCTGAACACGCCCGGGTCGATGGTGTTGCCGTTCAGTGCGCTGTTCATGCCGCTGTCTATCTTCATTCTGACGACGTTCTACGGCCAGATTCCCGACGGGCTGGAGGACGCCGCACGGGTCGAAGGAACGACGCGATTAGGTGCGCTGTTCCGCGTCATCATGCCGCTGTCCGCGCCGGGCGTGGCGACCGCGGCCGTGCTGACGTTTATCGCCGTCTACAACGAGTACTTCTTCAGCTCGATCATGGCGACCTCACCGGAGGCGGCGAAATGGTCACCAATCGTCGGCGGGATTCTCAGCTACCAGACCCAGTACACGACCCAGTACAACCTCATGGCGGCCGCGAGCATCGTCGGGGTCCTCCCCGTCGTCATCCTCGTCATCGTCGCACAGGAACGCATCGTCAGCGGACTGACCTCAGGCGCACTCAAAGAGTAACACAATGGCAAGAGTACGACTCGAACACGTAACGAAACGCTACGACGACCAGGGTGACGTTGTCACCGCGGTCGACGACATGAACCTCGATATCGCCCACGGCGAGTTCATCTGTTTCGTCGGCCCATCCGGCTGTGGAAAGTCGACGACGATGGAGACCATCGC
Organism: Haloarcula sp. H-GB4; assembly: GCF_030848575.1. Lineage (NCBI taxonomy): Archaea > Methanobacteriati > Methanobacteriota > Halobacteria > Halobacteriales > Haloarculaceae > Haloarcula > Haloarcula sp. H-GB4. Next base: position 1,254,565 of record NZ_JAVDDX010000001.1, on the reverse strand, counting down.
CGGGCTCACTATCCCGACCGAGGGTGAGATATACATCGGCGACCGCGAGGTGACGAACCTGCCACCGAAAGACCGTGGCATCGCGATGGTGTTCCAGAACATCGCGCTGTTCCCGCACATGGACGTGTACGACAACATCTCCTTCGGGCTGCGGCTACGGGACTACCCACAGGACGAGATCGACCGTCGGGTCGAGCGGGCCGCAGACATCGTCCAGCTAGAGGGGATGCTCAACCGGATGCCCGAAGAGATGTCCGGTGGACAGCGTCAGCGCGTCGCCATCGCCCGCGCCATCGTGCGCGAGCCCGACGTGTTCCTGATGGACGAGCCGCTGGCGAACCTTGACGCGAAGCTCAAGGTCCATATGCGAACGGAGCTCCAGCGCCTGCACAAGGAACTGGACACGACAATCATCTACGTGACCCACGATCAGGAGGAAGCGATGACGCTGTCCGACCGGATCGCCGTCCTCGATTCGGGGCAGCTTCAGCAGATCGACCCGCCGCTGACCTGTTACAACGAGCCAGACAACCTCTTTGTCGCCGGGTTCATTGGCTCGCCGTCGATGAACTTCGTCGAAGGGACAGTCACCGAGAACGCACTGGAGACGCCGAACTTCTCTCTCGAGTTCAATCCGTCGTCCATCGAGGGCGTTGGAGTCGGTGACGACGTGACGCTCGGCATCCGCCCGGAGGACATCTATCCGGGCGAACTCAAGTCGGAGGTTCCCGACCCGTCGGGAATGATTACGGCGACGGCCGACATTCTCGAACCGATGGGTGACGAGATATTCGCCTACCTGCTGTTGGGCGACGGCGAAACGTCGATGTCCCAGGAACTGGCGACAAACGACCAGTTACTGATGAGCATCGATCCCGACTCGGATCTCGAAGAAGACGATGAGATCGGGGTCGTGATCGACCGACGGAACGTCCACCTGTTCGACTCGGCAACCGGCGAGGCGATCGTCCACGACCTCATTCCGTACGAGGCCGAAGGTACTGCATCCAGTAGCGAAGTAGAATCAGACGACTGATATGAGTAGCCACCTCGCGATGCTGTATTGGAGCGGAATGCTCGTGCTATTTTTCTTCTGGGCGTACGGTATCGTGTCGTTCATCCTTGACCTGAAGAACAAGATCGTCCCCGGCATAATCCAGTATCGGCGCGGTCGACGGCACGAGAAGGCGAAACAGGAACAGGAAGAGGAACGCGAAGAGCGTGAAAAGCAGTTGTATTAATTCAACTCGGTGACAACTTTTACCAATGACTGAGACCGTTCGGATAGGCATCATCGGACTGGGAAACATCGCGGACATTCACTGTACTAACCTCCAACAGCTCGACCAGCCGGTCTCGATAGCGGCGGGCGTCGACGTCGATGCCAATGCGCGCCGCCGGTTCGCCGAGACGTACGACGCCGCAGTGTACGAGGACGCCGCCGCGATGTTCGGGTCCGTCGATGCCGTGCTGGTGACGACGCCGAACAGATACCACGAGCAGTACGTCGTAGCGGCGCTTGAGGCAGGGCTGGACGTACTCGTCGAGAAGCCGCTGGCACACACGCTCGAAAGCGCCGAACGGATCGCCGCGGCCGCTGAAGGGGCCGATGGGTTCTGTATGGTCGGCTTCCACAAGCGATTCGCCGATCCGGTCGAGACGTTGGTGGGCTACCGCGACGCGGGTGAGATAGGTGAGGTGTCACACATCGAAGCGAACTACATCAGACGCCGCGGCGTCCCCGGTCGGGGGTCGTGGTTCACGCGCAACGACGTGGCAGGTGGCGGGTCACTTATTGATATCGGGGCCCACGCTATCGACCTCGCGTTGCACGTTGCCGGCCATCCGAATGTCGTCGAGGTGTCAGGTGATACCCGCGCTCAGTTCGGCGTCGACGAGGACTACGCTTACGTCGAGATGTGGGGCGAGGACCGGGGCGCAGCCGAGTTCAGTGTCGACGATTCCGCGAGTGCCTTCATCCGCTGTGATGACGGCACGACGATATCCCTAGAAGTCGCGTGGGCAGTCAACCGGCCGGACAGCCAGGAGTACTACGTCCGCGGAATCGACGCGGGCGCGAAACTCGACCTCGCAGACCAGTCGCTAACGCTGTTCGAAACAGCCGATACCGGCCGGATGCACCACCGGACGACCGATATCGAAACACAGCGGTCGGACCCGCAGCGAAAGGAGCAGGAACGGTTCGTCTCGACGGTCCGGGACGGGACCCCGCCGTCGATAAACACTGTCGAGCAGGCGCTACGCGTCCAGCGCGTGATGGACGGAATCTACCGCTCCAGCGAAACTGGTGCGGCCGTCAGCATCGGTGAGACAGAGACTTGAAGAAAGACTTAATCCCCAGTGTTCTCACTCTCTGCCTGGCATGAAAGTGATTGGTGTTACGCGGGACGACGACGGCCCACAGCTCTTAGAACGGGAGCGACCGTCGCCTGACCCAGGCGAGGCACTCGTCCGGACACTCCGCGTTGGTGTTGACGGTACAGACCACGAAGTCCTGAACGGGTCCCACGGCGGGTTCCCTGACGGGGCAGACCACATGGTTCTCGGACACGAGGCGATCGGCGTCGTCGAAGAGCCCAATGGCACGGGGCTCGAGGCGGGGCAGGTCGTCGCGCCGACTGTTCGGCGGAAACCAAACGGCGAAACGAACGAGTACTTCCGCCGGGGCGAACCTGACATGGCTCCGGACGGCGAGTACACGGAGCGGGGGATCGTCGGCGACCACGGCTTCATGGCCGAGTACTTCACCTCGCCAGCGGATTTCCTCATTCCCGTTCCGGAGGCAGTCGCCGAGCACGGCTTCCTCGTCGAACCACTTTCGATCACCGAGAAGGCCAACGAGCACGCCTATGCGACGCGGGAACCGTTCGACTGGCGACCGGACTCCGCCTGTGTATTGGGCAACGGCTCGCTCGGTCTGCTGACACTGTGGATGCTTGAACAGGAGTACGACCGCACTTACTGTGTCGGTCGACGAGACCGTCCCGACCCGACTGTCGACATCATCGATGAGATCGGGAGCACGTACGTCGATTCTCGCGAGACGCCGGTGGACGAACTCCCGGATGCCCACGAGGCGATGGACTACATCTACGAGGCGACCGGGTTCGCCCCTCACGCGTTCCAGACGGTCAAGGCGCTCGACCAGAATGGGGTCGGCGTGTTGCTCGGCATCCCGGAGCCGTGGGAGTTTGAAGTCGATGGCGGTTCGCTACACAACGAGATCGTCCTGCACAACAAGTGTCTCATCGGGACGGTCAACTCACACGTCTCGCACTTCGAGGACGCCGTCGAGACCTTACAGGAGCTTCCGGAATGGCTGCTCGATGACCTGGTCACGACGGTCACCGACCCGGAGCATGTCGAGGCAGCCTTCGAGGACGGGGACAACCAAATAAAAGCAGTCGTCGAGTTCGATTCGCTGTAAGTCCTCGGGCCGAACCGCGCCCGAGCTTTTTCGTCGCAGTCTGGCCTTGATACACCCCCTCTAGAATGGGATCTGCCGGGTACATGTAAGATAACAGATGTAAGATAGTGAGGTATTTACTCACATACGATTAATTTGTTTCACCGCTCAAAACCGAAAAATCGGCCCATATAGCTGATCTACCTCGGTTGGCCTGAATGTCAAATGGTGATTTTCGCTATACAGAAGTATTAAGTACGAATCTTCAATAAGGAATTATGAGGTATTGGTGCAACCATGGCTGATGACAATTCAAACAGACGGTTGACGCGGCGTAACGCTCTTCGGATTGCTGGTGCAGCAGGTGCGGCCTCGCTCGCTGGCTGCGGTGGGAGTGACGGCGGCGACGGCAGCAGTGGTGACGGCAGCAGCGGTGAGGGAACTGACGGCAGCAGTGGTGACGGCAGCAGCGGTGACAGCAGTACTGACAGCGGGACACAGTACAGCACACTTGAGGTTGCCCACTGGTGGGGTGAAGGCGATGGACTGGAAGCGATTCAGTCCGTTATGGACGCCTTCAAGGAGCAACACCCGGACGTGCCGTTCGACGAGAACCTTATCGCCGGTGGTGCAGGTGACAACCTGCAGGCGAACATCCGGACACGGGTGCAAAACGGCAACCACCCGAGCACGTGGCAAGCCTGGCCCGGAAACAATCTGCTCCCCTTCACCGACGCGAACCTGCTGAAGGACATCGGCGATTCCGTGTGGGCAGAGAACAGCATGGAGGACGCATACCTCCAGGGTGTCAAAGACGCGGCCCAGCCCGCCGGAAACTACGTGACGGTGCCGCTCAACATCCACCGGATCAACAACCTCTTCTACAACGTTGAGGTTGTCGAGGATGCCGGGGTCGACCCGACCTCCCTCGAAACACCGTCCGACCTTGTCGACGCAATGGCAACGGTCGACGAGGCCGGCTACACCGGAATGGCACACCAGACTGGGTCGCCGTGGTCCAGTTTCCAGATGTTCGCGACGGTTCTCCTCGGCGAAACGGACGCTGAGACCTACAGCGCCATCTTCCAGAACGGCGAAGTCGACGCCAACAGCGACGCGCTGGAGTCGGCAGTCGAGACCACGCAGTCCTACCTCGACTACATCCCAAGCGACGCCGGTTCGATTTCCTGGACCGAGGCCAACAATCAGGTCATCAACGGCGAAGCGGCGTTCCTCCACCAGGGTGACTGGGCGGCAGGAACGTACATCACGAACGACCTCACGTACGGCGAGGAGTGGGACCATGTGACGTTCCCGGGCACCGACGGCTACTACGCGCTCAACATGGACTCGTTCCCGTATCCGGTCAACAACCCGTCCCCGGAAGCGACCACGCTGTGGTGCCAGTTCGTCGGGACGACGGAGGCACAGGAGATCTTCAACCCGAAGAAGGGGTCGATTCCGCCGCGGACTGACGTGAACACCGATCCGTTCAACGACTTCTCCAAGGACCAGATAGCGGACTTCCAGAACAGTGAGGCCCAGCCGCCGTCCGTCGCACACGGTCTGGCCGCACCGCCGGCAGTCAAGTCCTCGCTCGAATCCGCTATCTCATCGCTGAACTCTGGTGCTGCGCCCGCAGACGTCGTCTCCCAGATTTCTAGCTCCTACTAGAACGCACCGATAGCGCGCAGTTTTTTCTCGTGGCAGCTCGAACAATCGGAGTCTGCAGCGGTAGGCGGCCGCTGTGACAAGGCGACGAACAGTAGCGGATACGCGTGTGACTGATCCTGAAAGTGTCTGCTGAAGAGAGTGCCGAAGTTCTTAGTACTCGACTCGCAAACGCCCCACTATGTCTAGTGACGACTTGGAAGCATCGCTCGAACAGGTAATTGCGCGGTTCAATCTCGGCGAGTACGAGATTTCAGCCTACCTGGCCGTGCTGCAACACGGTGAGCTGACAGCGTCGGAGATATCGGAGAATACGGACATTCCACAGCCCCGGGTGTACGATACGGTTCGGAGCCTCAGCGATGTCGGGCTGGTCGAACTCAAGGAATCCCGGCCGATGAAGGTCCTAGCTATCGACCCGCGGGAAGCGTTCGAGGGAATACAGGATTCGCTTGATGATCTCGTTGACGACCTGTCCTCGCGCTACACGGCACCCGCCCGAGAGCCCGAAGCTGTCTCGCTCGTCAAATCTCGGCCGACGATACTCCGGTATCTCGAAGACATCATCGAGACGGCCGAGTATGAACTGACGCTATCGCTGACCCCGGCTCTGTTAGAGCGATTCGAAGACAGACTGGCAAGCCGGAAGCAGTCCGGCATCGCTATCGAGATCCTCATTTCGCCGGGCGTAGATGCCCCCGACCCGGCGCGATTCGATTATGAATCCATCGCGACCACGGTGAAGGCTCGTCGCGGTATCACGACACCGGTCGTCGCTGTCGCCGACGGGAACTACTCGATGTACGCCACCCGCGAGAGCGTCCGTGGTGACACGGACCGATACGGCGTCATCTTCAATCGGTCGGAACTCGGGTTTCTGGTGTCCGGGTTCCTCAACACGGTGCTGTGGACGACGGCCGAAACGATTGCCAGTGACGGGGAGGGGCTGCCGTTCCCGCGCCGCTACGGGACAATCAGGCGCTGTATCTCCGATCTGGTGACGCTGGACGGGGAGTTCTACGCGACTATCGAGGGTCGGGATGTGGAGACGGGCGACCACCGGGTCGTCGAAGGCAAAGTGGACCAGGCATCGTTCAGTTCGAACCGCGAGGTCGCGACGCTGGTCGTCGAAACGGCAGAGGGGCCGGTCGAGGTCGGTGGACAGGTCGCTGCGTTCGAGGATATCGAAGCGTACGAGATCCGAATCGGAACGGACGAACCGCCCGAGAACTGATCAGATAGTCGGCTGTGGTGCTTCTCGCGATTGCTGCCCGATTGTAGACGGTCGGTCCGGAAACGAGAGACAGCAGTCCATAATAAACGGGCACGGCTGGACGAGTTGACAGCGGAGACAATGAGCACCGTGGGCGGGCAACCCACGGTGATTGCATGACCCTTCGGGCTGGCGAAGTATGTCAGAGGCACGATATCGCCGGGCCCGAACGTGGCAATTCCACGAGACCAACGTGCTCCATTGCGTTCAGCGGGGACGTGGTCGTACGTGGACAGCAACAGTGTCTTCGTCGTAAGCGGTAAAAAAGATGGACACATTGGCTGCAATAATATCCAGTGTCCGAGAGAATAGTGTTCCAGTCGAAGAAGATTCCATTACAAATGGAAACTGATATGTGCGAAAAATATGACCTACAGTATATGGGGACAGTATGGGCGTAGAATCGCTTATTCAGTACGTCCGAACGTCGTCTGTCCGGACGGATATCATCGGTTCACTGTGTCCCGGAGCCAAGGCCACCAACGAACTGCTGTCAGCAGTTACTGCGAGCGAGTCAGCGATCTATGATGCGCTTTCGAACCTCGAAGGCCGCGGTCTGGTCACCTCGATGGATGACGGGTGGCAACTTACCGGCACCGGCCGTCTGGTTGCAGATACGATCCACCGCCAGCAGCGCCTTGAGGAACTCTTCGCTATGGCTCCCCAGTACTGGGAGTCCCACGATACGTCAGTGCTGCCACAGCCGTTCCGGTGTCGCCTGCCTGAACTCGACGAATACACGGTCATCCGTAGTACACAGACCGATATCAACCGCCCCGTCCGCGAAGTCGTCACCCGCGTTGAGAACGTCTCCAGTTGTGACGTTGTCTCGCCCGTCTACCACCCTGAGTACGAGGCTGCGATGCCAGACAGCTCTGATTCGAGGCTGGTGGTGAGCTGTGCTGTCGTCGACGAGATGCTCGGCAAGGAGGACGTCTCACTGGATACAGATCGATACGAGGAGACGACCGTTCGTGTCACACCGGTCCCGTACGCACTCGCTGTCGCCGATGACTGGATGATCCTGACGCTTCCAGAACTCGACGGGGCCTGGCCGTCAGCGAAGATTATATCCGAAGCGGACAGCGCCATTTCATGGGCAAGAGATCTGTTTACGCATCTCTGGGTGGATTCCACCCCGTTAGAGACGTATCTCGCCGATCACTGATTTTGGCAAACCTAAACATTCAAGAACCGTGGGTTCTGACGGATGAGCAATGGCTATTCAGGGTTCGCGGGCCGAAGAACCGGCCGGCTACACGTTCGACGACCTCGCTGTCGTTATGGGGACGTACAACGAGGAAGAAGCGATCGGCACTGTTCTCGACGATATCGCGACAGTAACTGACGGGCGTGCAGAGGTCGTCTGTGTTGATGGGTCCAGCGACCGGACACCGGAGATTGCCCGCGACCACGGTGCGACAGTCACCGAACAGGAACCGCAGGGGTACGGCGTGGCGGTCCGCGAAGCCGTGCTGACACCGGATCGGCCGGTCGTCGTCACGACGGACTGTGACGACACGTATCCGATGGAACGTCTGCCTGACTTCCTCGCGGAAATAAACGACGGGGCCGACGTTGTCAGCGGCGACCGGCTGTACTACGGGGCTGAACAGATGCCTGCGATGAACAAACTGGGGAACGAACTGTTCGCGCTACTCGCGAGCGTACTCATGGGCAAGCGCGTCCACGACACGACCACTGGAATGCGCGCCTACCGCCGTGAGGTCCTCCAGAAAATCGTCTGGACTGAGAACACCGGACTCTCGGCTGAACTCCTCATGCGGCCGCTGATGCGGGGGTACGACGTGCGTGAGCGTCCTATCGAGTACGACGAGCGGAAAGGCGAGACGAAACTCGACCCGTTCTCCGGCGGGGCCGCCATCGCAAAGTCTATCGTTCGGGTGGCGCTGGAAGAGCGGTTCCGGTAACCCAGCAAGAAATCGGTGACGGGAGCCGGCTCACCGGTCGCTCGGTGGTTGCTGGTAGCTACTTGTGCCGCCGGGGTAGCCCTGCGGATTCTCGATACCGACAAGCTCGCCGCCGGTCGGTGAACTGTACAGCGCGAACAGGAGGTCGTTGACGAGGTAGTAGCGTACGCGGTGCCGCGGGTCGCCATGTGGGTCCGGATCGGAGACACTGACACCCATTCCTCGTAGCGTTTCTTCCTGTGTTTCTGTGTCTAGCGCAGTGAAGACGGTGTCCTCCCATTCTCGGGTGTAGGCGTCCAGATCCGCAACGGCACTCGCCATTTCTGTCGCCCGCTCTGGGTCTGCCTCGACCCGCCCGGCGACGTAGCTGTCGACAAACTCCTGTACGCCCGCTACCTCGCTCGGGTAGACAATAGCGGCGACGGCGCGATACGCCTCGCGCTCGTGGTCGCCGAACTCCGATTCAGACCTGCCAGTGCCGTCCTCGGCTGAATCGGCAGTATCGTCGTCTCCTGATCTGTCCCAAGCGAGCGCCGCCGCGCCGCCGGCGACAGTGACACCCGCCGCGCCGAGTGCTTTCAACGCATCACGTCTGGTGAGTTCGTAGTCAGTCATCGATGGGTTTCACGTATCTTCGGTTGTGGTGGTTGCGTTCATGCTGATTCCGTCGCGATGCGTGCCCGGGACGTAGGCTGCTTCGCCGCCGCAGCGGCGCTGGTCCTTACACACTTCGAGCCGCGGCGTCAGTGCCCGGACGCTGTCGTCCGCCTGTGCAACCGGGAGTTCCGCCCGGTATTCGAACCCTGCGCCGGTGCCGTAGTCGACGAACATGATGAGCGTGACCGACCCGTCTTCTGGCGTCGGCACGCCGACCTGCTCGTCGATGCCATCGCCGGTGAGCCGCGTCCGGTTCCGATCAGTCGAGAGTTGCAAATCCAGCCTGTCAGCGCCAGTAACCGTCGCGTAGTCGTTCTCACCCTCGCTTGTGAGCCGTATCGAGACCAGCGCAGCCTGCTCTGGAACTGACGCCGATACGTCCGTCCGGACCGTCTGGCCCGCCGCCACAGACACCGGCTGGAGTCGCGGCTCGACGGGCAGCCCCAGATACGGGACCCACTCGCCGCGGAACACGTAGCGGTAATAGTTCCGGTCTGGGTAGGCGTCGACCACGTCGAACTGGCGGTGTTGCATCGCATAGACAGTGTCGCCGTCGAAGCCCGGGTCGTTGCGGACCGACTGGAACGGATGATTGAGCCAGTCGCCGTATGGTGTCGGGAGCAAGACGAGACTGTTGTCGAGGTCCCGCTCCTCGAACGGCTCGTAGGCCTGTTCGAACTGCTGAGTCACTTCATAGTTAGCTGAGACCGGGTCGGCCGCCGTCGTGACGGCCGCGCCGCCGCCTACCGCCGCGCCACAGAGCGCCACCGCGAGCAGGACTGGGCGAACACGGTCGGCGCTGATCCGCTCGGTTACCAACTGCCGCGTCCACCGGGCAACGGCAACGACGCCGACGGCACCGAACGCCGTCAGCGGGACGAGCATATCGACGTGGTAGAACGGCCCCAGAAAGGTTACCAGACCGTCTGTCGGGTCCGAGAGGTCGCCGAGCATGTTTACCGTGCCCCAGAAGTAGCCGTTGCCGAGCGGGACCGTCAGGAGGACGCCGGCCAGCGCCGCCTGTCGGCTGTCTATCCCGCGGCGCACGATGGCCCCGAGCCCGGCGGCAGCCGCTATTGTTCCCAGCGGACCGGCGACGACCCACTGTGTGGCAAGCTTCCAGAGGAGTTCGGCGTTCGCGTCCAGAGACATCGCTGGCGTGAACTCCCGTGAGTAGCCCAGAATCTCACGGTAGCCAAAGCCTGGCCCGTCCTCCGGGGCGAACACCTCGTACGGGAACAGCATGGCAGAGCCGGTAACAGTGCGGTTGTACACGAGCGTCGCGCCGACGCCGGTGAGCCCGCCGACGGCAGTCAGCGACAGGCGCGTGAACCGCGCCGGGTCGCGCGCCCGGAGCGACCACAGCGCGTGGATGATGAACGGCGTCGCAAACAGCACGGCGGTGTAGGGCCGCGCAAAGAAAGCAACGCCAATCGAGAGCCCGGCACAGGCTGCCGTCTTTCGGCTCCCGGTCCGGTCGGCGTGGAGATACGCTGCGGCGAATCCAAGGTTCCAGAGCGCCGCCGGGACATACGAAAGGAACACCGAGGCGTCGATGAGAAAGAGCGGCGACCCGAGCATGAGGACGGTCGCTATCACCCCCGTTCGTGCATCGAACGCCTCGCGGACGGTGTGGTATGTCAGCGCTAGGACCCCAGTCCCAATCAGGCCGAGCGCGACGCGGTACCCGCCGAGTAGCTTCCCGACGGCGAACATCGCCGCCGGAACCGGCGCGTACTTCGGATACAGCCGTCCGCCGTCGGCTACGAAAAACCATGGTCGGAACGCCTCCTCGACTGGCGGGTACATGAACAGTTGCCCCTCCAGCAACATCGCGGCCTGCTGGAGGTAGACACCCTCATCGTGGTTAGTGGTGTGGTGCGGAAAAACGACGTGTGCGAGCGTAAAAACGATGAGCCCACCGAGCAGTGCCACCAGCCCCGCCTGTACCCCCGGCTGGCGCAGTCGCTTCATTCCGTCGGATACCAGGCCAGGTCGTGGTCAGCGGTCAGGTCAACCTCGACGGGTTGGCCCGGTTCGAACGTCTCGACGTGGTTGTGCATGCAGTGGACGACGTCGCCGCTGTGGAGTTCGACCCGATAGACGAACGAAGGGCCGTTGTACTGGCGGTGGACGACGTAGCCATCGGCTTTGGACTCGTTTGTCGGCATCGCCTGCAGGTCATCAGGTCGGACGAGTACGTCGACCATCGCGCCGTTGTACGCCTCGACCGGCCCGTTCAGCAACTCGACATCGAACGAGCCCAGCCCCGTCTCGATGCGGTCGTTGGTCACCCGGGCCGAGAGGAAACTCGCTTGGCCGAGGAAGCTCGCGACGAAGCGACTCTCGGGGTTTTCGAACACCTCTGCTGGGTCGCCGATCTGGGCGATGGTTCCGTCGTTCATGATGGCGACGCGGTCGCTTATCGACAGCGCTTCCTCTTGGTCGTGGGTCACGGAGATGGCGGTGACGCCGGCTCGCTTGAGGATTTTGCGGACCTCCTCGCGCATCTCGACGCGCAGGCGCACGTCCAGATTCGAGAACGGCTCGTCGAGCAGGAGGACATCCGGCTCCGGGGCCAGCGAACGGGCGAGCGCGACGCGTTGTTGCTGGCCGCCGGAAAGCTGGCTCGGCATCTTGTCGTGATGGGCCGAGAGGTCGACCAGTTCGAGCAGTTCGTCGACCCGTTCCGCGACGGCGTCTTCTTCCATCTCGGTCAGGCCGAAAGCGATGTTCTCGGCGACGGTGAGATGCGGGAACAGCGCGTAGTCCTGAAAGACGATACCGACGTTTCGTTCCTCGGGCTTCCGGAACGAGGAACCGTCGGCGATGACTTCATCGGCGATCGATATCTGCCCGTCAGAGGGGCGTTCCAGCCCGGCAATCATCCGGAGCGTTGTCGTCTTCCCGCAGCCGGACGGCCCCAGCAGTGTCAGCAGTTCGCCGTCGTTCACGTCGAGCGAGAGGTTCTCGACGGCGACTTCGTGACCGTAGTCCTTGGAAACATCGTCCAGTTCGAGGACAGTCCGGTTTGGGTTTGCCACCGCTGCGTCCACGTCGTCGAAGTCCGATGTTTGCTGTGTGCGTGTTTGTCGAGACATTAGCTTGTGTCCTCCCGTCGAAGAATGACCAGCATGGAGAGCCCGGAAAGGCCGACGAGCACGAGAGCCGGGACCGCCGCCTGTCCATAGTAGCCGGCACCCTGGACGAGCCAGATGTACGTGACGAAGGTTTCGAAGCCCGTCGGGCGTAACATCAGCGTTGCCGGCAATTCCTTCATGGTCGTCAGGAACACCAGTGCCGCTCCGGCGGCGATACCCGGGGCAACGAGCGGCAAGACGACTTTCCGAAATGCCGAGAGCGGGTGATAGCCCAGCGACCGCGCTGCTTCGATGTAGCTCGGGTCAACTTGGAGAATTGAGGATTCGGTCGCCCCGACAGCCTGCGGAAGGAACCGAATCACGTAGGCGAACACCAGCAGGATGACGCTCTGGTACAGGAAGGGGACGTATCGGAGGCCAAGGTACACCAGCGCCAGGCCAAGCACGACACCGGGGACGGCGTAGCCGACGTACGTAGCCCGCTCGGGAAGCGACGAGACACCTGACGTGCCGCGTGCGGAGAGATACGCTATCGGGAGCGCCGCCACGACACAAATAGCGGCCGCGGCGGCAGCGAGACCGACTGAGTTCCAGGCGTAAGACGCTTCGAACGCGAAGCCACCGCCGCTGTATCCCGTGCCGGAGCGCAGGAGCCACTGGAGCAGGATACCGATGGGCAACACCAGACACAGTGACGCAATAGCACCGCAAAACAGCAGTGCTGGGGCTTTCCAGTAGCCGAGCCTGATGAGTCCGGGCCGGTGCGAGCCGCTGCTGACGTAAGCACCGTCCCGCCCGGCGCTGAGGCGGGACTCAACCGCGAGGATGCCAATCGCCATCACGAGCAATAACATCGAGAGCACGGAGGCGTAGTCAAGCCGGCGAGCACCGAACTCGTTGTAGATCATCCGAGTGAACACGTCGTACTGCATAATCGCTGGTGTCCCGAAGTCGGAAAGCGCATACAGCGCCACCAGCAGCGCGCCAGCGGCGATTCCTGGTGCGATCTGAGGCAACGTGACGCGGCGGAACGCCTCCCAGCGGGTGTGGTTCAGTGTCCGGGCAGCCTCAACGACGGTTCCGTCGAACGACAGCAGCGACGCGCGCGTAGTCAAAAACACGTACGGGTACGTAAACAGCGTCAGCACAAGTATCGCGCCGTGTAGGCCGTATATCGTCGGAATTTGCTCGATTCCGAGCGGCGAGAGCAGGTCGGCGAGGACGCCACGGGGGCCAAACGCCGAGACGAACGCGAAGGCCCCGATGTAACTCGGGACGACCAACGGTAGCGCGGACGTAATCGTCCAGAACCGCTTGAACGGCAGATCCGTCTGGGCGGTGAGAATCGCCAGCGGAACGCCGATGAGAATCGATGCGACAGTGACGCCAGTCACCAGCGCCAGTGTGTTCAGCGTCACCGAGACGGTCGTATCGCTCGTCAACAGTTCGACCGCACGTGCGAACTCAATTTCGCCCGCCCGGAGAAACACCCACACCAGCGGCGCCAGTAACAGCAGCGAGATTGCCAGTGAGACCACTGCGAGCAGCGTGTGCGGCGACGAGTCTCGTTCCGACGTCGTCGCCTGCTCCCGAAGCCGCTCGTACCGGTCTTTTGTGCCCATATTAGAGGACGCCAGCGTCTCGCAATAAGTCAACGGTTCCGGCCACGTCAGCCAGTTCGGTCAGGTTGATCTCTGGCGGATTTAGTTCGTCGATGCGCGGCAGGTCACCAACCGGTGCGACACCCGGAATCATCGGATACGCGAACGTCCGGGTGGCGAAGAACTCCTGTGCCTCCGCCGAGAGGACGTGCCGGACGAAGTTCGACGCCAGGTCCGCGTTGTCGGTTCCGTTGATGATTTCGAGACCCGAGACGTTGACGAGTGCGCCAGCGTCGCCCTCGGTGAACGCGAGGCCGATCGGCGAGCTTTCGCGCGCAGACTGGACCCGAAGCGTGTAGTAGTGGTTGGCGAAGCCGGCGGCCAGTTCCCCGTCAGCACAGGAATTGGAGACGCGGAACTCGTCATCGTAGGTGCTGATACCATGGTCCTGCATCGCCTGAAGCCACGACATCGTCTCGTCGTCACCGCGAATGAGTCGCATCGCGGTGATGAACGATTGGAACGCGCCGTAGCTCGGCGCCCAGCCCATGCTGTTTTCGAGGGCGGCCGCCTCGGGGAACTCCTGCACCGACGACGGAATATCGGAGTCGGAAATCTGGTTCGTGTTGTACGGAATTGCTCGGGCTCGACCAGCGATGCCCACCCAGCGACCCTCGCTGTCTTGGTACGCGTCGGGGACTGTCGAAAGCGACTCTTCAGGGAGGCTCGTAGTCGCGCCAGCGTTTGCCACCGCACCGAGCGAGCCGGCATCGACGGACATGAACACGTCGGCAGGACTTGCGCCAGCATCGTTCTCCTCGATAATCCTGTTTGCGAGATCGCTGGAGGATTGCCGCCTGTGGTTCGCTGTGAAATCCGGATAGCGTTGTTCGAGCAGCTTAATGAGGTCGAGGTAGAGTCCGCCCTCGCCGCCACCGAGATATAGCGTCAGTTCGCCGCTGAGGTCCGGCAGGTCCTCAATCGAAGTCCCGCCGGGTGCCTCCCGCTGCGCGACCAGTGGGCCGGAGCCACGGAAGTCCGACAGGGAAATCTGCCCGGCGGCGGTTCCGGCCTCACCATCACTTTCGCTGTCGCCCCCACCAAGAATGGAGGAACAACCGGCAAGCGCTGTCGCGGCAGTCGCGCCACCGAGAGCAAGGAACCGCCGTCGAGACTGCGTCGCGTTACGTCCAGTCATATCGCTAGAATCACTCATTGTTTGATTTAGGGTTGCCTAAACAACTTAGGCCTTTCTAGTCGTCGGCGGTTGCGGGGACCTGTTCCGTCGCGGCGGCGTCCAGTTCGTCGAGACATTCCAGCCAGTCGAGCATGAACTCGCCGCAGTAGTTAAGGAAGGCACCGTTTTCCCAGTCGCTGAAATCGCCGTCGGCCATCGCCGTGGCGATCGCGTCGAACACCTCGGCGTAGGAGTCGGCGTCCGCACCGGCTTCGTCGACGATCTCCCAGACGTGCTCGTTGAGTTCGAGCCCGTGGACCTCGTTGGTCAGGTCTGAGAACGTCGAACGGGGCGCTTTGTTGTGCTCACACAGCGGGTCGCCGTTGTAGATCTGTTTGCCCAGCACGTCACAGGCCCGCTTGAGGAACACGCCCGACCAGATGTCGTCGAAACGGCCGACATCCCATTCGTTGTCGTCCATCGGGAGCTGGTAGAACGCCGGGATGACTTCACGGCGGAACGCAAGGTTCATCGAGCAGACGGTGAGGTACTGCTCCTCTGCAGCGACAAAGTCATCGCCGAAGTCCGCCCCGGTGGTACGAGTCTGGGCCTGTCCCTGCAGGTCGCCGTCCATCAGAATGCGAACCGCATCGAGGTCCGGCACGTTCGTCCAGAGGCCCTGCGAGGCGACCACGTCG
The DNA here is from genome assembly GCF_030848575.1 of Haloarcula sp. H-GB4. Lineage (NCBI taxonomy): Archaea > Methanobacteriati > Methanobacteriota > Halobacteria > Halobacteriales > Haloarculaceae > Haloarcula > Haloarcula sp. H-GB4. The sequence goes on along the minus strand of NZ_JAVDDX010000001.1, from coordinate 1,239,029 downwards.
TCGACGCGGGTCTGCTCGGTCGACACCGTCTCGTCCATCGCGGCGTAGGGGTAGCCACGCGGGTAGAGGCCGTGCTCGTCCTCGTTCTGGTAGAGGACGTTGACCCACTGTTCGTCGGAGCTGACTGTCTCAATCTCGCCCTCAAAGGCCAGATTCGACATGTGGGTGCCAAAGAAGTCCGCGTCCTCGTGTGGCAGCGTGTCGTCGTCGATGAACACACCGTACTCGTAGTCGTTGGCCCACATGTAGAGGAGGCCAAACGATGTCTGGGCGTGACTCGCTTCAGGAATGAGGTGTGAGTACTCACTCGCGCCGTGGGTCTCGAACCACGCCTCGCGTCCGGTCCCGTCGTAGACGGCCCCGTCGACGCCCTCCTCGTCGAGCATCTGTTCCATCGCGTCAGTGTCACAGAAGTCCTCCGTGATGAGCACGACGAACAGTCGGTCCAGATCAAACCCGTGGTCTCGGGCGTTCTGGAAGTACGACCGCATACATTCGTGGTTTCGAATCGTCGGCACCATCACGCAGATGTCGGGTGTCATGTACTGACCCTACCTCTTTAGGCTATCCTAAAAGATTTGGCGTTCTCACTTTGCTTCCCTCGTGAGTCTGTTTTCTAACTGTCATTTATTCTGTAACCGGCATATCATTATATTCCAAATCTGGCGTTTAATGTTGTATTAGGAGAACTATTATTTGGCTGTGCTTTGCCAGATTAGGTGATGAGCGTACGAAGCAACAGGGCTCCTGTCAACCACAAATGAACCTGGATAATCAAACCTGTGTCGTCACTGGGTCCTCACGCGGGATCGGTCGCGGAATCGCCAAAGACCTCGGTGCTCACGGGGCCAACGTCGTCGTCAACTACCGTTCCTCGAAGGCGGAAGCCCGTGCCGTCGTCGAGGATATCCGCGACAGCGGCGGCACCGCTATCGCGGCGCAGGCCGACGTGGCGAAACTCGATGAAGTCCGGGCGATGCGTGAGAAGGTGGCCGACGAGTTCGGTTCCGCAGACGTGCTCGTCAACAACGCTGGTATCACCATCGACAAAAAGTTCGAGAACATGACCCGTGACGACTGGGAGACGGTGATCGATGTCAACCTCGGCGGCGTGTTCAACGGGACGAAGGCTTTCTATGATGATATTCGTGATGCCGATCACGGCCGACTGATAAACATCTCCAGCGTCGTCGGCCAGCAGGGCAACATCGGGCAGGCCAACTATGCGACGACGAAATCCGGGTTGTTCGGCTTTACACGGACGCTCGCGCTCGAACTGGCACACACGGGTTCGACAGCGAACTGCGTCGCGCCGGGCTTTGTCAAGACCGATATGCTAGAGGAGGTGCCCGAACGCGTTCAGGAGAAGATTTTGCGGGAGATTCCGCTCGACCGGTTTGCACGCGTCGAAGATATCGCCGGCATCGTGAGATTCGTCGCCAGCGAGGATTCGAGCTACATGACAGGACAGGTACTTGGTGTTAACGGCGGGATGGAGTGGTAGGATGAGTCAACAGGAAGAACCAGACGACGAGACCACCCCCGACGACGCGGTCGAGGAACTGCGACAGAAACGGGCCGAGGCAGAACTCGGCGGCGGTGAGGCTCGTATCGAATCCCAGCACGAGAAGGGGAAGATGACTGCCCGCGAACGTATCGATTTCCTCGTCGACGACGGGACGTTCAACGAGGTCGATCCGTTCGTCGAGCACCGGTCAACGAACTTCGGCATGGAGGAGAAGCGCTTCGCCGGCGACGCAGTTGTCACCGGCTACGGTGAGGTCGACGGCCGGAAGGTGTTCCTGTTCGCCCACGACTTCACCGTACTCGGGGGCTCGGTCGGCGAGGTCGTCGCTGACAAGATCTGTAAGGTGATGGACCGGGCTATCGAGAACGGCGTCCCGGTCATCGGACTCAACGACTCCGGCGGCGCACGCATTCAGGAAGGCGTCGACTCGCTGGTCGGCTTCGCCAAGATATTCGAGCGCAACACCAAGGCCAGCGGGCTCATCCCCCAGATATCCGCGATCATGGGCCCATGCGCGGGCGGGGCCACCTACAGCCCGGCGCTGACCGATTTCACGTTCATGGTGCAGGACACCAGCCACATGTTCATCACCGGGCCGGACGTCATCGAGACGGTGACCGGCGAGCAGGTGTCGAAGGAGGAACTCGGCGGTGCGGGCTCACACTCCACCAAATCCGGTGTTGCCCACTTTTCATACCCGTCGGAGGAGGAAGCGCTCGAAAACATCCGCCGGCTCCTGTCGTACCTCCCGGCGAACAACATGGAGGACCCGCCGCGGGTCAAGCCGTGGGACGACCCCGACCGAGAAATTCCCGGTGTGACCGACATCGTCCCATCAGCACCGCGCAAGCCCTACGACATGACGAAGGTCATCGACGCTATCGTCGACGAAGGTTCCTTCTTCGAGGTCCACGGGAACTGGGCGCGCAACGTCGTCGTGGGATTCTCGCGGATGGACGGCCAGTCGGTCGGCGTCGTCGCTAACCAACCACGCGTGAGCGCGGGAACGCTGGACATTGACGCGGCGGAGAAAGCGGCTCGGTTCGTTCGCTTCTGTGACTCGTTCAATATCCCCATCCTCACGCTCGTCGACGTGCCCGGATTTATGCCCGGTACGGACCAGGAGCACAACGGTATCATCCGGCGGGGCGCGAAGCTCATCTACGCCTACGCCGAGGCGACGGTCCCGCTGTTATCGGTCGTCGTCCGGAAGGCCTACGGCGGTGCGTACATCGTCATGTCCTCGAAGTTCCTGGGCAGCGACGTGAACTATGCCTGGCCCGGTTCGGAGATGGCAGTGCTCGGCCCGCGGGGAGCCGTCAACATTCTCTACCGGAACGAAATCGCGGAGGCTGACGACCCGGATGCCAAGCGTCAGGAGCTGATGGACGAGTTCCGCGACGAGTTCGCCAATCCATACGGGCCTGCGAAACGGGGCTACCTTGACGACGTTATTGAACCGAAAGAGACGCGCAAGCGCCTCATTCAGGACCTCGATCTCCTGCAGCGCAAGCGCGAGGATACGCCACCGAAAGACCACGGCAACATCCCACTGTAACATGGCGACTCGCGATACACCACAATCGGACATGGAGACGGCGCTGCCTACTGACAGCGCAGACCCGGATGACCTGTCGCTGTCGATACCGGCGGACGCATCACAAGCAGAAGCAGCGGCTATCACCGCTGCGATCAGCGCACACCTGACTGACCGCCAGCGGGCCGCTAAAGCGCCATCACAGCGTTCGACTGTCGAATACGTCGACGAGTGGACGCTCGCTGGACGGCTGGCGAGCGTGGGCAAGCGCCGTCCTCCCACCAACGTCAAACGAGGCGAGGAGTGGAAGGCGGCGGCGCGAGCGTGGTACTAAGATTCAGTAAACTCCTGCAGTACTTCGAGGTCGCGGGTGGTCCGCATGAACTCCGACAGCGATCGCTCGGCCCCACAGTCGTCACACGCAAACTGTGTCTCCGGGGTCGGGAGGTCGGACACTTGCTCTTCCCAGGCGACTGAACACGCCGGACATTGTAACTGGAGCCAGGCTTCCTGCATATTTCGTGTGTGGTTAGCACGCACGGATATACTTTGTGTGGATTCTCACTGTCGGGGGCTGTGGCGCTGTTTGGCGATTCAGGGTAGTTTCGGCCTGCCTAAATATGGGAAGATTTAAATGAATTAGGCAAGCCTAAAAAGACATGAACCGACGAGAGTATATTGTTGCGGCCGGTGCCGGATTGGCGGGTACCGTCGCCGGCTGTTCGGGTCAGTCCGAGGCCGGAAGCGGTAGTAGCGACGGAACTGATGAGTCGACGGCGTCCGGGACGACGGCTGCGGAGTCGACTCAAACAGAGAGCACTGAATCGGCGGCTTCAAGCTACGCAGTCTCGATGGAGCCAGTCGGCGAGGTCACCTTCGAGTCAGCCCCGAAGGTCTGGGTCGCAAACAACGGCAGCTGGGCAGACATGGGGATTGCGCTCGGCCTCGATGCACCGGAGGGAGTCTGGCTGCCGTCGCGATATCACACTCAGTACTACGACGAGATACCGGGCATCAGCGTCGACGGGAACTCGATTCAGAAGCTGTGGGGTGACAGCGGCGTCGGGAAGGAACAGTTCTACGAAATCGATGCCGACATCCACGTCATGGACCCGAACTTCCTCCAGAGCCGCGGGTCTTGGGAGCAGTCGGATATCGACGAAATCGAGTCCCAGATCGCCCCCTTCTTCGGGAACAGTATCTTCTCGACGGGCTACAAGTGGCACGACTACACCTACTACACGCTATACGAAGCCTTCGAAAAGCTCTCACAGGCGTTCCAGCGAACCGACCGGTTCGATGCGTTCCAGTCTCTTCACGAGGAGTTCCAGACGAGTCTGGACGACATCATTCCGGACTCGAAGTCCGACCGGCCGAAAGTGGCTATCATGTGGGCCGGGAGTGACGAGCCGACGAGTTTCTCCCCGTATCTCATTGAGGACGGGACCAGTTTCAAACAGTGGCGGGACCTGCGCGTGCGCGATGCGTTCGCCACAACTGCTGTCAGGGACTTCCACGCCGACCGCAGTAAGGTCGACTTCGAGACCCTGCTGGACATCGATCCTGAGTACCTCCTCCTGCGAGGGCAGGAGAATAAGACGCGCTCGGAGTTCGAAGACACGGTCGTCAGTTTCCTCGAATCGGACCAGACCGGGAGTGAACTGACGGCAGTACAGAATGGGAACGTGTACCGCGGTGGGCCACTGTACCAGGGACCGATAACGAATCTGGTCCTCACGGAACGGGCCGCGTCGCAGGTGTACGACGTGGACCGGGAGCTGTTCGACCGCCAGCGCGTCGCCGATATCGTCGCTGGGGATCTGTAGGGAACCATGGTCGGACGAACGCTCGCGGACATCCGTGACAGGCTCTCGGACCTCAGCGTGGCTGTCGGTCCGTATCGTGTCGTCAGCGCCAGGACGGGCACGCCGCCGTTCCCAGTGTCGGGGATGCAGTTTCCGGACCGCGAAACAGCCGCCGAAGCGGCCAGTGTCGCGACTGCCTACCGAAGCGCCCTCCGTCGCTACGACCCACGTGTCACCGTTCACGGCCTCATCGTTTGTGAAGCGCCGTGGGGGACCGACGCCGTCAGGACTGCTCCGTCGTCGCTCCCGGAGTACTGTCACACGGTCGCCGGGTCGCTGTTCGAGGTGTTGTCGGGCCGTCATCGCTCCGTCGAACAGGCAGTTATCGACAGCTATCTCGAAGCGGCCGAGGAGACCGAGAACCGCGAGCGACTCTGTCTGGCGATGCTCGAAAGCATGGCCACGGCGCTCGCAGAACACCTCGACCCGGAACTACAGGCGGATACCCTCCGAGAAGCCGCCGGGCAATTGCCGCGAAAGCCAAGCGGACCCGAGCCGGTCCGGGACGCTGTCGTCGACCTCGAAACAGCGGGGGTAGTCGACGAGGCAGCAATCGAACCCGCGGCCACCGGTCCCGGCCGTTGTTCCAAATATATCACATTACAGAACTATCGTCCGACGCTGTCGGACCTTCGCTGTCCGGTATTGCCGATTGCTGTCGAGCTACTGCGTCGGACGAGTATCACGCCACAGATGGCCCAAGCGGAGCGAACTGCGGACGGCTGGCGGTTGCTCGTCTCACTAGCCGGTGACCAACCCGCCGAGGGGTTGTCGGTTGTCACGACGACTGCGTGAACATTCCACTCGTTCTATAGGTCAGACCGTAATACATACACGAGACCCCTGTGACGGCACAGGTATGGGAGTCGCAGTAATCGGCGCGTCAATGACGAAATTCGGGCAACGCGACGCCTGGATCCGTGAGTTGCTCTCGCAGGCGGGCGAGGAGTGTCTCACGGACGCCGGCGTCACGCCTGACGACGTAGAGCATCTGTACGTCTCGAACATGGCCAGCGGTGAGTTCGAGGGGCAGACGGGAATCATGAACCTGTTAGCCCACGATCTGGGGGTGCTTCCGGCCTACAGCGAACGGGTCGATCAGACCTCGTCCTCGGGCGGGGCCGGGACCTACGAAGCCTGGCAGTCAGTCGCCAGCGGGGCCAGCGACATGACGCTGCTGGTTGGCGGGGAGAAGATGACTCACAAGACGACGGGCCAGGCGACAGACATCATCGCCTCCATCACCCACCCCGACGAGTACAAACACGGCGTGACGCTCCCGTCCTTTGCCGGGATGACCGCCCGGCATTATCTGGAGCGCTTTGACGCCCCTCGGGAGTCACTCGCCCGGGTCGCAGTCAAGAACCACAGAAACGGCGTGGATAACCCCAAGGCGCAGTTCCAGAAGGAAATCACGATGGAAAAAGCGCTTGAGTCGCCCATCATTGCGGACCCGCTGCGGCTGTATGACTTCTGTCCGATTACGGACGGCAGCGCCGCGCTCATGTTCACGACGGAGGAACGGGCCAAAGAGATCACCGACGAGTACGCACTCGTCTCCGGTATCGGTGGGGCGACTGATACCCACGTTGTCCACGAGCGCGACGACCCGACAATCATGGGCGGGGTCGTCGAGTCGAGCAAACAGGCCTACGAGATGGCCGGTCTCAGCCCCGACGACCTCGACGTGGCCGAACTGCACGATATGTTCACCATTCTGGAGTTCCTCCAGTTGGAGGGCATCGGCGTCGCCGACCAGGGAACGGCCTGGGAGATGGCGATGGACGGCGCGACGGCCAAGGACGGCGAGTTGCCAATCAACACCTCCGGCGGGCTCAAATCGAAGGGCCATCCGCTGGGGGCAAGCGGTGTCGCGCAGGGCGTCGAAATCTACGAACAACTCGTCGGTGAGGCCGGGCCGCGACAGGTCGAGGCCGACACCGCACTGGCGTGTAACGTCGGCGGGTTCGGGAACTGTGTTATCACCACCATCATGGAGGCCGCAGAATGACGCTGGAAGCAGGTATGTGTTCGAACGGTCACGTCTCGTACCCCACGCATCCGCTGTGTCCTGAGTGTGGCGAGCCACAGGAAGAGAGCTTGGACCTCTCGGACCGGACCGGCGAAGTCGTCACCTGGACCCATTCGACAGCGACGCCGCCGGGCGTTCGCGAGCCCAACACGCTGGCTATCGTGGAGTTCGACGTAACTGATGTTTCTGGTACGAGCGACGAGTTCGTCCGCGCGCTCGGGCAGGTGACTACGGACGAGGTCGAAACCGGTGACACGGTTGCACCCGTCTACACCGAGGAACTCCGTGACCCCGACGCGGGTATCAAAGTCCCCGAGAGCCAGGACTGGGACGGCTACCGCTGGGATCCGGTCTGACCAGCTCTCCACATACTGTCGGATAATACGACTCTCTTTTGCCGGCGATACCGTCCCCTGCGCTTCGATAGTGTTGCTGACGAGGGCAGAGAGCAGTGTCTCACTCGAGAAGATGAGGAGGGTCGCGCCGCTGAGCAGACCGTAGCCGACACCGCCGGAGACGGCATAGAAGCCGAACAGGGCACGCCGATCTATACGGTCGAGACGGGTGTCGAATACGTCTCCGGGAGGGTCCCTGTTTCGGCCAGTTCTGTAATGCACTCTTCAACGGACTCCGTTCGGCCCGCGTCGGCATAGGGGGCTACCTGTACGAGATTGCCGTCCTCGTAGACCGCGAGACAGACGGCTGGCATGACGAGTTCCCGGCGTTTCTCGCCCGTCGTCGAACTGTAACAGAGCCGGGTGTCGAAAAACGGCGCGAGGCAGACGCCAGACTCGCGGGCCCAGTCCGCGAACTCGTTATACAGGTCCCGCTCGGTCCCGTTACCGGGGCCCTGCAGCGGGACGCGTTTCTCCCATTCGACCGTTTCGATGTCATCGAGTACGCCACGGCACACCAGCTCCTGTAGCTCACGTTCGATAGCGGTGCAACGTTTCCGTGATGGCGCGGGGAGGTCAGATCGGACGAACAGGGTCGCCCGACGACCGCCCGGAGCGGTAGAGCTGGACATCGGTATCCATACCTTCACCCCCACAATAATAAATCATTATGTTTTATATAATATATTTATCACACCGCACTATATCCCTTACTCCTCGTCGTTTCCGTCTCCGTTTTCAGTCCCGGTGTCATCCTGACCGGGGCCTTCGATATCGTCCTTTATCGATCGTAGTTCGGCGTCTACGTCCACGGGAACGTCAGTAACTTGCTCAGGGTTGACCGCCTCACCTCCGTCAGACTCATCGGCTAACCTGTCCCGGATCTGGTTGCGTAATTGTTGAGCTTCCTGAATGAGCTCGCGGGCTTCCTCATCTTCTGGCGTCCCTTCCACAGCCTGCTGGAGGTCCGTCAGCGCACCATCGAGACGAGAGAGCGTGGCCCGGCTCAGGTTACTTGCGCGTTGTCGCACTTCATCCGAGGCAGAGCCTGTCGATGTCGGCCGCCCCTCGGCCATCCGAAGGGCTCGCCGGAGAAGCTTCAGCGCCTCGATGTTGCTCTTCAACACGAGAATGACTGCAGGGATGGTTACATCGCTGGTAAATCGGAGGAGTTCACCCGGTGTCGGCGGCCGCGGGAGGCCGCTATCGGTCGTTGGCTCGACCTCCGTCTCTAGCTCCTGTAGCGTCGTAACGAGGTCCGTAACCAGGGCGGTAAGATCGTCGTCCGAACTCATATCTCTCTCTTGTCGCCTCGGATACTAAAGGCCGCGCCGTGTCGGCGATCAGCTTCGGGCCGTCTTTGTTTTCGGTGCAGGGGCTGTATCTACAGTTGATTAGGTCAACCAAAATCCTTTTAGCTTTAGGGGTGCCTAACTCAGGTAATGCCATCACAGACGGACGATGTCGAGACCTCCGAGGACCGCCCGGACGTTGCAGCACTGGACAGCGGTGCTGACAGAACCGTGTTTACCGAAGACGGGAACCGAGACGGCTGGATTTCGACCGACGTCACTGTTGACCTTCGACGATAGTCCGTTCATCCCTCCGCATCGCGTTTCTCTTTCCTTCGAGTCTCGGACTGCGTTCTACCCGAATAGTTCACGCCACGCTACACAGCCTGGGCTAGGTGGTGACTATCCGGCGGAAGAAACTGAGAGAGAAAGCCTTGTGCTGAGAGTTAGTCGAGGACGAGCGTGTCGTCTTCGAGGTAGTGTTCGATGTGGTGGGCGTCTTCCTCAGTTTGCACAATGATTTCCCGGAGGATCTGCGCCGTGGCGTGGTCACCGAGGTTCTCCGCAAGGTCGATGTGATCACGGAGCGACTCGATGATGTCGCCGTACATCTCGAGGTCGTTTTCGAGCGACGTCCGGATGTCGTACACATCCTGTCCTTCCGGCTCAACCGACGCGTGCTCTTCCTGTGCCTTGCCGCCGGCGATAGGTGTGCCACCGAGGGCCTGTGCCCGCTCTGCGAGTTCGTCGGCTGCTTCTTCGGCGTTTCCAGCAGCATCGCCGAGGAATAGGTGGAGGTCACGGAACTCGGCGCCCTCGACGTTCCAGTGGTGCTTCTTGACCTGATGGTACAGCGTGTATGTGTCCGCCAGGTCCTGATTCAGCGCGTTGATTACCTGCTCGGACTTCTCCTTGTCGAGGCGGAGTTCGTTCTCTTCGACATTCCCGAACTCACGTCGGACGTGCTCTTGTGTTGCCATAGTCATCTTATTGTACTGGTGGAAGCCACTTAAAGATTGTTTTGTGAAAATATGTTTTCGGGAACCCAAAAATTATATTCTCAGATGGAATGGCTGGTTACCTGAACTGAAATATTGTCCGATGATCACAACCGCCGCTTTAGCCCGGACTCTGTACCTGAGATGAAAAGGAACACCCTACTGCGACGACGGTCGGGAAACAACGAGCGCGACGACACTTTCGTCGATAGCGCTGCTTTCAACCGCTGTTTCACGGAGGACCTGTTCCTGATGGACTGCGACGACCGCGGCGAGCAAGTAGTCGTCGAGCCCGAGATGCGTGCCGTACTCTTCCCAGACGTTCTCTCTGACGGCCATGAAGAACGTCTCGGGCGTACGGTGTAGCACCGCGTCATCGAACCGCTTTCGCCACTCGTAAACGAGATCTTCGACGCCCGGAGTCTCACGCATCGTTCGCTGATGGTCGGCGAGCGCGGACCGCAATTGCTCTTCATCGACGCTGTTTGTCCCCGCGACCCCACGGACCACCTCGTCGTCAAACGGTGCTAGGAGTGTTGCGTCAGTCATCGGACGCCGCTACGGGGGTGATGAACAAAAGCACCGTCACACCGAAATCGCGGTAATGAATCGTCTAGATTCCCGCTCACTGGGAGTTCCCCACATCTATATTCCGGCCCCACTGTAATCACTGAGTAGAGGCATGGGACGATTATCGACGTTGTTTGCGCCGGAACGTGTCGCAGTGGTCGGGGCGACCGATTCGGAGGGATCCGTCGGTCACGCGGTCACCACGAACCTGCTCGATTCGTTTGCAGGGGAGGTCGTGGCCGTGAACCCGAACAAAGAGACAGTACTTGGATTGCCGTGTTATAACAACCTCGACGGCCTGGAAGATCCCGGGTCGGTCGACGTTGCCGTCGTCGTCGTACCGCCGACGGTGGCGGTCGAGGTCATCGAGAACGCCGGGGAAGCGGGTATCGAAAACGTCGTCGTCATCACTGCTGGCTTCGGTGAGACCGGCAGTGATGGGGCCGAACGCGAGCAACGGCTCCGAGACGCGGCCAGCGAATATGACCTGAATCTGGTCGGCCCGAACAGCCTCGGCGTGATGTCGACTCCCGTCGGGCTCAACGCCACCTTCGGTAATGAGATGGCTAGCGACGGCGACATCTCCTTTATGAGCCAGTCAGGCGCGTTCATCACCGCCGTCCTGGACTGGGCTGCCGAGCGCGATGTCGGCTTCAAGGACATCGTCTCGCTCGGGAACAAGGCAGTACTCGACGAGAGCGATTTTGTCGCCGAGTGGGGTGACGACCCCGACACTGACGTCATTCTGGGCTATCTTGAGGACATTAACGATGGGTCCTCGTTCGTACAGACGGCTCGCGAGGTGACACAGGAGACGCCGATTGTGCTTGTCAAGTCCGGCCGCACAGACGCGGGTGCGAGCGCGGCCGCCTCCCACACCGGTGCGATGGCCGGCTCAGAGCGGGCCTACGAGGCAGGCCTCGACAAAGCCGGGACGCTCCGCGTTGAATCCGTACAGGAACTGTTCGACTACGCACAGATCCTCGCGGGCCAGCCGCTCCCGGACGGAGACGAAATCGCCATCGTCACAAACGCCGGCGGTCCCGGCGTGATGACGACCGACGCTGTCGGCGACTCGGACCTGCAACTCGCGCAGTTCGGTGACGAGACGTTCTCCCGGCTCCGCGAGGAGATGCCCGACGAGGCCAATATCTACAACCCGGTCGACATCATCGGCGATGCTCCCGCGGAGCGCTTCGAGACAGCGCTCGAAACGGTTCTCGCGGACGACAACGTCTCGATGGCCGTCGTCGTCGCCTGTCCGACGGCAGTGCTTTCCTTCGAGGACCTCTCGGAACGCATCGTCGAACAGCAGGAGCGGTTCGAGAAGCCCGTTGCGGCAACGTTGATGGGCGGGAAGTCAGTCGACGCCGGTGCGAACGTCCTGAGCGAAGCGGGCGTGCCGAACTACTTCGACCCGGCCCGCGCCGTCGGAAGTCTGGACGCTCTGAGACGCTATCGCGAGATCAGGACAACCGACTACGAGGAGCCGACGACCTTCGACGTGGACCGCGAGCGGGCCCGTGAGATACTCGAATCCGGTGCCCGGCGCGGGTCGAACCGGCTCGGCGTGGAAGCGATGGAACTGCTCGACGCGTATGGGATTCCGACACCACAGGGTGATGTCGTCTCCTCGCCCGTCGAAGCGGAGGCTATTGCCGAGGAGATCGGCGATGATGTGGTGATGAAAATCGTCAGTCCGGACATTCTGCACAAGTCTGACATCGGCGGCGTCGAGGTCGCTGTCCCCGTCGAGGAGGTCCGTGACACCTACGAGGATCTCGTCGTCAGGGCGCGGAACTATCAGGAAGACGCGACGATTCTCGGCGTTCAGGTACAGGAGATGGTCGACCTCGACAACGGCGTCGAGACGATCCTCGGGATGAACCGGGACCCGCAGTTCGGGCCGCTGCTGTTGTTCGGCCTCGGCGGTATTTTTGTCGAGGTGCTCGAAGACAACACTGTCAGTGTCGCTCCCGTCAGCGAGACCGAGGCGAAAGGAATGCTCGACGACATCGACTCCGCGCCGCTGTTGCGCGGTGCCAGGGGCCGCGACCCCGTCGACGAGGCCACGCTCGTCGAGACAATCCAGCGGCTCTCGCAACTCGTCACTGACTTCCCCGCAATCGTCGAACTGGACATCAACCCCCTCGTCGCGACACCAGACGGGGTACAGGCGGTCGACCTGCGACTCACCCTCGACCAGGAGAAACTATGACCGACACGAACACGCTACTCGTTACATCGCTTGAGGAAGGTATCGGCAAGACGGCTATCACGCTCGCGCTCGCGACGCGTGCTCACGACGCGGGCTACGATGTCGGCTACATGAAGCCCAAGGGAACGCGTCTGCGGAGCGCGGTCGGCAAGACACGGGACGAGGACCCGATGCTCGCCCGCGAACTGCTCGATCTGGAGACCGACCTCCACGACATGGAGCCCATCGTCTACTCGCCGACGTTCATTCAGGAAGCCATCCGCGGGCGTGAGGACCCGGATGACCTCCGTGAGCGACTGCAAGAAGGCATCGAAACGTGTTCGGATGGAACCGATATGCTCCTTGTCGAGGGGAGCAGCGACCTAGCGACTGGCAGTATCGTCGACCTCACAGACATCGATATCGCGGAGTTGCTTGACGCCCGCGTACTGTTAGTCACCGGCTACGACACGCCCAGTGACACGGACGAAATTCTGTCTGCGGCCGAAGCGATCGGTGATCGACTCGATGGGGTTCTGTTCAACGGCGTCACCGATGCGACAGTAGATGAACTCGCCGATGACGTGGTCCCGTTCCTCGAAGGAGAAGGAATCCCAGTCCACGGCATTCTGCCGCGTGACCGCTCGCTCGCCGGCGTCACGGTTGCCGACCTCGCCCGGAACCTCGGCGCTGACATCCTCACTGGTGATGCCAACACCGATGTCCACGTCGAGCGGTTCAGCGTCGGCGCGATGAGCGGGAGCAGCGCGCTCGAGCGCTTCCGGCGGACACGCGATGCTGTCGTCGTCACCGGTGGCGACCGGTCGGAGGTCCAGACTGCGGCCCTCGAAGCGTCCGGTATCAACGCGTTACTCCTCACCGGTGGGTTCCAGCCCGCCAGTGCGGTCATTGGACAGGCGGCCGAGAAAAACGTTCCAGTACTGTCAGTTCAGTCAGATACACGGACGACGATAGACAGAGTCGAGGAAGTGCTCCGAACCGGACAGACCCGGAATGAGGCAACGGTCGACCGTATGCGGACGCTACTGGACGACGGCGTCGACGTCGAGTCGCTGCTGTCAATCGACCTCTAGCACCGTCGTTTCGGCTGGGCGGTAGCCCGTTCCTAACGGAACACGGCCCGTTGCTGAGGGGAAATCTCCAGATGAAACGTGCCTTACTATTTTAGTGATCGGTAGTCAATCATCAGATGGAGCCTTACCGGCTCCGTAGTGTCACACGACGGGGGTTTGCCCCCGTTCTATCCCCTTTGTGCCGACACACACTGACAGCTACCGCTCGATAGCCGGCTGTAGCACCGACTGCGGGAGACTCGCTCTGAGTCCGTCAATCACGCTATCAGACGACTCAATGTTAAGCGGTGGCACCGGCCAGACAGAGCACCCGGTCATCCGTTCGATAACGTCCGAATTTGTCCGCTCTGCGGTCGTCGCGCCTTCGTACTCGTTGAGAACGACACCGACAACTGCGACGCCTCTCTGCCGGAGCGCCTGAACCGTCAGCGCCGTATGATTGAGCGTCCCAAGGCCCGAACGGGCGACGACCAGCGCAGGAAGCCCGACATCTGCAACGAGGTCGATGACTTCGTGGTCGTCCGCAAGCGGGACACGCAGGCCGCCGATACCTTCGACAACAGCCGTCTCGCTTCCTGCCACGACATCGGTGACACCGTCGCGGATCGACTCGTAGGAAAGCGTGACATCGCTGTCTGCTTCCCGTGCGGCCACTTCCGGTGCTAGCGGGGGAGACAACCGTTGTAGACAGACTGCCGCCTCCGCCGTGCCACAGATAGACTCGACGAACGCCGCGTCGTCATCGGGCGGATAGCCGGTCTGGCAGGGCTTGACTGCGACGGCGGCTGTCCCCGTCTCCCGGAGCCAGCCCGTCACCCCAGCCGTCACGACCGTCTTGCCGACGCCGGTGTCGGTCCCGACGACGAAGACGCCGTCCTCGGCGATGTGGCCGGTCCCGCCTTCCGGTTCCGACTCGTCGATCGTTTCGCTCACAGCACGCCCACCTCCGTGCCGGCAGTCCGGAAGGCGTCGAGACACTGCGCGATGTCGTCAGCTGTGTGTGTCGCCATTGGCGCGACCCGGATACGAGAGGTGCCCTCTGGCACTGTTGGCGGGCGGATCGCGGGCGCGACGATACCGTGGTCGCGCAGCCGGTCGGCTAGTTCCAACGCGTCGCCGCGGTCACCGACGACGACCGGGAGGATATGTGTCTCGCCAAGCACCTCGTAGCCCATCGTCTCCAGACCGTCCCTGAGTGTCGCCACGGTGTCCCAGAGTTCCGTCGTCCGTTCGGTCTCACGAGCGATTCGCAGCGCCTCGCGGGCCGCCGCGGCGTTTGGTGGGGAGAGTCCGGTCGAGAAGATGAACGACCGCGCGGCGTTCAGCAGGTACTCGATAAGCACCTCGTCGCCGGCGATGTAGCCGCCTTGGCTCGCCAGTGCCTTCGACAGGGTGCCTAACTGCACATCGACACGGTCGCTCAGCCCCTCGCGCTGGACGACGCCACCGCCGCTGTCACTGAACAACCCCGTCGCGTGTGCTTCGTCGACCATCAACCACGCGCCGTACTCATCGGCGGCGTCACAGATAGCCGACAGGGGCGCGATGTCTCCGTCCATCGAGAACACCGAATCGGTGACCACGAGCCACTGTTCGTCCTCATCGACATCGGCTGCTCGCGTGGCCAGTTTCGCTCGCAAGTCGTCCGGGTCACAGTGGTCGTAGACGACTGTCTCGCTGGCCCCGACGCGACAGCCGTCGATAATCGAGGCGTGGTTCAGCTCGTCCGAAAAGACGACATCCGGGGCCAGCGCGTCGATGGTCCCGATGTTGGCCGCGTAGCCCGACGAGAACGCCAAGGCTCGCTCGGTCCCTTTCGAGGCCGCGAGGTCACGCTCCAGCCTGCGGTGGACCTTCGTGTCGCCGGTAACCAATCGCGAGGCCCCTGCGCCGGTCCCGACCGTCCGTGCCCCCAGTTCGGCCGCTCGCTGGACCCGGCTGTCGTCGGCCAGTCCGAGATAGTTGTTCGAGGCGAAGACGGCGGCTTCGTCGTCGAACTCCGGTGGTTCACCCTTCGGGTCATCGGCGAATCGAGTCCGTGCCGAGACGGATTCAGCGACTTCCAGATGGCGGCGGAGGTTCTGTGCGTCGCGCTGTTCGAGTCGGTCGTTCAAATCGAAGCCGTGAGTCATGGAAGAATCAGGCGGTCTCAGAAGCCAGGCATCAGGTCAGCGGGGCCGAACACGCCGTAGTGGCCGGCGCGGTTGTTCCGGACGCCGGCTTTCAGGTAGCCAAGCGCCGGGCCGTTGACGTTGGCCTCCATGCTGGTCACGTCGTCCAGTTCGAAGGTGTTCGTGCCGGTCTCCCCGTCGAATGTCGTGCCCGTCACGCTGACCGTCGTCGTCGTCGGTTTCTCGTCCGAGCGCACGTCGAGGACGCCGCCGACGTGAACGTCCTCGGCATCGCAGATGCCCGCACGCTCCAGTAGTACGTCGTCGGCATGCTCCATGTCGTGGAATTCCAGCACACCGTCGTGCTCGTCGATGAGGGCCTCGATCTCCTCCTCGCTCATCTCTCGGGCCGTCTCGATGTCGTAGCCGTCGAGATGAGCGATGTCCTCCCGGACCGTCCCGCGGTTGTCTTCGTAGCCGGATTTGAGGCCGACGCCCCACCAGATATCGACTTCCTCGACCTCGACGAATGACTGGGCGGCCAGGGCCGCTGCACCGGTCAGGAACCCGGGGGTCGCGCCGGCACCGCAAACGAACGTGATGCCAGACTCTTTCAGCAGGTCCTCGCGGTCATCGAGCATGCCGATGACACGGGAGCGCTTGAGCACGTCGATCATGACGCCCTCGTAGTCGGCCTCGGCGAAGCGCTCGGCCACGCGCGGGATGAAGTCGTGTTCGAGATTCGGTAGCGCCAGCAGGACAGCGTCGATGGCATCGCTCTCGGCGATGATGTCGTCGATGGGCGTTTCCGTCGGCTCGCCCTGCGAACTGGCGACGATGCCGGCCTCCTCACCGTGCTGTTTGACGCCGCCGCCTCCGCCCTCGACCGCAGCTGCACCGCCGTCCGAGGCGTAGTCGTCCGTGGGGGTTGCGGGCGTCGTTCCGGACGCGTCCTCGGGCCCGCTTGCAATATTGCCCTCCGTCGCCTCCAGCAGTTCGTCTACGTCGAGGCCACTGTGGTCGATAGCCACGCCGTTGCGGTCACAGGCCGCGACGGCGGTGAGGCCGTCCTTGTGCTGTGAGACTTCGAGCGTCCGCCGTCCGATACCACCGGTTCCAAGCACTGCAAAGCGTATGTCGTCCATTGTCAGTCGTCGGATTTGAGCTCTGATTTGGTCTGTGCTGTCCCTGCCGCCGTCTCGGTTTCTGTCTCGTCGGTCGCGCGTTCCTTGACCGCCTCGGGGTCGAACTCGTTTGCGTCGGTGTTCGGTTCGAGCCCGGCCTCTTCCATGATTTCGAGGTCGTCGGCCGCCGTCTGTCCCTCGGTAGTGAGGTAATCACCAGTGAGGATACCGTCCGCGCCGGCCTCCAGCGCGGCCACCTGTCCGTCCGTGTCGAGGTTGACCTCGCGCCCGCCGGTCAGGCGCACACGAGACTCGGGATGGAGCAGGCGGTACACTGCGATAGTCTTGACGACCTCCTCGGTCGTAATGTCGGGCAGCCCCTGTTCGGCCATGGGGGTGCCAGCGACCGGGTTCAGGATGTTCACCGGGAGCGAGGAGATGCCGATGTCCTGCAGGGCCATCGCCGCGTCGACCCTGTCGGTCGGCGATTCGCCCATCCCCAAGATGACACCGGCACAGAGGTCCATGCCGGCCTCCTTAGCGACACGGAGCGTCTCGACCCGCTTCTCGAAGGTGTGGGTCTGGACGACCTCCGGGAAGTATCGGGGTGAGGTCTCAATGTTGTGATTGTAGTGGTTGAGCCCTTCGTCAGCCAGAATAGCGGCTTCTTCCTCGGTCAGAATGCCGAGGCTGGCGTCGACCTCCACGTCCGTCTCGTCGCGGACGAGGCGGATGGCTTCGAGGACTTCCTCCCACTCGTCGGGGCGGTTCTCCTTCGAGACGCCTTTCTCGGCGACGACGATACCGAACCGCTGTGCGCCGTCGCGTTCGGCGCGTTTTGCGGCCTCCAGTATCTTCTCCGGGCCGAGAAAGCCGTAGTTGTCGATGCCGGTGTCGAAGTGGACCGACTGGGCACAGAAGCCACAGTCCTCCGCGCAGTTCCCGGCTTTTGCGTTTACGATCGAACACGCGTCGACGGTGTCGTCACCCAGTTGCGTGCGCACGTAGTCGGCCCCGGCCGCCAGGTCGTCGACCGGCTGTGCGATGAGAGCCAGTCCATCCCGGCGGTCGAGGCGCTCGCCGTCCAGCACGCGTGCGACGGCGTCGTCTACCGTTTGGTTACCCGTCTCGTAAACCACATTCTCGGTGTCGGTTGACGGTCTGATAAAGATTCGGGTGAGTTCTGCAATCGGCACGCCAATCACGGGGGTACCGTTTTACCGAACCCACTGCTACGGGTTCACATGGCTGGTTCGACGGAGGCGGGAGCCGAACACGTCGCCGAAGACGGCCACGAGCACCGAAGTCGGTGGCCCCTGATAGCTGCAATCGGTGCTGCGTCGCTGTACTTGGGCGTCGGACTGGTATTTGTCGGGCTCGACCTAGTCCCGTCCGTGGTCCCGATTGTCCTCGGCGGCGCTGGTGCGATCGGCTTGCTGGCCGGACTCGCCGGGTGGGCAAACGAGGCGTTCATCACCGATTACCTACAGAACCGCGTGGACGGCGGTTCCGACTTGTATGCGACGACGATGATTCTGTTTCTCGTTTCCGACGTGGCGACGTTTTCCGCCGGTTTCGTCTACTATACCTTCATCCGGGCCGGGTCGTGGCCGCCGGCCCACCTCCCGCCGTTGCTCGGCTCGCTCGTGGCCATCAACACGGTATTACTGCTCACTAGCAGTCTGACGCTTCATTACGGGCACGAGGCGCTCGAAGGCGGGAACCGGCGGCGGTTCCTCGGCCTGCTCGGGGTGACGCTCGCGCTTGGCGTCGTCTTCCTCGCCGGACAGGTGTACGAGTACTACGAGTTCGTTGCCGTGGAGGGGTTCGGTATCGGCTCGGGTGCGTTCGGGAGCGCGTTCTACGGCCTGACTGGCCTCCACGGCCTGCACGTCGCACTCGGCGTCCTGCTGCTCGCTATCGCGTTCGGTCGCGCGCTTCGGGGCCATTACACGCCCGAGCGGGACACGGCTATCCGGACCACGTCGCTGTACTGGCACTTCGTCGACCTCGTGTGGGTGTTCCTCGTCGTCGTCCTGTACGTCGGCGCTGCCCTCTGACCCCACGGGGAGCGCACGAAACCCCTAATTCGACCGGCCGGCCCGCTGGTCCAGCCGCACCAGCCGCCGGTACAACGGCGGGGCCAGCACGCCGAGGAACCCGAGCGCGATGGCAAACACCCCGAGCGGGAACTGTAGCGGTGCGGCCGCGAAGCAGGTGTTCTCCGCGACGATGGTCACGTAGTACTGTTCGCCTTCGTAGGTAACCACGGCTCCGCGACGGAAGGCGTCGGCGTTGGGCACGCTGCCGACGACCTGCTCCTCACCGACCGGATCGTCTACAGCCGTCAGAAACGCCGTCTGTTCGGCCGACGAGAGGTCCTCGAAAGCCAACTGTGGGAGCCGCGGTCCCGGTCCGCCTTCGCTGAACCGCTCGGCCGTCCGTTCCGGCTCTTCCACGCCGATAGTCGGGTTGCCGCAGTTCTCCAGATCCGGCTCGATAACGGCGTAGCCGCCCGGCACCGCTCCGGCGATACCGACCGCAATAAGCAGGACGCCGACGAAAGGCGCGAGATACTGGAAGACGAACGAGTCTGCACCGGAACTCATCTGTCAGCCGCCCCCATCTGTCCGGGTCCGGAGCGCCTCATCCGATTTGAGGTACTGGAAGGTCACGGTCAACCCGATGCCGTACGCCCAGTGGGAGACGAGCACGAAGGCGAGATAGCCGACGAACCCGAGTCCACTCTGGCCAGTGTAGAACGCGATGGCGAACCCGCTGGATATCAGTGTCGCGAACACAAGCCCGGTCTCGAACAGGAGGCGACCGGGGAGGTAGTCGGAGAAGGCCAGGAACAAAAGCGGCCAGGTGACGGTCCCGCCAACGAGGAAGAGCACCGCGCCGACGGCCGGAGTCGCGGGTAGCCCGACCAGTTCAGCGATTTCACCGAACGAAACCGGGTCGAGGACGCCAATGAGTATCGCCGTGATGAGTCCGCCGCTCATCAGAACCGTGCCGACGAACCCGCCGGCTGCGGCCATCCAGGCGTTCCGAGAGACGGTTTGGGCGACATTCCCAACGCCGCCGGCCAGTCCGGTCGGTTCGGCTTCAGGGGCGTATGAGCGCCGCGTCGTCTCGGGCTCAGTCGGCTCCATGTCGTATTTGTCCATCATACGCTGTTCGAACCACTGCCACTCACGGGTGAACTGGTTCGTCGCCTTCAGACCCCACGGGTCCGTCGTCGTTACGGGCGTCCCCCGCCAGTACGAGACGAGCATGTTGTACAGCCACAGCAGCGCACTCAGGCCGATGACGTAGCCACCCACGGTCGCGATCTGCTGGGCGAACTGGTACTCGGGCGGGTAGATGGCCTGTCGTCGTGGGAGCCCAAGCCCGCCGATGACCAGCAACGTCATGAATGTCACGAACGAGCCAAAGACGATCAGCAGCGCCTGAAACCTCGCCATCCGTGTGTCGTACCACCGGCCGGTGATGAGCGGATACCAGTAGTAGCTCGCGGCGATCATCAGGAACGGGATGATGCTGACGACGATGAGGTGGAAGTGGCCGACGACGTAGTACGTCCCGTGATAAAGGATGTCGACGGGGATGACGGCGAGGAACACGCCTGTGACGCCGCCGATGATGAACGTCCCGATGCCGCCGGCACAGAGGATAAACGGTGCAGTCAGGCGGATATCCCCCTCCCACATCGTCGTGATCCAGTTGAACACCTTGATCGCACTCGGGACGGCGATGGCGATGGAGACGGCCATGAACGACAGCTTCACTCGCGGGTCCGCGCTCGTCGTGAACATATGATGCGCCCAGACGCCGAAAGAGAGGACGCCCAGCCCTAGCGTCGAGTAGACGATGAACTGGTAGCCGAAGAGTCTCCGCCCGACGAACTTCGGCAAAATAAGGCTCATCAACCCTGTCGCTGGAAGGAAGAGGATGTACACCTCTGGGTGGCCCCAGAACCAGAACAGGTGTTGCCAGAGGATTGCACCACCGCCCTCCGTGGCGAAGAAGGCCGTTCCGAGGTTCCGGTCTAGCAGGAGCATCACTAGCGCGCTCCCCAGCAGCGGGAACGCGAACAGCGCAATCCCGCTCGTGACGAGCATGTTCCACGAGAAGATGTCGAGGTTCGCCCAGCTAACGCCCTCGCCGCGCTCGTAGACAATTGTGGTGATGAAGTTG
The DNA here is from genome assembly GCF_030848575.1 of Haloarcula sp. H-GB4. Classification (NCBI taxonomy): domain Archaea; kingdom Methanobacteriati; phylum Methanobacteriota; class Halobacteria; order Halobacteriales; family Haloarculaceae; genus Haloarcula; species Haloarcula sp. H-GB4. The sequence continues at coordinate 1,218,086 of NZ_JAVDDX010000001.1, read as the reverse complement.
ATGGCCCCGACCGTCGTGGCGATGCCGCTCAGATGTAGGCCGAGTAACAGCAGGTCTATCTGTGGATTGGGCTGTTGCACGGACAGTGGCGCGTACAGTGTCCAGCCCACGCTCACCTCGCGCATCGTGAGGAAAAACCGGATAGCGTCCGCCGGGAGCACCAGATTCAGCACCTGGCCGAGGACCTGAATCATGAGTCCCATCCGGACCAGAATCAGGGCCGGCGGCAGGAGCCAGAACCCGACGGCGTTGACCCGCGGGAAGGCCATGTCGTCGGCCCCGATGAGCAGCGGCAGGACGTAGTTTCCGATGCCGAAGAACACAGGCAGGACGAAGAATATCAGCATCGTCAGCCCGTGCGTGGTAAACAGCGCGTTGTACGTCTCCGGCGTCCAGATGTCTGCCGGCGGCGTCAGCAGTTCCGTCCGCAGCATCATCGCGTCGGTGCCGCCCCACAGGCCGGCGGCGGTGCCGAAAGCGATGTAGAGCAGGCCGATGTCCCGATGGTCCGTCGTCGTCAGCCAGCGGTACAGTTCAGACTGGATTCGGCCGATTTCGAATTCGATCTCCTCCCGCGTCGTGTACCCGCCATCGCTCTCCGGTCGCGCCTTCCGTTGCTCCCGGACCCACAGGAAAAGCACTGCCAGGGCCAGCACAGCGAGAGCGGTTCCCTCAACGATAGCCCTGTTTAGCATCTGTGTGTGACGTGCCGTGCCGGAACGGTTGCTCGTGTCGCCATGCTATACGTTACCAATTTCTGACACGCCCACGCTCATAAAACCACACGGAGACCCGGATCTTGCGGCGATCGCCCCTCAGTTAACACAACGTTGGGCAAGTTATTTGACATGGCGATTGGTACAGTGTGACAATGCGTCTCCGAAGGCGCGTGATTCAGGCGGGCCTTGTCGTGGTCGGGCTCTCGCTACTTGCTGCTCCGGTCACAGCGCAGTCGGTCAACAGGGCTGCTATCGACGACCTCAACGAACAACTCCTGTACGTCGCCCTGCCACTGACGCTATTCGTGGAACTCACGCTCGTGTACGTGATCTACCGGTTTCGGAACAACGACGACCCGAAGCCGACCGTTGACGACCCGGCGCTAGAGGTGACCTGGACGGCCGCGACGGGCGCGATACTCGTCTTCGTCGGCGTCTCGGCGTTCGTGGTGATGGCTAACCCCTACATTACGCCCGCAGCAGCCGAGGCGTCCGCTGACGGGGGCGACGCCTTCGCAGACGATACGGAGATAGACGTGCTCGCCTACCAGTGGGGGTGGGAGTTCTCCTACGGCGAGGCCAATGTCACGACGGAGGAACGGCTTGTCCTTCCGGCCGACGAGAACGTCACATTCAGGCTGCGAACGACGGACGTGATTCACGCCATCTACATTCCGCAACTGGGCATCAAACAGGATATCTTCCCTAGCCAGACAATGATGGCCCGAACGCATCCGACCGAACCCGGCGAGTACCGGCTGTACTGCGCCGAGATGTGCGGGGCTGGCCACAGTAAGATGGACGCTACCGTCGTCGTCAAGAACCAGTCTGCGTACGACGCCTGGATAGAAAATCAGACGGCTGCGGCCGGGTAGGTCGGCCAACCGGTGTGACTGCTCAGTACAGGTCGTCGAGTTCGTCTTCGGTGTGGCTGTGGGACTCGCCTGGGAACTCGCCGGATTCGACGGCGTCGATATACTCGTCGACAGCGTCGGCCACCTCACCGCGAACGTCGCCGAACTGCTCGGCGAAAGGCGGGCTGGACTCCGAAAGGCCGACCACATCGGTGAACACGAGCACTTGCCCGTCACAGTCGCCGCCGGCTCCGATCCCGATCGTCGGGATGTCGACGATTTCGGTGACCTGGGCTGCAAGGTTCGCCGGGATGTGTTCAAGCACCAGCGCGAACGCGCCGGCGTTCTCGTGTTCTCGCGCAAGGTCGACGATTTCCTCGGCCTCCTCCCGACCGGTCGCCTGTCTGGTGTAGCCGGTCTGGTTCACGCTCTGTGGCGTGAGCCCAAGGTGGGCCATCGTCGGGATTCCGAGGTCCGTCAGCCGTTCGGTCAGCTCGATTGTGTGTGGTCCGGATTCAAGCTTGACTGCGTTTGCGCCCTCCTCCTTCAGCATTCGTCCGCAGTTCTGGATGCTCTCACGCTCGTCCGCGCCGAAGGAGAGAAACGGCATATCGGCGACGACCAGTGCGTCGTCCGCGCCGCGTGCGACCGCGCCGACCCGGGAGGCCATCTCATCAAGCGTGACCGGGAGCGTGTCATCGTGACCGAGGACGGCATTCCCCATGCTGTCGCCGACGAGAATGACGTCCACGCCGGTGTCGTCGACGATGCTCGCGGTAACGGCGTCGTACGCCGTCAGCATCGTGATCGGCTCCTCACCAGCCATCGCCTGCAGGTCCCGGACAGTTGGCATATCCGAGCGGGGGCGCGCCTGCGCCTTACCTGTTCGGGTTGCGCACGTCGTCCGGGAAACCGCAAGGTGCTTGCCGTACCTGGCTGTACCATTGGATGTGCCAACAGTCGAGAAGACGGACCCGGACGGCGTGGATTTCGGGTGGGTGATGCAGGTCACGTTCGTGACGACGATTCTGGTCGGCTCGCCGCTCGTCGTGCTTGCGTCGACCGCGGTCACGCTCCAGACATGGACCGCGCGGGCGCTGTTCGCGGTCCGCGTCGGCGCGCTCATCTGGTTCCTGACGGCCGTCTGCGTCTACCTCTACGCGCGATACCGGGCCTGATCGAACTCGCTCGCCCACTCAAACGCCATCCCAGCCCGCTGGGCAGCCGTCGCGTCGCTCTCTGAGTCACCAACGAACACGACTGCGCCAGGGTCGACGCCGATTTCGTCGGTAATCGCCAGTAGCCCCTCCGGGTCTGGTTTCGGTGACTCGACGGTGTCACGGCCAACAACCGGACCGACATAGCTGTCGAGGTCATGCACATCCAGCGCCGCCCGACACGCCTCCTCCGCGTTGAGCGAGCACACGCCGACGGGGACGCTGTGTGGGAGGCCGTCAGCGAGAGCCAGTCGCTCCGACTCGTGCGCCCCAGTCCGCTCGTGGTCGGTGATCGCCGCTTCGACAGCGTCACGGTGGCCAGTCTCCGAAGACAGTGTCAGCATCTCCCAGAGATCGCGGTTTTCAGGGTCGACGTTTCGCTCGCGCAGAACTGTCGCCACGTCGCTGGTCACCGTCCCCCAGTCGACGGCCAGCCTGACAAGCGTCCCGTCAAGATCGTAGATGACGGCGTTGTGTGTCACACTCAGCAGTAGGGTCGACGCCCGCAAAACCGCTTCGCCCTGGCTCACTTACTCCAGCAAGTCCTGTGCGATGATGTTCTGCTGGATTTCGCTGGTCCCTTCGTAGATGGTCGTCACCTTCGCGTCGCGGTAGAACCGCTCGACGGGGTAGTCTTTCGTATAGCCGTAACCGCCGTGAATCTGAATCGCCTCGTTAGCCACGTCGACCGCCGTCTCGCTCGCGAAGTACTTCGCCATGCTCGCCGCTGCCCTCGCCCGCTCGCCGCGCTCCAGTTGCTGTGCGGCGTTCCACGTCAACAGCCGCGCCGCCTGCACGTTCGTCGCCATGTCCGCGAGTTTGTGCTGAATCGTCTGGAACTCGCTGATCGGCTGGTCGAACTGCTCGCGTTCCTCGGCGTAGTCGATGGCCTCGTCAAGGGCTGACTGTGCGAGTCCGACAGCCTGAGCGGCAATAGCGACCCGCCCAGTAGTCAGAATTGACAGGGCTGCGGCCATCCCTTTGCCTTCCTCGGTCAGTTGGTAACGTTCGGGAACGCGGACGCCGTCGAACTGGAGCGGCGTCGTGTCGCTCGCGCGGAGGCCGAGTTTGTCCTCTTTCTCGCCGACGGTGAGCCCCTCGGCGTCTTTCGGCACCAGAAACTGCGTTATCGAATCCGGGTCATCGGGGTCGGCCTTCGCGAAGACGATGACGACGCCCGATCGGTTGCCGTTGGTAATCCACTGCTTCTCGCCGTCGATGACGTACTCGTCACCGTCCTGTCGGGCGGTGGTCGACATCTCCCGGGGGTTCGACCCGGCCTGTGGCTCCGAGAGCGCGAACGCGCCGACCGGGCGGCCATCGACCATCTCTGGGAGCCAGTCGTCCTGCACTGCCTTGGAGCCAAATTGTGCGATACACGAGGTCGCGAGGCAGTGGACCGACAGCGCCGTCGCGACCGCGAGCGACCCGTACGCGAGTTCCTCGTTGACCAGCGCGTACGTCGGTTTGTCGGCGTCGAAGCCGCCGTATTCCGCTGGTGTCGTCAGCCCGGTGATGTCGATATCCGCGAGCCCGTCCCAGCACTCCTCTGGAAAGGACTGTTCGCGGTCGGCATCAGCGGCTTTCGGACGGATGTCCTCGACGGCGAACTCTCGAACGGTGTCGCGGATGGCTCGCTGCTCAGCGGAGAGGTCCATACCGGCCGTTACACCGGAGTCGGCAAAATATCCGGGGGTCAGTTGGACTCGACCAGGTCGATGTCGAGGTACTGCTCGAGCGCCTTGATCGTCGAGCCGCCGACGTTCGCCTGCGTCGCGCGCCCCTGCTCGACAGCGAGGATGTCCGCTTCGTCAAGGTCGAGTTCATCGGCCAGCTCACTCGTCTGGAGCCCCTCGTCCTGTCGCGCTTCCGTTACGCGCTTGCCGTACTCGCTGACCAGATACGGGAGCTGGTCATCGTCGTAGTCAGCGCCGTCCTCCCAGTGGGAGGTGTCGGCTTGCTGTGCGTCCTGTAGCTTCGCCGCGTTCTGTGCGGCTTTGCGTTTCCGGTTCTGTTCGTCGCGCGAGCTGTCACTGCCTGTCGTTCGCTCGTTTTCCCCGTGGTCACGCGCACAGCTGTCACACACTTGGAGGGTCGCACCAGCGACGTTCGCGGTCTGGAGGTCGCCGCCGTCGCTACCGCAGAGCTCACAGCTCCCGCCGGCGCTATCGCCACCACTGCCGGTCGAGTATTTGGCCATGCCCCCCGTAGCGGTTTCGTGATATTTCAAACGTCCGGTTCGACCGAGTGTCACACCCTCCCGGGGCGGGTCCAAACGAAAGCGCTTTTATTTACCCACCGGAAACAGTTGAATGCACTCAGACAGAGCGCGCGTGGGTAGCCAAGCCAGGCCAACGGCGCAGCGTTGAGGGCGCTGTCCCGTAGGGGTCCGCCGGTTCGAATCCGGTCCCACGCACTCTCAGAGTGCAGGTGCATTCCCTTGGGACTGCACCCACGCAAACTTACTTCGGACACAACGCTTCCAGAGCGTTCGCTTCAATTCTGTCGTCAAGAAATCGATAGACGCGACCTGAGCGAGCCCACTCCTCGCTCACCGCATCTCGTCGAGCGCGACGGCGTGCTCGATGTCGACCGAAATCCAGTGGGTCGGGAGCTCGTCGTCCTGATCGCTGAAGACGGTGAGTTCCGTCGGGTTGTCCGCATCGTCGACAGCATACTCGAACCGAGCCGATCCTGCGGGGAGAGCAGACGAGTCACGGAGTGGGTCATACACCGACATCGTCAGTCCCTCATTTGAGACGACGCGGACACTCCACATAAGCGGCAGTCGCGATTCTTGCGGTGTGGGAATCAGGTCTGACACGAAGGTGGAGACTATTGCCCGCGTCTGTAGCAGGACTTCGCGGGACCGGATTCGAACCGCCTGAAGATTGCTCACTTTGTTCGCTCGTTCTGTGCTTCGAATCCTCATTCCGCACCCACGGCTCTCATGAGTTATTCGAGCCGAGAAGTGCGCGGGACCGGATTCGAACCGGCGGACCCCTACGGGATAGCGTCCTAAGCGCTACGCCTTTGGCCTGGCTCGGCAACCCGCGCGCATCAGTCGCTATCCGTGTTGGAATAAAGAACCCTTCGCTTGCGGGCGACGAAGGTTTAGATAGGATGGGGACCAACAAGCTGGTATGTACCGCGCCAGCGACCGAATCGAGCACGATGAGTGGCTCTCCGACATCGAGGCGGCATCGGACAGGCTCGACCTCGGGACGACGGCGCGGTCCCACGCGGTTGACCTGTTCCTCTCGACAATTCCCGAAGAGGACCGGTCCAAACAGGCGACAATGGCGGCCAGTGTGTACGTCGGTGCGCTGGTCGCCGGTGAAGAGCGGTCACAGTCGGCCGTCGCGGAGGCGACGGACGTCTCTAGGTTAACGATTCAGCAGCGCTGGAAGGACCTGCTGGAGACAGCCGGGCTGGAAGCGCCGGGCTGGTAGCTACGAAATGTTCTGGCGGCCGGTGCGATTGGGCGTGAGATTCCCGTGTTCGTCGATTTCGCCCTCAACGATCCGGGTCGAAGAAATGATGTCGCCGTCCTCGGCACGGACGTGCGGGACGACTTCGATTTCGAGCGGGTCGTGGCCTCGCTCCTCGCGGATCTCGTTGATGCGGCGACCGCCAGTTTCCGTCTCGGGCGAGACGACGAGCGTGTCGAACTGCGACTCCGTAGCGATGCCGGTCGGCTCGGTGAGTTCTCGGACCTGCCACTCGCGCTCTTGCTCGGCGGCGAGCGTCGCGAGTTCGTCGGCGAGTGCGGATTGCCGTTCGCTGAACGGGCGAACGTGGCGCTGGTCGTGGCGCGTCTTCGGCGCGAGGTCGTCGCTGGTGAGGCCAACTGTCACGTCCCCGAGTTCGAATGCGCGTTCGAACAGCGCGCGGTGTCCGTCATGAATCGGGTCGAACGTTCCCCCCAGCGCGACATTCATATCCCGGGCAACGGCACGGGTAGGTTTAGTAATATCGACTTGCGAAACAGCCTGCTGGAGCCGGGTTTGATTATACGTCAGCGTCGTCTTCGTCCTCGGACTCGTCTCCTTCGTCACCAGTTTGGTCGCTTGCGTCGGCGTCGGCCGCGCCGTCGTTCGCATCTTCGACCGAAATTGTCACCGGCTCATCGTCGGGTTCCAGCGTCGTCTCGCCGCCGATGTGATCGTCGAGGTTGAACACCGTGTTCAGTTCCGACTGGATGTCACCGACGATAGTGTTGACGAGGTCGCTCGGCGGAATAGCGCTGTACTCGTAGGGGTTGTTGCCCGCGCCGTCACTCTCACGTTTCTGGCGGGTCACGACCTCTTCTTCGGTGAGTGCCGCTAGGGCCTCGCGGACAGTGCTCGGATACAGGCCGGTCCCTTCGGCTATCTCCTCACTGGTGCTTTCGGGTTGCTGTCGCAAGTGGACGTAGATCCGCGCCCGCGTTTCCGTGTCGAGGACCCACGCCAGCAGGTCGACGATCCCTTCGTCGAACTGCTCGACCGCGCGGTCTGCCTCCTGCTCGATTCGGTCCCGGACATCGTCTGTGTCCTCAAGATCGTCGTGGTCGTCGTCGTTTGCGGACATGCGTTGTCTCTGTGAGGACAAAAGCTATAGCTGGATAAAAACCCTTGGCCCCGACTCTCCAGTCGTTACACGGAACCAATCAGTTCCGGCCCCAGACGACAGTCCAGATCAGGACAGTTGCAGTGAGTCTGCGAGCGCCATGACCCCATCTTCCGACCGAAGCCGGCGCTGTCGCTCGGCGCCGCTTTCGCGCTCGTACAGCTCCCACAGCCCATCGATACCCAGGCGGTCGCTCTCGCTCTCGACCAGTTCCTTCACCGAACGCGTCGTCGAGAGGTCACGCGACAGTAGTTCGGCGGACTGGCCGTGGCGGATGGCACGCCACTTGTTCTCGTCAAGGAACTCCCGGCGGAGCCGTCGGCCGGACTCCCCGTCCTCGTAGCGTTCAGAGAGGTCAATGACGAGTTCGTGGACGTACTCAACGAAGGCCAGCACTCTGTCCGGGTCGGCCTGCCCGTCCGGGGCACGTACCTCGACAGTGCCGTGGCCGGAGTGGGGTCGCACGTCGAACCAGAGTTCGCCGCGGTCGTCGATGCTCCCCGTTTCGAGCATCCGCTGCTCGTAGGCTTCGAAGGCATCGTAATCGTCGAAAGTTGTCGGCATCCCGGTGTTGGGCAGGGCCTCGAAGATTTTTCCGCGGGCGGACTGCAGCCCGGTGTCGAAGCCGTTCCAGTACGGGGAGTTGGCCGACAGCGCAAGCATCAGTGGGAGATGCCAGCGGAGTTCGTTCGCCACCCAGACGGCTTTGTCGGCGTCGTCGACACCGACGTGGACATGCAGTCCCGCGGTCGTGTTGCGATGCTGTGGGTACTGAATACGGTCCAGCTGTGACTTGTATCGGGGCTTCTCGGCGTGTTCGAGTTCGCGCCACTTCGCCAGCGGGTGCAGGCCCGCAGCGGCGATACCGAACCCGTTCGCTTCGGCGTGGTCGACCAGCGCGTCCCGGACTGACCGGAGGTGGTCACCGGCGTCCGCCGGGTCGTCGATACGCGGCGTCTGCGTCTCGATAACACACTTGAACAGTTCGTGGTCGAGCCGCCCGTCGAGAACCGCTGGTGGCTCCGTCTCGTAGACGAGTTCGTCCGTGCCAGACGTTGGGCGACCAAACTCGTCAACGACGTAGAACTCTTCTTCGATGCCGAGCGTCCCCATCCGGGTAAAATGCTCGGCAGAACCCGTCGCGTCCATTAATCAGCACATCGGAACCGACCCGCTAAAGCCTTCCGTCCCCGCCCGCTCAGCCCGCACAACTGTATTCCATCTTACAGCGAATTGCGTGAGGAAGAGGTTCCGCATCAGTCTTCGCGGGGCCGGGCAACGATCCCGAGATGGTCCTCGTGATACGGGTCCAGCCGCGCCGTCTCCAGCAGTTCGTACTCCGCTTCGAGTTCCGAACGCACGCTGTCGAACACGGCGTCGGGGTCGGCGGTCACGTCCTCGCTCCGGGCTTTGATAGCCGCGAGGAGCCGGCCGTCGTCGGCCAGGAACTGTTTGTTGAGCGTCGCCACCCGGGCCTGCCCTCTGGTCGCCACGTCCTGCACGACCACGTCGACCGGTTCGACGACGTGGGCGTAGCTCTCGGGCTTGCGTGCGTCCTTGAGCAACGGAAAGAGGTTTCGTCGGCTCTCCGCGGCGTCCAGCAGTTCTCGCACCGGCCGGGGCGCGAACTCGACGGCGTAGGTCGGCCCGCCGAAATCAGCGACGTGGCTCACGGTCGTCCCGGCCGCCGCGCCGAGGTACAGTACGGTCTCGCCCCCGTCGAGGCCGGTATCCATTCCGTGTGCAAGCATCGCTCCGAGCTTCGAGCGGTGGGGGTCCCACCGCCGCCAGTCACCGTCCGTCCGCTCGCCGTACACTGGCTGTCCCTGTGTGGCGAGGCTCGTCTCACCGCCGAAGTCGTGGCGCTCGACGCCGGTCGGGAGCGTCATTCGTCGTCCCCCTCCTCGGCCCGTGCCTGAATCCGCTCAATACGCTCGTCGAGCTCCGCCTGCAGGTCTGGCCGGCGGTCGCCGCTGTAGTGGTCGATGCGGGCGGCAATCGAGAGCTTCCCCGCAAGAGCCCGCGCAGCCGATCCACGGTCCTCGCGGCGGGTTCCGCTCACGTACTCGTGCGTGAAGATGACGCCGTGTTTCGGTGACGGAGCCGACCCCTTGAGGTGGGCAAAGAGCGCGTCTTCCGCGCCGAGGACCTGCACCGTCCCGCTCGGTTTCTTCGCCAGCGCTTCGAGGCCGCCAGCCAGTGAAATAAGCCGGGCCGCCAGCACCGGCCCGGCCAGCATCGAGAGGTTCGGCGCGACGGCTGGCGCGGTCCGCTCGATGTACGCCCGGAGTGAGTCAGCCTCGTCGGCCAGCGCGGCCGTCTGCTCGGCAAGCGACCGGAGCGCGCGGTCCCCCTCGTCCTCGCCGTCTCGGTCGGCCAGCGAGCGAGCGTACTCGACGCCGCTACCGCTATCGCCGTGTCGGCTCCCACCCCATTCGGCGACCCGTTCGGCGAGTTCGTTCGCTGTCCGTTCGCAGTCGGCCATCGCCCGCACTGCGTGGACGAGCTGCTGGTCGTCAGCACCCTCCTGTTCGGCGACCGCCGCGCTGGTGGCCGCCATTGTTATCTCGTGCAGGCGGTCATAGTAGGCCGCCTTGTCGTCGGCGAATCCTGCCTCGACGGCCTGCTGTGGCCAGTCCTCCGGCGTATCGGCTCGCCCGGCCTCTATCTGTTCGACAGCGGCCGCGTCGTCGTCCGGGTCCAGCCCGGCGAACCACCCGTTGCTCATAGCCGTGTGTGCACGCCCGATGCGAAAAAGTGACCCGGTTAGCGTCTGTAAAACGCGTCTGATTGTGCTTTCGATCCGGCCTCAGCGCATCCCTGGCGGCGGACCGCGGTCCCGTGGGTCATCGTCATCGCCGTCCTCTTCGAGGTCGATACCCGCCTCCTTGCGGCGGCGAATCACCGCCTGTAGCTGTCGGTAGTAGTACACAGTCCCAACCACGCCGATCACGATGGCGATAGCAGACAGGCCGCCGAACAGCCATAGGTCGCGGTCGAGGTAGTACCGGACGACGATCTGGTCAGAGGTCACCTCGTCCCAGCGAATGACCTGCTGGCCATCGACAGTCTCCGACTCGTAGCCACCCGGACTGATCCGCGAGAGGAACGGAATCCCGGCCCCGGTGTTGGGCGGGAGTACGACCGTGTACGACCCGTCTTCGACGAGCGTCGGGGAGGCAAAGCGCTTGCCGGTCCGCGCGACCGAGTAGCCCACCTTCCCGGAGACGTTCCCGGAGAGATTGACAGTCGTTCGCTGGCGGCTCTCTGAGGCGCTCAGCGAAGATTCGTTGGCGCTAACCACAGTCCCGTTCTCGTATCGGAACCGAAGCGCACTGATGGGGACGCTCCGCTCGCGCCCGAGGCCGTCGACGGTGTACACGTCGAACGTCGTCTCGTTTTCGACGGCATAGACGGCAGTGTATTTCGATTCCTTGATGACGATTGTCCCGTCAGCTGAGGTGTTCCAGTCGTAGCTCGCGTTCTCGTTCAGCCGCTCCGGGTCGACCTCTTCCGAGCCGAAGAAGCCGCTACAGCCCGAAAGGGCGACCAGTGCGAGAACGGCGACCAACAGGAGGTGGCGGCGTTTCATAGCTCGAAATCAGGGCACGATTGCCAGCAGCTCTGACGGCATGTACTGCCCGATGTCGGCGAGCAGCCCCGGCGGGTCGGTGTCCGGGTTGCAGATAATGCTCTGTTCTAACAGGCCGATACGCTCGACTGTGACGATATCCTGTGCGTGACCGGCGCGGTTGACCGTCGCACGCGCTTCCGAGCGTGTCACGCTGTTTGCGTTGATGCGGCCGTTGTTGCCACGGGTCCACTCGTAGAGGCGGTCCTGCTCGACCTCTGCAAGGCTTGCAGGGTCGCCGGCGACGAACCGGAGCGGAAGGTGCTGGACCAGTCCGAACCGTTTCCGGATCTGTGACGGCGTCCCCTGCCCGAGACCGAGCTCATCGGCCGGAATCCGGACCGTCTGACCGAAGCCGACATCGAGGACGAAGCCGTCCTCGTCCCAGCTATCGAGTGTGCCAACGTACGTCTCGCCGTCTTCGTGGTCGGCGACCAGCTCGCCGAATTCTTCACGGAGGAGGTTCTTCGCGACGGTCTCGTCCGGGCCGTCGAGGGTCACCGTCGGGAAGTCGTCGTCACGAAGGCCGATGTCGTACGCCACGTCGAGGTCGCCGAGTTCGTTGCCGACCATCGAACGAAGTCCGTCGAGCGTACGGTCCCGGGCGTCGCCGGCGACGTACACTTTTGTACCGAGAACGACCATCAGGCTTCCACGTCCACATCAGCGTTCAGTTCGTCTCTGAGCTCTTCGATACGGTTCTCCATTGCAGTGACGAGACGGGTGTTCTCCATCGTCTCGACCTGATTACCACATTCGGGGCAGTCGAAGCCGAACTCCATCGCCTCGCCGAATTCGAAGCGGATACCGCAGTGCTCACAGAGGTAGAACTCGTTTTCCCGCTCGTACTCGCGACGTTCTTCAAGGCCGTCAAGCAGGCGGTGCATCTCCTCTTGCAGTTGTTCGGGGATCTTCTCGTACTGGAACGTCCAGAGGTACGTGAGCCACCCGGAATCCTCGTCGCGGAGCCGACGATAGGTCGCGAGGTCGTTCTCGTAGAGAATAAACAGCGCTCGGCGGACATCGTTCAGTTCGAGCCCGAGCTCCTCGGCCAGTTCCTCGTCGGTCACTTCGCCGTCCGGCGGCGCGGCGGCGACCGGCATCCCTTTCGGTCCGACCAGCTCGTGGAGGTACTTCTGTATGACGGGGTCCTCCAAGAGTTCCTCAAAAGCCATTACCCGAACATCCGGGAGTCATGTGGTTAAAACCATCGGGTCGTCCTCTCCTGAACGCTGCCACAGAGGCCGGGACCACGCTGCTGTTCGGACGGACTCGTTGTGCCTGCAGGCGCACAGCAACAACGGCGGACAGCAGTCTCTTTTTGCGACTACCGTCAGCGTAGTTCGTCGCTACAACTCACAAACCCCGCTATTCGATTTTTTCGACTGGCGTCCGACAGGAGGAGCAGGTCTCTTTATCAATAGCGACGAAGACGGAGTCACAGGACGGACACTCGTAGAGATTCGATTCAGGTTCGTCGGCCGTGCCCGCGCCGTCATTGCCGGCGGAGCCAGCCCGAACACGGTTATCCGTCACTGAACCGGCCTCTGGTCCGTTGTCTGACTGCCCCTTCCCACCCGAGAGTACATCCGAAACGGATTTTTTGATTTTGTCTAGCATCACGAGTTGCTGGAGAATAGTAGTCATTTGAATTACTTTAACAGCTGTGGTTTTCAGGACACGGACAGTTCCAGACGACCGTCTTCACTGGCGAACAGTCAGAGGTTGGCAAGCGGTCGCGGTGATGTCTGTTCGTATTCGATGACATCGAACCCGTCGTGGGCCTCCCGGGACAGTTCTGTCCACTCCGCGCCCAGATCAGGGAAATACCGGTCGCCCTCGTTGCGCTCGTGGATACGGCTGAGGAAAACTCGGCCGGCGAACGGGAGGAACAGGTCGTACACTGCCTCGCCGCCGATGACATAGGTGACTGGTGGCGAGTTGGCTGCTTCGGCGCTGTCGCCAGCGAACGCCTCGGTCGCACCGGCGCGGGCGGCTGCTTCGACACCTATCTGGGGTGTCGTAGCGTACTCAACTGTCTCTGAATCGGCGGTCCGGCTGTCGTCGGTCGTCAGGACGACGGTGTAGCAGTCTGTGAGCGGGTCCATCGAATCGAATGTTCGTCGGCCAAGGATGACCGGGTGGCCGGCGATCCGGTCCTTGTACTGGCGCACGTCCTCGGGATAGTGCCAGGGAACGCCGCCATCTAGGCCAATGACGTTGTTTTCATCTGCGGCGACCACGAGTACCAGTTCAGTGTCGGGTATCATCGTCATTTGTATCCAAGCGCCTCCAGTCGGTCGTCGAGGTCCTCGGCAAACTGCGTGTCAGACGCGTCTTCGAACTCGGTGTAGCCGTCAAGTGGCGTCGCGATATCCACATCGGCGTACCGATCGCTGTTGAAATGGTTCCGGACGACGGCGGCGGCGATATCGCTGTCCTCAACCGTGCCGCCACAGCCCTTGATAACGGATTCGTAGGCACTGTTGCCCCATGCCGCCCGTTTTCGCACCTCATTGCCGGGCCGGTCGTGGTAGACCAGTCGGGCGTGCTTTGCGAACGGGGCAGCGTCGCCACAGACCCGTTCGGCCTCCTCACGCATCGCTGGACCGATGGGGGCCTGTGACGCGACGACGGTCCCGTTTGGCGAGGCAAACGCCGGACCGTCCGCGTTACTTTCGTCGAGCGCTATCGCGCGGACGGCGTCGGGGAACCGGCTGAGCGTCGCCAGATCGGTGATGCGGTGTCCCTCCCGCTGGCCGGGAGCACGGACGACGAGCGGGACGTGATACATCGTCTCGTGAGTCCCGATACGGTGGCTGACAGCTGGCGGTTCCTCGGGAATCGCTGTCGGTTCGCCAAAGCCCTCGCCGTGGTCGCCAGCGAAAACGACCAGTGTGTCATCGAGGACGCCCTGTTCGTCCAGTCCGCGGATCAGGGTCTCGAAGATGGCGTCGGCCTGCCGGACTGCACCGTGGTATATCTGTTCGAGAATGCTGGCGAAGCCAAGCGAGAGGTTCCCCGAAAGGAACTCCCAGTGCCACTTGAACCCCATCGACTCCTGCATGTCGCGGGAGCGCTCGTCGCTCCACTCGTCGTACTCGGCGAGTGGCTCGTATGGGCGGTGGGTGTCCATCAGGTTGATGCAGGCGGCCCACTCGCCCTCCCGCTCGGAAATCCACTCTAGCGTCCGGTCAGCGTACCAGAAGCCGTTGGGCCAGTCGCCTAGCGAGCCATTGGTCTCGTAAGCCGAATCGTACTGTTCAGGCGATCCGACGGCCGTCTGAAACACTTCGTCAAGCCCTGATTCGTGGTCCGTCAGGAACGGGTTATCGGAGAACAACCCCGTGTCATAGTCTGCTTCAGCCAGTTCCTCGAAGATTGTGTGGCCGGCGTCGAGTCTAGCGGTGTGGTCGACGCCGTGTTCGTGGGTCTCGTGGCCCGTGAACATGCTGACGTGGCTGGGGACGGTCCAGTTGCTCGGGCTGCGAGCCTGCGTGTACACCGTCGCCTCCTCGGCGAAAGCGTCGAGAAAGGGCGTCGTCTCACGGCGATAGCCCAGCACGGAGGTGCTCCGGGCGCGGAGACTGTCAGCGACGACGAGCAACACGTTATGACGCGACATCTGAGCGTGAGTTAGCGTCGAGCGATAAAAGGTCCGCGGCACAACTGCGTGGGCATCACTCCTCGCCGGGGTCGACGACTCGCTTGCCGGTTTCCTGCGGGACGACTACCCGGTCGGGGTTCTCCCAGTCGCGGTCCAGTTCCCGGCCCTCAAACAGGTGGTCGAGGAAGACGGCCAGCGAAGCGACCTCGGAGTGTGGCTGGTTGGTGACGCCGACGTTCCAGTCGGCGTGCTCGTACACCTCGAAGGGGACTTTCTCCGCGCCGACGACGACCAGCAGCGGTTCCGCTGTGTGGGCCTCTCGAACGCCGGCCTCAACCTCTTGGACCGGCTCGCCGTACATCGTCAGGTGGACGACGCGACCCTCGAAATCACGGATGAGCCGCTTTGGCTCTTCTGTCGAGGCCACGTCGAAAGGACCACCAAACCGGTCGGTGATGTCGATGACGGTATCTGCCTGATTGCGGGCGGCGTTGGCCAGCACGACTTTGTCAGCCCCGAGCGCGCGTGCGGTCAGTCCAACGTGGGTCGTCATCCGCTCGTCCCGGCCGGGCCGGTGGCCCAGTCGGAGCACCGTCACCTGCGGGGAGTCCTTCATCCGTCGCTCCGTGCGGCTTCGATAGCTGACTGGACCGGCTCGTAGGCGACCTCGCTCCACTCGACCTGCTCGTCGTTCACGAACACGGTTGGCGTCCCCCGAACGCCGCGGTCGGTACCTGCATCACGGTCACCGGAAACTGTCGGGCGATACAGTTCCCCCGTCGCGGCCGCTCGAACAGTCTCACCGTCGACGTCCAGTCCCTCCGTCAGTTCGGCGTAGGTATCCGGCCCCAGCTGGTTCTGGTTCGCGAACAGGCGCTCGGAGTATGTGAAGAAGGCCTCCGCGCCGACGTTGTCCTGCACGGCGCGCGCAGCGCTTGCGGCCTGCCACGAGACCTCCTCGTTGACCGGAATCGGGAAGTCGTGGAACTCGTAGCGGATCGCTCCATCGTCCAGGTAGTCTTCCTGAACCTTCGGATAGACGGACTCCGAGTAAGTCGCACAGTGTGGACAGGCGTAGTCTTCGTACACCGCAACCGTAACGTCGGCCTCGGGGTCGCCCGCGACCGGTGTCGAGAGCGGCTGGCCCGGAGCGGGCGTTGCCGTCTCCGTTCCAGCAGTCTCCGTTTCGGCCGACTCAGAACCGCCGCCGGCACATCCGGCTAGCGCGCCGAGCGCAACAGTTGTCGCCGAGAGAACGCTACGGCGAGTGAATCGGGTCATAACCGACTCTCACAGGGGAAGCTATAAAACGACGTTGTCATCTGTTACGTGGCTACCGACGCCACCGGAATCGGCCGCGACCACAACGTTTTTTCTCGCCTGGGAAGCATCGCACCTATGGACGTATCAGAGAAGCGAATAGTCGTCACCGGCGGGGCGGGCTTTATCGGGTCGCATCTGGTCGAGCGCCTCGCTCCGGACAACGACGTCGTCGTCGTCGATAACGAAGCGAACGGGCAGTCCGAGTGGGTCCATGCGGGCGCAACCTATCTGGATGGTGACCTCACCGACCCCGACGTCGTCGCTGAGGCTATCACAAGCGATGTCGACCTCGTCGTTCACCTCGCGGCGTCGAAGCTGGTCGACACGGACACCCCTCGCCGCCAGTTCGAGGACAACAGCGACATCACCTACAACATCCTCGAACGGATGCAGGAAGCCGGCGTCGAAAACCTCGTGTTTACGTCGTCGTCCACGGTATACGGCGAAGCGCCGCGGCCGACGCCGGAAGACTACGCGCCGCTTGAGCCCATCAGCGTCTACGGCGCGACAAAACTCGCCGAGGAATCGCTCGTCTCGACGTACGCCCACAGCCACGACATCCAGTCGTGGGTGTTCCGGTTTGCGAACATTGTCGGCCCGCGCCTGCGCGGCGCCGTCATTCCCGACTTCATCGAGAAACTCACCGAGGACCCGTCGACGCTGACAATTCTCGGCGATGGCCGTCAGGAGAAGTCCTATATGCATATCTCCGAGTGTATCGACGCGATGCTGTTCGCCGTCGAACACGCTGACAAGGACCACAACGTGTTCAATCTCGGCACGCGGACGACCACATCGGTCGACCGCATCGCCAGCATCGTCGCCGAAGAGATGGATATCGACCCCGAGTACGAGTACACCGGTGGTGACCGCGGCTGGACCGGCGACGTACCGCGAATGCGCCTCTCCGTCGACAAGCTCTCGGCGCTCGGCTGGGAACCCGAACAGTCAAGCGATGACGCCGTGCGGCAGTCGACCCGCGAACTGCTCGAAGAACTCTAAGGGCGGACTTAGACCGGGTACGTGCCGTTCAGCTGTGCTTTTTCGACGACGTGGCCGCTGGCCGCGTCGTACACGTCATCCTTGTCTGCCGCCGGGGAGAGATCGAGCGTCGTGTCTAGCGCGTACAGGAGGAATCGATACGTGTGCTCTCGGTCCGGTGGATTCGGACCACCCCAGCCGACCTCTCCGAAGTCGTTCTGTCCCTCTGTGGCCTCGTCGGCTGTCCACCCCTCCGGAATCCGCCCGATATCCGGTGGAATGTCCCAGATGAGCCAGTGGTCCCACACTTTCCCGGCCGGCTTTTTGACATCCGGGTCGTCGACAATGAGGAGGAGCGACGATGCGTCCGACGGGACGTTTTCGATTTCTAGCGGTGGGTTCGTGTTTGCCGCCGAGTAGCCGTGGTCCTCGGGGATACGGTCGCCGTCGTCGAAGGCCGGACTCCGAAGCTGTAGGTCTGCCATGTGCTGGTATTTGACAGACAAACACAAAAACATCGTCCCGGCAGCCATTTGCGGCTCCGCGCCGAACCGCCGGACGTGCAGGTCGTGGGCTACCATGCGCGGGTCGACGAACACGCCGCGCTCCTGTTGGCCGAGGACGGGAGCGTCACTACCGAGCGACTGGACCCCGACACGGAACTTTCCTACACGCTCGGCGAGCGCCACTGTGCTGGCGCGGTCGACGGCGACCGACATTTTCACTGCGACAATGACTCCGCGCCGTACTGTCCGGAACACACCGATATCTGGCCGTGTGCCCGCTGTACCGGTGACTGCAACAAGCCCCTCGACACCTGCGATGAGGAACACGCGGTGTACCTGGCAGCGTTCGCGCCGGATGTCATCAAGGTCGGGGTCACCCGCTCCTGGCGGCTGGAGACGCGGCTCCGTGAGCAAGGGGCCGACAGGGCCGCCCACCTCCGAACCGTCGCCGACGGCCGTATCGCCCGGCAGATCGAGGCCGATATCGCTGTCGAGCTGGGGGACCGGGTCAGAGTCCCGACGAAGATATCGGGATTTGACCAGTCCGTCGACACGGACTGGTGGGCGTCACTCTGTGAGCGCTACGACCCGCTGGCGACCTACGACTTCGAGTACGACCTATCCCTTTCGGACCGTCCGATGGCCGAAACCCTGGCGACCGGGACTGTCCGGGGGACGAAGGGACGCGTCGTCGTGCTTGAGAACAACGGCAGCGTCTATGCCGTCGACCTCCGACAGCTCGTCGGCTACGAACTCACCGACGGCGGAACCGACCGCGACCTCCAGTCGAGCCTCGGCGCGTTCGGATAACACCGGCGACTGGCGTCGCTGTAATCCGTACTTGACAGTACAGAAGACATTTAAAGGCGGCTGTTGCCCATCCTCGTGTGCGACGTGAAACCCTCCTGACCGGTGGCATGGTCGTGGTCGTCCTGACCATGCTCATCGGTGCAACAGCGGTCCCCGGCGCGCTCTCCGAACCCGAGGATAACGTTCGCGAGAGCTATCTCGACCTCCGCGAGACGACCATCGAACCGGCGTCGGTCGACGGCCAGACAGTGACGCTCTCCATCGACGCCCGACTCTCGCACCGCGGCGGTCCTGCCGAGAACGTCACCGTCGAGACGCGGGCCATCGATGCGGACACCGGCCTCGTCGCAACGACGACGCGACAGTCGGTCGGCACAGTCGAAGGGGAACGAGAGGTATCGGTGCGGTCAAACATCACAGTCGAGCGAGCAGGCGGCTATCGGATAGACACGATCGTCTACGAGGACGGGAATCGGGTCGAGACCGGCCAGCAGTCAGTCCAGAACGTCGACGCGCTCACACCGGCGTACGCCCGCAGTACCGTGACGTTCCAGCGCTTCGAGAACGCCGGCGTCCCGCTCGATTCCATCACCTATCGGATTGACGGCGTCGCGGACAACCAGACGATGCTGAACGTCTCGGTGTACGTCACGAATGCCGGCAACAATCCGTCTAATGATCTCTCGCTCCGGCTCCGAGCACGGCAAGCTGACTCGAATGTTATCGCTGACGAGTCGACCGTGCGGGTCGGCCAGATTCGACCCGGCCGGACTGAGATCGTCAGAACCCAACTGACGGTGCCTGACGACTACAACTACTGGCTCGACGGGATGCTGCTTTCCGATGGCGTCATCGTCGGGACCGAGAGCTCCCCGGCGAACCTCCATCCGACAGAGCGTCTTCAGGAGAACGAAACCAGACAACAGGTCGGCTTCCAATCCAGCGATTTCGAGCAAGACCGGCCGGAAGAGCAGGGGATGGACGAACCACAGCAGACGGCATCTGGGCAGGGGCCCGGCTTCACAGCGTTGCTCGGACTGATTGCGGTCCTCGCAAGCGCCCTCCTCATCGCACGGAGACAGACCAATGAGTGACACCTCCAACACCGACGTAGTGGCACAGGACACCGGCGCGGAGACCAGCGACGCTGTCGGCGAGACCGATGACGACTCTGGTCCGACGATTGCCGTCTACGCGCAATGGGCAGTGTTTGCTATCCTCACACTCGTTGCGCTCATCGCGACACTGCAGTTCTACTTTTCCGCGTCGTCGGCGATTGATACGTTCGTCACCGACAGATATCGGCCGCTGTTCAACGCGGCGTTCAACCTCGCCGTGGTGCTTGGCTGCGGGCTGGGGCTCTCGGTACTGGTCCGACGGCTCGCCTGATACGCCCTGCCGCCAATCATATCAGGTACCCACAGTCGGCGTTTCAGTAATCCGAGGTTTCAGGGACCTGTCAGCCATACGTCGAGAAGTACATTATGACCAGACGACGCGTAACGCGGCGACGATTCCTGCTCGGTTGCAGCGCCACCACCGGTGTAGGTCTGGCCGGCTGTACCGGCGGCGACGAGTCGACCGCAACTGACTCAACCCCGACACCTACCGACGACGGTAGTAGCGAACCTACAACGACAGCCGACGAACCGACGGCAACCGACACCGAGACAGCGACGCCGGACCAAACGACCGTTGAAACACTCGTCTCGGTCGGTGGCGACCGCGTGCCGGAGAACATGGCCCTCGGTCCTGACGGCGGCCTGTACTTCGGCATCACGGCCGGTGAGGTCCGGCGCGTTCCCGCAGCAGAGACCGACGCGACCGGCCTCTCCCTCGAAGATACCGAACAGATTGCGACGTTGCCCGGCGCGATTGGTGTCGAAGCAGCGCCCGATGGAACGGTATACGCCGCCGTCGCCACACAGGACGACCAGTCGGGCGTCTGGGAAGTCCCACCTGACGGCGACACGGCACAGCTTGTCGGCATTAGCGGGTTCCCGAACGACATCCACTATGACGCCGACCGGGAGCGCCTGCTGGTGACTGAATCACAAAACGGCGTGGTCTACGCGGTCACGACCGACGGTGAGCGGTCGACCTGGCTGGACGACGACCGGCTGGAGACGGAGAGTTTCGGCGCGAACGGAATCGCCCGCGACGCTGACGGCGATATCTACGTCGCGGTAACGCGAGCCCCCGACGAAACTGGTCGCTTGCTCCGCGTTCCGGTCGAGTCGGACGGTGCCGCCGGCGAGCCGTCGATGTTCTTCGAAGGCGGTGCGATATTCGGAGCGGACGGGATTACCAGCCGGGACGGTGACATCTATGTTGCGGCCAACAGCCAGAACCGCGTCGTCAGAGTGACTGCGGACGGGACCACGGACGCCGTTGCAACGGCAGACGACGGGCTGGTGTTCCCCTCTGACGTGCTCTTCGGGACCGGCGACCAGCAGGATTCGCTGTTCATCTGTAACTTTGCGAACCAGTCTCCCGAAGACGGCGCGATTCTCCGGACCAGCGTCCCCCGCTGACCGACCGCTTACGTGGCCTGTCTTCGGACGACAACCCTTTTCAGCGGCCCAACCAAACCCGAGCGTATGGCAGACGATGAACCTGAAGACGCTGGCGAATCGGCGGACGCGACCGAGGAAGGCGGCGAGGAGAAGTCCTTCCGCGAGCGAGTCGAGGAGATCCGACAGCAACGCGCCGAGGAGCGCGAAGAAGGCGAGGGTGACGGCGAAGAGATGAGCCGCGAAGAGCGCATGGAAGAGATGATGGGCGGTGGCGGCGGCCCCGGTGGCATGGGCGGCGGCAACCCCTTCGCACAGATGATGGGCGGCATGATGGGTGGCGGCCCCGGCGGCCCCGGTCCGGGTGGCCCCGGTGGCATGGGCGGCGGCCCGCCAAGCCAGCATGAGGAATCGGGCGGAAGCGACAACGAGGAACTCACGCGCGAGATGCGAAAGCTCCGAGACGAAGTCCACGATATGCGGCGCTCGCTCGACCGCATCGCTGACGCGCTCGAAGACTAACGAACCTCGGCTTGCTGCCGCTTTTGGAAACGAACGAACAGCGGCAGCTCACTCGTACTGAGTCCTCCGCCGACTATCGAACAGTGGTGAAGTACTGACTGCCTCTGGACGGGGTGCCAGCAAGACTCCAGATGGACACCGCGCCAGTCGCTATGAATCGCAAAACGAGACACCAGTAATCTCAAAGCGTGCGCCACCGTCGGCGCTGTCGCGAACACTGATCTCCCAGTCGTGCGCCGCTGCGACCTGCCGGGCGATACTGAGCCCGAATCCGGTTCCCTCCGTGCTCGTTGAGTAGCCGGCTTCAAACACTGTCTCCCGCTCGTCTTCGGGGATGCCGGGGCCGTCGTCCGCGATGTAGAACCCGTCGTCTAACGCCCCGATCGTTACGGTCACGTCCGCCCCAGCGTGCTCAACTGCATTTCGAACGAGATTCTCGAATAACTGTTTCAAGCGGCTCTCGTTTGCCAGGACGGTCCTGTCGATATCAGTGACGAGTGTCGCATCGGCCGTCTCGACAGTCGCCCAGCAATTTTCGGCGAGCGATGCTAGTGCGACCGGTTCGCGGTCGGTGACGGTCTCACCGTCCTGTGCCAGCGTGAGCAGATCGGTTAACAGCGTATCCATCCGTTCGTGTGCCCGTTCGACAGCAGCCAGATGTTCACTCTCGCATTGCTCGCCCGCCAGTTGCAGTCGCCCCTGCGCAACGTTCAGCGGATTTCGCAAATCGTGTGAGACGACGCTCGTGAACGCCTCAAGTTGGTCGTTGTGCTGTTCGAGGGCCCGCTCGCGGTCGCGTAGCTG
Organism: Haloarcula sp. H-GB4; assembly: GCF_030848575.1. Classification (NCBI taxonomy): domain Archaea; kingdom Methanobacteriati; phylum Methanobacteriota; class Halobacteria; order Halobacteriales; family Haloarculaceae; genus Haloarcula; species Haloarcula sp. H-GB4. The sequence goes on along the minus strand of NZ_JAVDDX010000001.1, from coordinate 1,195,988 downwards.
TTCGGTCCCTTCGACCTGCTTGAGCGCGCTGGTGACGTGTCCGGCCAGAATTTCTCCAAGGACGACGTCTCGCTGATCGAACGCCGCGGTCGTCTCCGAACCGGCCAACAGGACTCCGTACTCGCCGAGCGGGAGATACAGTTCGCTTTTGATCAGTGTGTCCGGGTTGTAGATGTCCGGGTCGGCGTGGACGTCATCGACGGCGAGTGCGTCACCGGACTCGTAGACGCGCCACGCGATGCTGTCTCCGGGCGTGAAGGTCGGCAAATCGTCTACCAGGTCATATATCCCGTCAGAGGCGGCGACCGGTTCGAGAGTTCGTTCATCCTCGTTGTAGAGGTGGATTGTGTTCGCCTCGAGTCCCAGTACAGTGCGCGCCGTCTCGACGCCGATTTCAGCCACCTCCTCGCGCGTGTCAGCCCGGAGCAGATCCTGTACCGATTCGCTGAGGGCTTTGAGGCGACGTTCGTGTTGTTTTCGTTCGGTAATGTCCCGTTGGAACCCAACGTAGTTGATGACCGTTCCGTCATCGTCGCAGACTGGGGCGATAGACACCTGATTCCAGAACATAGTTCCGTCCTTCCGGTAGTTCCGGAGTTCGACCGACACGGGTTCGCCCTTGTCGATGGCCGCCCGCATCGCGTCGACCGGCTCGGACTCGGTCGCCTCGCCCTGCAGGAACCGGCAGTTTCGGCCGCGCACCTCTGACTCCGTGTAGCCAGTCAGCTCCAAGAATCGACTGTTGGCGTATGTTATCGGGGTGTCATCCTGCTTGGGGCCGGTCATTATAATGCCGATAGGTGCCTCGTTCATGGCGCGTTTGGTCCGGGAAAGTTCCTGTTCGCCGTCCCGCCGCTGAGAAATATCCCGGACCGTACAGACCAGTTCACCGCGGTCAGTCCGTGCGAGCACGTGGTCCTCGGTGAACGTGCTCCCATCGGCACGGAGCCCGGTCGTCGTGCCTGTCCAGTACCCGGTCTCTTCGATGGCCGGGAGGATCTCGTCGTAGATGCGTGGAATGTCCGCCTCTCGATACAACAGTTCCCAGTGCCGGCCCTGCATCTCCGCCGGGTCGTAGCCGTAGAGATCTGCGTACGCTTCGTTGACGAAAATAAACCGCCCATCCTCGTCCAGGATACTGATTCCCTCCTGTGCGGTCTCGATGGCATCGAGCTGGCGGTTCCGCTCGCGTTTGACACGCTGAGACTCCACTGCGTTAGTAATTCTATTCGCGAGCACTGCGTACTGGTCCGTACCGCTCCCTTTTTGCAGATAATCGGTAACACCGGCTGAGATAGCGTCGCTTGCGATCTCCTCAGAACCTTTGCCAGTGTAGAGAATGAATGGAAGCGCCCCGTACTCCTCGCGGACAGCTTCAAGGAATTGGATGCCGTTCCGCTCGGGCATATCGTAGTCGGAGACGACACAGTCGATGTCGTTGTCTGCTAGGATTTCCAGCCCCGCTGTGGCGCTCGTCGCAGTCTGCACGTCTACCCGGTCGTCCTCGCGTTCCAGAAACGATGCCGTCATGTCGGCAAACCCCGGTTCGTCATCGGCGTGGAGAATGCAGAAGGTTTCAGCAATATCCGTCATACCTTTGGGTAGTAGTCACACATTATAGGACGCTGAGTTAAAAGACCATCTCTGAAATCGGACGGTAACATATGCCCGTCATTGACGGGCTACGTGTTCCATCTTTCGGCCGTGCTTGGTTTTAGATAATTTACACTTACGTGAAGTTCGCGCGCATGGCTATCCCTGGCCGACCATCTCGTCTTCGTCTTCCCACTCCTGTTCGCGGAGCTCGTACTTCTGGACCTTGCCGGTCGCCGTCGTGGGTAGTTCCTCAACGAACTCCACGCGGCGGACGACTTTGTAGGTCGCCAGTTGTTCTCGGGTGAAGTTCCGGAGGTCTTCAGCTGTCACGCCCGGGTTGTCAGGATCGCCTGAGTTAGGGACGACGAAGGCTTTCGGTGTCTCGCCCCACTCGTCGCTCGGGGCGGGGATAACTGCGACATCGCTGACGGCGTCGTGTTCGTAGAGTGTATCCTCCAGTTCGATGCTGGAGATGTTCTCGCCGCCGGAAATGATGATGTCCTTCTTCCGGTCGCGGATGGCAACCATGCCATCCTCGTCGACCGTCGCCAGGTCGCCCATGTGGTAGTAGCCCTCGACACGGTCGGAGAAGGCCTCCTCCGTCTGTTCGGGCTTGTTCCAGTAGCGGTCCATCACCTGATTGCCGCGGACGACGACCTCCCCCAGCGTCTCGTCGTCGTGTGGCACATCGTTGCCGTCCTCGTCGACGACCCGGACATCGGTCCCAAGGTAGCCGATGCCCTGGCGCTTCTTGACGCTGAAGCGGGCGTCGCTTCCGTCTTCGAAGAACCGCCGGGCGTCTGAAGTCGTGACGAGTGGGCCGGTTTCGGTCGCGCCGTAGACGTGTTTCAGGTACCAGCCGAAGTCGTCTTCGACGGCTCGGATGACGGCCTCCGGCGGTGCGCTGCCGGCCGTTGCGATGCGCACATCGTTCGCACCGGTCGTCTCGATCTCTCCGTCGTGGGCTGCATAGCGGTCCGCCAAGATGTTCAGCACCGTCGGCGCGCCACAGAGATAGGACACGTCTTCTGTCCTGACAGCGTTGAAGATGCCTTCGGCGTCAACGCCGCGGGTACAGACGTGTTTCGCGCCCATGCCGGTGACCGAGAAGATGTGGCCCCAGCCGTTGACGTGGAACATCGGGAGCGTCCAGAGGTAGACATCGTCGTCCGAAATCTCCTGATGGAGCGCAACGATGTAGGCGTGGAGTGTCTCGGTCCGGTGGGTCCGACAGACACCCTTCGGGTCGCCGGTAGTCCCCGAGGTGTAGTTGATCGTGATGAGGTCGTCCTCGTCCATCTCGGGGCGCTCGTAGTCGGTTCCCGCCTCCTCGATGATTTCGTCGAAGGACTCCCAGTCGCCGTCGACGGCGTCCGTGTCGTTGGTGACGAAGATTTCCGTGGGCACCTCGTCGCGGATCGGCTCGATTTTATCGGCGTACTCGTAGTCCGCGTAGACGGCGTCGACCTCGGCGTCCGAGAGAATATATTCGAAATCGTCCGGCACGAGCCGGTAGTTCAGCGGCGTGTGGACCGCGCCCAGTTGCATGGTTCCGTAGGCCGCTTCGAGCTGGTAGTGCGTGTTCGGGTCCAGCACGGCCACCCGGTCCCCCCTCTCGATGCCACGGGCAGCCATCGCCGCCGAGAACCCGTCGGCTCGCTCCCCGAACTCGTCGTACGTGAAGCGTTCACCGGTCGTGGCGACAACAGCCTCTTTGTCCCCGTAGTATTCCCGTGCACGGTCGAGAAAATCCGTGGTCAGCAGTGGCTTGTGCATCTCAGGCTACCGTATGGTTAATCATGATAAAGTGGTTGTGATACTCCCCTGATCTTGCTGTCTCGGAACCGGTCATATTTTGGGTGTCTGTCGAACCACAGCCGCTTTGGGGATAGCGTCCCCAGTTTTCACCAATGAGTACAGCGACGGCGGACGTTTCGAAGCGACAGGCGTGGGTGATGGCCGCACGGCCACAGACACTGCCTGCCGGGGCTGCGCCGGTCATCGTGGGAATGGGGCTGGCGGTCCACGCTGGCGTCTTCGCTCCAGTGCCGGCAGTTGCGGCGCTGGTGGGCGCGCTGCTTATCCAGATTGGAACGAACTTCGCGAACGACTACTACGATGCGGTGAAGGGGGCCGACACCGATGAGCGTGAGGGGTTCACCCGCGTGACCGCTGGCGGCCTCATCGATGCCGAGGAGGTCAAGCGAGCGATGATAGCGACCTACGGTCTCGCCGTCGTCATCGGCGTCTATCTCGTCGCTGTCGGCGGTCTGCCCATCGTCGTGGTTGGCCTCTCAGGCATCGCCGCCGGAATTCTCTACACCGGCGGTCCGTTCCCCTATGGCTACCGCGGCCTAGGCGACCTGTTCGTGTTCGTCTACTTCGGCCTCGTCGCTGTGACCGGCACATACTACGTACAGGCCGTTGCGAGCGCAAGCGGCGTCGGCACGTTTCCGATGACGCTCCCCCCAGGATCGGTCACTGCCGCCGCCATTACAGCCAGTCTCCCAGCAGCCGGGCTGTCGACGGCGATTCTCGTCGTCAACAACATTCGCGACCGCGAGACGGACCGCGCCACGGGCAAAAAGACGTTAGCGGTCTATCTTGGCTATGGATGGAGCCGCGTCGAGTTCCTCCTGATGGTCGGGATGGCCTACGTCGTCCCTGTCGTGTTCGCCTTTGACAGCCAGTACGGACTGGCGGCACTGGCCCCGCTGCTTACGCTGCCACTAGCGTCGACTATCTCGAAAACAGTCCTCACACAGACCGACGGCGACGCACTGAATCCGACGCTCGAACGGGTCGGCCAGACGCTGTTCGCCCACTCTGTCCTGTTCGCGGCGGGTCTCGCTGCCACACAGCTACTATGATGGTCGATTCGTTTTCGCTCCCGCTGTCGAGTCCGCTTGCCACCGCCCGCGAGACGATTAGCCAGCGCTCGGGGTTCGTCGTTCGCTACGACCACCGCGGCGAAACCGGCGTCGGCGAAGCTACGCCGCTCCCGGGCTGGACGGAGTCCGTTGACGACTGCCACCATGGACTTGACGACGCTGCCACGGTTGCGGCCGACGGCGGGCACACGGATGTCCTGCTGTCGCTGGACGCCGCATCGGTTCCTGCCGCCCGACACGGTTTTGCGACCGCGCTACTGGACGCCGACGCCAAGGCCGATTGCGTGCCGCTGTACCAGTGGTTCGAGCCTGAGAGGCACTGTAATCGCGTCCCGGTCAACGCGACAGTCGGCGACGGGTCACCGGCTGAGACCGCCGACGCCGTCGAGCGGGCGGTCGCGGCCGGCTACGACTGTTGTAAGCTCAAGGTCGGGAAGCGAACCGTCGACGAAGACGTGGCGCGCGTTCGGACCGTCCGCGAGCGGGTGGGCGACGGTGTGACCCTGCGGGCCGACGCCAACGGCGCGTGGTCCCGTGACCAGGCGCAAGACGCCTTCGACCGCCTCGCGCCGCTGGACGTGGCCTACGTCGAACAGCCGCTTCCGACTGATGACCTCGCCGGCCACGCTGAGCTGCGGGGCAACGGTGTCGGTGTCGCGCTCGATGAATCCCTTGTCGAACGCCGGGTCGACAGCGTGCTCGACGCCGACGCGGCCGACGTACTGATACTGAAACCGATGGTGCTGGGCGGCCCCGGCAACGCCCATACGCTGGCACTTCGGGCCCGCGAGCAGGGCGTCAAGCCGGTCGTCACGACGACTATCGACGCCGTCGTCGCCCGCGTTGCGGCGCTACACGTCGCCGCCGCGATTCCCGATGTGGCCGCGTGCGGTCTGGCGACCGGCGACCGACTGGCCGCCGACCTCGCGCCGGACCCGACAACGGTAACTGACGGATCGATGTCGGTTCCCCAGTCGACCGGCCTCGGCATCGACCCGGCGGAGGTGGAACCCGATGCGTGATCCTTTCAACTGGCCGACAGAGGATCTCGTAACGCACCGTGCCGAGACGACGCCTGACCGGACGGCGATGGTCGCGGCGGCCTCCGGAAACGCGGTCACCTACCGGGAACTCGACGCCGCCGTCGATGCGGTGGCTGCTGAACTCGACCGGCGAATCGACGCCCAGGACGCCACTGTCGCGACGCTCCTGCCGACGCGGCCGGCAGTCGGGACGCTCCTGTTTGCGGCGATGCGACTGGGGGCGACGCTCGCGCCGCTGAACGTCGAACTCGACACGGGGACGCTCCAGAGCCAGCTCTCGACGGTTGACGCCGACCTGCTGGTCTGCGGGGACAGCACCGCGTCGCTGGCGGGTGACATCGACGGCTGTCCCGTCGTTTCGGTCGGTGCAGACCTTTCAGCGGCTGCTGTCGCCGACGAGACAGCAGCGACGGTCTCGGCCGACGAAACAGCCACCGACGTGACCCCGGCGACTCTCTCCCGGACGGCCACCCAACTGGTCATTTTTACCTCTGGAACCACCAGCGAGCCGAAAGGCGTCCAGCTGACCGTCGGCAACCTCGTCGCCAGCGCCGTCGCGTCATCGTACCGCCTCGGCGTTCTTCCGGATGACCGCTGGCTGGTCTGCCTCCCGACCTACCACATGGGCGGACTGGCGCCGTTCGTCCGGAGCGCGCTATACGGCACTGTGGCCGTCGTCCAGCGGTCGTTCGACGCTAACGCGACACAGCAGGTGTTTGCGAAACACGAGGTGACTGGCGTCTCGCTGGTGCCGACGATGCTGTCGCGGCTGCTGGACGCGGGCTGGGAACCGCCGTCCTCGCTCCGGTTCGTCCTGCTCGGCGGCGGGCCGGCCAGCGAGACACTCATCGAACGGTGTCGGGAGCGGTACGTCCCGGTCTGTCCCACCTACGGGATGACAGAGACGTCGTCACAGATAGCGACGGCGCGGCCCGAGACAGCCTTCGAACACGCCGGCACCGTCGGCCAGCCGCTCGTGTTCACCGACGTGACCGTTGTCGACGACGGGGCCGCCTGTGACCCCGGTGAACGCGGCGAGATAGTCGTCGACGGCCCCACGGTCACGCCGGGCTATCTGAACGGCGACGGTGACGCGTTCAGCGACCACGGTTTCCGGACCGGCGACATCGGCTATCGGGACGCGGACGGTCGTCTCTGGGTCGAGGGCCGCGTCGACGACCGGATCGTGACCGGCGGGGAGAATGTCGACGCATCGACGGTTGCCGGCACCATTCGTGAACACCCTATGGTCGAGGACGCGGCCGTCGTGGGCCTTCCGGACGAGGAGTGGGGACAGCGTGTCGCCGCACTAGTCGTCGGGGACGTATCGCCCGCAGTGGTTCGCGACTACTGCACTGAGCGACTCGCGCCGTACGAGGTGCCAAAGACGGTGCGGGCAGTCGATGCGCTCCCGCGGACGGCCTCGGGGACTGTCGACCGGTCCGCCGTCCGGTCGCGCCTCGGGACTGCCGGCGAGTCGAACGAATCCGTATAGCGGATTGGGGCTCGCGGCCAAGCGGTTTTCTACGTCGATAGCGTATGGAGTTCCGTGTGTACAATCGTCCTCGCGTGGCAGGTCTTCGACGGCACGCCGGTCGCGGTCGCGGCGAACCGCGACGAGCGACTCGAGAGGCCGTCACAGCCGCCACAACAGCGCCACTGGGGCAGTCGCGTTGTCGCGCCGGCCGACGAAGAAGCCGACGGGACGTGGATCGGCTACAACGAGCACGGCCTGCTAGCGGCGGTGACGAACCGCTGGGTCGACGCCGACCTTGCCGGCGACCGCTCGCGCGGCCTGCTTGTCCGGGACGCGTTGAGTCACGAGAGCGCGGAGTCAGCCGCCCGTGCTGTCGAGCAAGCGACCAGAGACGCCGAATACTCGGGATTTAACCTTCTGCTGGCAGACGAGAACGCTGCCGTCCTGCTAGAATGGGACGGCCAGCTCGCGGTCCAGAACTTCAAGCCCGGCGTTCACGTCATCGTCAACGTTGGCGCGGACGGCGACTACCGGATTCCAGCCCATCGGCCCGATGCCGGCGAGGAGCAAGCGACCAACGCGACGCGGTTGCGCGAGGCGCTGGTTCCGGAGCCCAGCGAATCCGCCGACGAATGGATTGATCGGGCAGGCGAAACCATCAGCGACCACGAGTACGGCGTCTGCGTCCACGGTGACGGCTTCGGCACGCGGTCGTCGTCGCTCATCACACTTGGTTCGGACCACGAGTATCGGCACGCGGCCGGGCCGCCATGCCGGACGCCGTACCGCCCGGTCGAAGGTCAGATTTAAGCGGCCGTCTCACGGTGTACACAATACATGAGTTCAGCAGCGTCGGAGGCGGACCTTTCTGACGGCGAGCGGGCCGGGCTCGAACTGATTCGTGAGTCCGGTGGCATCCACCAGAGCGACTTCTGGAAGGAACTCGACGTCTCCTCGCGGAAGGGGAGTCGAATCGTCGAGTCCCTGTTCGAGAAGGACCTCATCCAGCGTGAGGAGACGGTGTACGAGGGGCACAACACGTACTACCTGACACCCGCGGCCCGCGACCTCGACTTCTCACTTCTGATGGCCGGTGACCAGCTCTCGCCCTTTATCGGCGACGAAGAAGTCGACCCCCACGACGACACCTTCTCGCAGTGGGTCATGACCCTCGCTTACGAGGACTGACCGGCGGTTACGTGGCGTGAGTCAGTAATGCCACGGCACGTCGTCGAAATCCGGGTTGCGGCCCTCGTTGAACGCGTCCCGTCCTTCCTGAGCCTCGTCGGTCATGTAGGCCAGCCGCGTCGCCTCCCCGGCGAACACCTGCTGTCCGACCATGCCGTCGGAGTCCAGATTGAACGCGTACTTGAGCATCCGCATCGCCGTCGGTGACTTCTCGTTCATCCGCTCGGCCCACTCGATGGCAGTATCTTCTAAGTCTTCGTGAGGCACCACGTCGTTGACCATCCCCATGTCGGCGGCTTCGTCGGCATCGTAGGTCTTGCCGAGGAAGAACACTTCCCGGGCCTTCTTTTGTCCCACCTGCCGTGCGAGATACGCCGAGCCGAAGCCGCCGTCGAAGCTCCCCACGTCGGGGTCCGTCTGGAGGAACTTCGCGTGTTCCTCGCTGGCGAGCGTGAGGTCACAGACGACGTGCAGCGAGTGGCCGCCGCCGACGGCCCACCCCGGGACGACGGCGACGACGGGTTTGGGGATGTGGCGGATCTGGCGCTGTACTTCGAGGATGTGAAGCCGGCCGACGTTTTCCGGCGCGTCATCTTCCACGCCGTCGCTCGTCTCTCGCGGGTCGCTTTGCTCCCCGCTCGCTGTGTCCGAGTCGCGTAGCGACTCGCTGTACTCGTAGCCGCTTTCACCTCGAATACCCTGGTCGCCGCCGGAGCAGAAAGCCCAGCCGCCGTCCTTCTCGGATGGGCCGTTCCCGGTCAGGAGGACACAGCCAACGTCGGTCTGGCGCTTGGCGTGGTCCAGCGCCGTCGCAAGTTCGTCGACCGTCTCCGGCCGGAAGGCGTTGCGCTTCTCCGGGCGGTCGAAGGCGATACGGACCGCACCCGTGTCGGTTGAGCGGTGATAAGTGATATCGGTGAAGTCGAACCGGTCGATGGCACTCCACCGCTCCGGGTCGAATATTTCAGAGACCATACCGTGGCTCGGGACGGCCCTCGCAAAAAGATTCCTCGTACAGGCTCACACAGCGGAGGAAACCCTTTGGTGCCACGCACACGAACCGACTAGCGATGCCCTCCACATCGAACAAAAAGGCGGTGATGGGGATGCTTGCGGGCCTTTCCATCCTCATCGTCGTGTACAGTCTCATTATCGTCCAGCAGATTCTACTCGGGCTGATTGTGGCTGTGGTCCCCTGGCTCCTGTATCTGGTTGTACGGTTCGTGTTCACGCTCGAACGGATCGCGACGGCGCTGGAACGGCTTGCGTCGGCTCGTACCCGTGAATCGGAGTCCGCTGGGGACCATCAGCAGCCGTCGGAGTCGTACGGACACAACACAGAGACCGAAGGAGGCGTAGAGAACGAGTGACTGACTGCGGTCGCGTGCAGTTACTGTCGGTCGCTCGCCCGCAGGTGCTACACTCGGCATGACAGAGACATTCTACGAGGTGCTGGGCGTTCCAACTGACGCCTCGACGGCGGCTATCGAAGCGGCCTACCGGGAGCGACTGAAGGAAACCCACCCCGACGTGAGCGATGCCGCCGACGCTGGCGAGGCGACACAGCGGCTCATCGAAGCCCGCGACGTGCTCACCGACGAAGACGAGCGGGCGCGATACGATCAGCTGGGTCACGACGCCTATGTTGCGGGCGAGCGTAACATACCGGACGACAGTGGCAGCGACGTAGCCGAAGCGGCACGGCGCGCGGGCTATGACGAATCTGAATCGGCAACCGATCGAACCGAAGCGAGCACTGACCGAGGTACAGCCCGGACGAACGCCCAAGATCGGGCACGACGTGAACGAGCCGCCAGAGACCGCGTCGCTGAGGACAAAAATGGGCGCTCGACTACCGACACCGATGCGTCGTCGAGCAACGAGCAATCGACCGACGCAGCCAGTGAGACGGCGACGGCGTCGAACTCAGAGTCGACCCAGCGCTCCGGGTCCACCGCGACCAGCGGCTTCAGCGACAACGCCGGCAGCGGTGCCACCTGGACTTCGTCATCCGCGTACTCCGTCCGCCAGACCGACACCCCGTCACGCGGCTCGCTCTTGGAGATGCCGACCGGCCGGGGGCTGACGCTGTTTGCCATCACATTCGCGCTCTATCCGGTACTGTTGTTCAGCGCGCTACTTCCGGCGTTCCCCCTGTGGGTCAACCTGACAATCGGGGCCTGTACCCTCTTCATGATCGGCTATCTCCAGTCCGAGCCTACTATCGCGATTATGGTGTTCGGGAGCTGGAGCCTGACGACGGCGGTATTGCTGATCGTGCTGAACATCAGTGCGTTCTCACTTATCGGAGCGCTCGCACTGTCGGGGACGTGGCTCCCGTTCGGACTGTCGCTGTTGACGGCGTCCGTGCTCCGGCTCTAACAGATCAGTCGTCAGCGAGGGCTTTCCCGACCTGTTCAGCAAGCCGGTCTCTGACCGCGTGGCTGTCGCCCGCGTCGAACCGGACCTCGATGACCTGTGTCCCATCGCTCCGGACTGAGTCGCCAAAGCGCTCGCGGAACTGTCGGCGGTCGGCCACCCGCTCGAACTCCAAGGAATAGAGCGCCTCCGTTGGCTCGAAATCGAGCCCGTGTGGCGTTCGGAACTGGTTCTCAAAGGTGGGGTGGTCCTCGATGGGCAGCATGTGGAAGATGCCGCCGCCGTCGTTGTTGAGCAGGACGACCGTCGCGTCTACCGCACAGCGGCCGAGCGCGAGCAGGCCGTTCATGTCGTGGTAGTACGCCAGATCGCCGGTGACGAGCACGAGTGGGTCAGTTGTCGCGCTGCCGGCCCCAAGCGCCGTTGAGGTGATGCCGTCGATACCACTGGCCCCGCGGTTGCCAAGTACGGTTAGGTCAGCGTCACGGGGGCCGCCAAAGCGGTCCATATCTCGTATCGGCATACTGTTCGAGATGAACAGTGTAGCCGGGTCCGGGGCCAACGCGGTCACATCTGCGAGGACGCCCCCTTCCCAGTAGGTCTCCGAAGCGGTTTCAGCAACGGTGTCCCAGTGGGTTTGCTCCGCCCTAATGAACTGTTCTTGCCACGACGCTGCAACGCCACCCAGCGTCTCGCCCGCGAGCGCATCTGCGGTGGCGTCGGGGTCGGCAACGAGTAGGTCCGTGGCGGTGAACTCGGCCTCCGACCAGCCGCCGGCCGGGTCGACGAGGAACTGCTGGCAGTCGGCGTCCCGGAGGTAGTGACGCAGCGGCTTCGAGGTCGGCGACGCACCGAACCGGACGACGACATCGGGGTCGTCCCACTGATCGACGCCGTCACTTCCGAGATAGCTGTCGTAGCCGCCACAGACCGGCACGTCGAGGCGGTCGACGTGGGGGCCGAACCGGAGGTCCGACAGCGGGTCCGCCAGAACGGGGAAGCCCGTGGCTGCCGCCAGCCGTTCAAGCGAGTCGGCACTGAGTCCCTGGTCGGCCGGCCCGGCAACGATGAGGCCTCGCTCGGCGGCCTCGAGTGCGTCCTGCACGCGGCGCACTGTCTGCTCGTCCGGTGCACCGACGCCCTCGCTCGTCGTGACAAACGGGCCATCGCGGCCGATTTCGGCCGCGCTGTCACCATCTGCCCAGTCGGCGGGCACGCCCGCCGGGTCGTCCTCGGGCACCGATGTCGGCTCCAGTGGCTTCCGGAAGCGACAGTTCAGGTGAACCGGACCGGGGTCATTACCGGTACTCTCCGCGAGGGCGCGAGCTGCCGTGGTCCGTAGCATCCGAACCTTCCGCGGCTCGGCCTCGGGTTCGGGCATATCGCGATACCAGCGGACGGCGTCGCCATACAGTTTCTCTTGGTCGACAGTCTGGTTCGCGCCGCTGTCGATGAGTTCCGGCGGGCGGTCCGCCGTCAGCAGGAGCAGCGGGACGCCCGACTGGTTCGCTTCGATGACTGCTGGGTGGTAGTTCGCCGCGGCGGTCCCCGATGTGCAGACCAGCGGCGTCGGCTCGCCGGTTCGGCGGGCGCGTCCCAGTGCGAAGAAGGCCGCCGAGCGCTCGTCGAGGTGGGAGAACACCTCGATGTCGGGATGCTCGGCGAATGCGATCGTTAGCGGCGTCGAGCGGCTACCGGGCGAGAGACACACCGCGTCGACGCCGCCCGCGGCGAGTTCGGAAACGAGCGTCTCCGCCCACAGCGTGTTGACGTTTGGGGCTGTCATTCCAGCTCGTCCAGTATTGGCCGGTATTTGAGCTGGACCTCGTCCCACTCGCGGTCGGGGTCGCTGTCCGCGACGATGCCCGCGCCCGCAAAGAGCGTCGCCTCGTGTTCCGTGGCGACGGCCGAACGGATGCCGACGGCGAAGGTCCCGTTGCCGGCAGCGTCGACCCAGCCGATCGGAGCGGCGTACCAGCCGCGGTCAAACGCCTCCGTCTCACGGATAGTCCGTAGCGCCGCGTCCGGTGGCAGCCCGCCGACGGCCGGTGTCGGGTGGAGTGCCTCGACCAGCGAGAGGACGTGTTCGTCGTCGTCGAGTTCGGCTGTTATCGATGTCCGGAGGTGCTGAACCGTGGCGAGCCGGCGGACGGTCCGGTCGCCGATGCGAACCGTCGAGGCAAACGGTTCAAGCTGGTCCCGTATCGCGTCGGCGACGAGCTTCTGTTCGTGGCGGTCTTTCTCGCTGTCGAGGAGCTCGGCGGCAAGCCACTCGTCCTCGGCGGGCGTGTCACCCCGTCCCGTCGAGCCAGCCAGCGCCTCTGTCCGGACGGTTCGCCCGCGGACCGAGACCAGCCGCTCCGGCGTGGCCCCGAAGAAAGTGCCACCGGATTCTGTCGATAACATGAATCGGTAGCAGTCCGGGTACGTCTTGGACAATCGGGCCATCACGTCTGGGACCGATAGCTCCGTGTCTAGTGTGGCGCTGAGGCTCTGGGCGAGCACGACCTTCTGGAGCTCGCCCCGGTCGATACTCTCTGTGGCAGCCGCCACCTGCTCGCGCCAGCCGTCCTGTGTTGGCGTGCGCTCCCGGTGTGAGATTCCCGGCGGCGTACCCGGACTGCGCTCGGAGTCTGCGACCAGTCGGTCGCGCCATTCCTCCAGTAGCGCCTCCGCTTCGGTCGCGGCCTCAGGTCCTGTCGCGACCGTTGTGAGCCAGGCATCGTCGTCCCTTCTGGTTACCTGTATTTCCGGGAGGAAAAACGCCGCACTGGGGAACCCATCCCAGGGAGAGTCCTCCCCTTCGTGTGTTCCGTTGTGGAAAGCGAACCCGCCGAATGCTCGCGGTCGAGCGATGCTCGGGAGGCTATCGGGCACTGAGCAGTCATCGAACAGTGCTTCGACTGCTGTCCGCACATCGTCGAACCGCGACTGCCCGTCGGCAGTCACAGTCGCCGCGCTCCCGCGGGCCGCAATTGACTCTGTACCGGCCGCCCAGAAGAACCGGGGGCGAGCGTCCGTCTCCAGTATTGCCCGCACCGGTGCATCGTCGAGGCGACACCCGCGTGCGACGACCGTTGTCTCACCAACCGTCGTCTCGTCACCACGCAGTGGTTCCATCAGCCATGCCTTAGGATTGCGCACCTTTGAGCCTAACTATACGCTCGATTCCACATAGTGGGGCTCGGAATCGGGCCGCCATCGTGGTGCGGCCGATTTCACGCCGTTCTGACCCGCCACGCGACATTGCAGTAATCGGATTCTGATTCGCAGAAATTAATATTTGGGTTCACAAAGTTCCTCTCTCAGTTCTACAATTGTAATTCCGCAATCTACGAACATACCCCCGTCAAGTTTAAATAGGGCATAGTCGAAGCCCCCTATGTTGCGATGCCTAAGGTAGAGATCAATATCCCGGAACACCTGGAGATGCAGATCGCGCAGCTCGTCGAGAAAGGCGAGTTCCTCAATCGTGAGGAAGCTATCGAGGACCTCCTGTCGACCGGGCTCAAGGCGTACAAAACCTCCGGACCACAGGATGAAGACGAGGAACCAGGGTTCGAAGAAGACGGCATGATGGGCCACGACGACGAGTACGTCTTCTGAAAATACAGGCGTGAGCGTCTGGTATCCCTTCTCAAGCAATTCTTATGCACGTGCCACCGCATACTGTAGCCATGCACAAAGACGAGCTTCTTGAGCTACACGAGCAGATGGTGACGATTATGCAGTACTTCCGCGACGACATGGACTCAGTCGATCCGGAACTGTTCGACGCGTATCAAGAACTCGACGTGCGGCCATCGGACGTCCACAAGTCGAAAAGTGAGCACAAACACGCCGTGTTCGTGCTCGGAAACTCGCTGGCGACGGCGATGAGCGAAGACGAGTTCTCGGATGCAGGTCGGGTCAGCAAGCGGATGAAGGAGCTGGCTGAGGACGCCGAGCGGAAACTGTAAGCAGGGCGGCCTTGCATCGCGTTCTCTCGTCTTTATCTCGACCCGTCTCTGCTCTTGGCTACGATCTTTCGCCGTCGAGTTCGGTGAACAGCTCCGGGTCGGTCTTGAATTTCAGGACGTTGTGGACGACCGAGTTTCGGATGTTCTGAATTACGTCGCCGTGTTCCTTGTAGAACTCGTGTATCCAGCGGGATTCGGCCGTCCGGCTCGGGAACATCATCACTGATTTCCACTGATATTCACCGTCTGAGAGGAAGTAAAACAGCGTGTGCCGGTCGTCCCGGATAGACACCATCGCGTCGTGCCAAGAATCGGCAAAATGCTTGGGATTGAATTTGAACTCAAACAGCGCGAAATTAAACAGCTCCTCGTTCGGGACGATGGTCTCGCGGAAGACATCCGCGTCGCGCATCTCTCGAATCGATTCGCTGACAGTCACATGGGACACGTCGATGCCGTACTTCGATTCGAGAAGGTCCGCAAGCTCGCGGGATGACCGCTTGGGGTCCGCCGAGAGCTCACGCAGAATGTACATATCCCGCTCGCTGAATTCCCAGTCCGGAGGACCGTCGGTCATACTGTGGCCCCCCTCCTGCCGGGAGCGCAGGCACGGTCGATTTCGGCGTCGGGGGTCGGTCGAGTCAGTGTTGGAACAGTCGTAGGTACCATCTGTCTGTCTGGTCGTTGGTTGCTGAATCAGTGGTGGCGTCGGCCACGGTAATCAGTTTACTGGCCCGTGAACTCCGGATCACGTTTCTCGACGAACGCGGTTGCGCCCTCTTCGTGATCGTCAGTCGTGAACGCGAGACCCTGTGCGGTGGCTTCGTTTTCAAGTGCCTGTTCCAGCGAACTGTTCAGGCTCCGGCTGACCAGCCGCTTGGCGTGACCGAGTGCAACTGTCGGCCCAGCGGCGATGTCTGCAACGAGTTCCGAAAACTCAGATTCGAACGTCTCTGCGTCGAACACTCGAGTAAATAGCCCAAGATCCTCGGCTGCCGCAGCGTCCAGTAGTTCGCCGGTAAACAGGAGTTCCTTGGCCTTGTTCGGGCCGACGATTCGTGGAAGGAAATAGGAGACACCGGAATCACACGCCAGTCCGACCTGCCGGAAGCCGAAGCCGATCTGGCCGTCAGTGCTTGCGACCTGCGTATCACAGGCGAGCGCGAGTCCTGCACCAGCACCGAAGGCGGGGCCGTCGATTTTCGCGACCACCGGAAGAGGACAGCTGTGGACGGTCCGGATCGCTTCATGGAGTGACGAGACCACCAGCTCGACCTGTGTGGCCGGCGGTCGGTCGTGTTTCACTCCCTGTAGCATCGCATTGATGTCCCCGCCGGCACAAAAGGCCGGGCCTGCGCCTTCCAGTACGACACACCGGGCGTCGCTATCGGTCACCGATTCGAACGTGGCAGTGAGCGCATCGGCCAACTCCGCTGACAGGGCGTTTCGCGACTCTGGCTGGTTCAGCGTCACTGTAGCGATCCCGTCGTCAACAGATAGCGTCACGGTCGCGTCTTCCATGTGTGGGCCCTTGACCGGCGGAAAGATAACAGTGGTGTCCGTCAGCGCCTGCCAGACCAACATCGTTGGGCAGTACCTTTTGCCCGGGCTAGTCCGTGTACTAGGTATGCGCCTGCACTGGCACCGCCGTGACCTCCGGGCGACGGACAACGCCGGCCTCGCCGCGGCGACTCCGTCTGACCCGGTCGTCCCGGTGTTCATCTTCGACACGGCCGTTCTCGACCACGCCGGCCCGCCCCGGGTCGCGTTTATGCTGGACGCGCTCGACAGTTTGCGCGAGTGGTACCGTGACCACGGTAGCGACCTCGTCGTTGCCGAGGGAGACCCCACATCCGTTTT
This sequence comes from Haloarcula sp. H-GB4, assembly GCF_030848575.1. Lineage (NCBI taxonomy): Archaea > Methanobacteriati > Methanobacteriota > Halobacteria > Halobacteriales > Haloarculaceae > Haloarcula > Haloarcula sp. H-GB4. The sequence goes on along the minus strand of NZ_JAVDDX010000001.1, from coordinate 1,179,595 downwards.
GCCAGAACTGGCAGCCGAGTACGGCGCGGAGAAAGTCACCTGGGGCAAGGACTACTCCGGACTTGCACGGGAACGCGACGCGGCCGTCCGGCAAGCGCTCGACGACGCGGACGTGGCCCGAGAGGCCCTCCAGAACGCCATATTACACGAACCCGGAGAGATTACGACGAACGATGGCGACCCCTACAGCGTCTTCACCTACTTCGGCCGGAAGTGGCACGACCGCGAGAAGGCAGCCCCCTACGATCCGCCGTCAACTGACGAGTTAGTTGATGTCGACGGTGACGCGCTCCCGACGCTAGCTGACCTCGGTTTCGAGGAGCCAGAAGCGGACGTGCCCGCGGCGGGAACCGACGACGCACGCGCCCTGCTCGATGACTTCCTCGATGAGAACGTCTACGAGTATGAGGAGCGCCGGGACTTCCCGGCCGACGAATGCACCTCGCGGCTCTCGGCCCATCTGAAGTTCGGGACCATCGGCATCCGAGAAGTGTACGACCGGACGCAGGACGCCAAAGAGGGGACCGGCGGTGACCGCCGCGATTCCGTCCGAGAGTTTCAGTCCCAGCTGGCCTGGCGGGAGTTCTACACGCAGGTGCTGTTTGCCCATCCACACGTCGTTAGCGCGAACTACAAATCATACGAGAACCCAATTGAGTGGGAGAACGACGAGGAACTGCTGCAGGCCTGGAAAGACGGTGAGACGGGTTATCCCATCGTTGACGCCGGGATGCGCCAGCTTCGTGACGAGGCGTACATGCACAACCGCGTCCGAATGATTGTCGCCTCCTTCCTCACCAAGGACCTGCTCATCGACTGGCGACACGGCTACGAGTGGTTCCGGGAGAAGCTGGTCGACCACGACACAGCCAACGACAACGGCGGCTGGCAGTGGGCGGCCTCCACGGGGACCGACGCGCAACCCTATTTCCGCATCTTCAATCCGATGACACAGGGCGAAGACTACGACCCGGATGCCGAATACATCAAGGAGTACGTCCCGGAGCTACGGGACGCCGCGCCGGAAATTATCCACGACTGGAACGAGTGCTCGCTCACGCAGCGGCGCAACGCTGCGCCGGAGTACCCGGACCCCGTTGTCGACCACAGCGAGCGCCGCGAGCAGGCGCTGGCGATGTACAAGCGGGCCAGAGGAGACGAGTAGCGCGGTTTCGTTCCGTCTAATTGAACTCTCCCGGGTGCTTACACGCGAGCTGACGCCGCTTGGTGGCATCAGTACCGCGGGCAGATACGGCTTCGTCCCGCCGTCCTTGTTGAGTGCTACCAAATGGCTCCTAAACGTTTAACAGGCAGCCGCGCGACAGGTAATGATGGAGGCGTTTTCATATGTCCGAACATTCAAATCCCGAACTGCCACCGCTCCCGTACGACTACGATGCGCTGGAGCCACACATCTCCGAGCAGGTGCTCACCTGGCACCACGACACCCACCATCAGGGGTACGTAAACGGTCTCGAATCGGCCGAGGAGACGCTCGCCGAGAACCGCGAATCCGGTGACTTTGGTTCGAGTGCCGCCGCGATGGGCAATGTCACCCACAACGGCTGTGGTCACTATCTCCACACGCTGTTCTGGGAGAACATGGACCCCAACGGCGGCGGTGAGCCGGAGGGCGAACTCCTCGACCGCATCGAGGAGGACTTTGGCTCCTACGAAGGCTGGAAGGGCGAGTTCGAAGCCGCCGCATCAGCTGCCGGCGGCTGGGCGCTGCTCGTGTACGACCCCGTTGCCAAGCAACTGCGCAACGTGCCGGTCGACAAGCACGACCAGGGCGCGCTCTGGGGCTCCCATCCCATCCTCGCCCTCGACGTCTGGGAGCACTCCTACTACTACGACTACGGCCCCGCTCGCGGTGACTTTATCGACGCCTTCTTCGAGGTTGTCGACTGGGACAAGGCTGCTGAAGAGTACGAGAAGGTCGTCGGTCGCGTCGAATAAGGGGCGACACTCGACGTTTTTTGCGGACGTGTAAAAGCCTGAGAGATGTCTGTGCCGATAGTGTCTGACCCACCGTTAATATCTAACTATGCCGACAAAAAATATCGGCGTGACTGGAGCAGACTACGGAACGGCAGTGTCACGGGAGGATATAGTTTTATAAGATGTGAATCAGTGGTAAGTGGTATGAGTCGCGATACCAATCGGCGAGCGTTCCTGAAGCGAACTGGGGCGGTAACCACTGTCGGTCTGCTTGGTGGGTTGGCAGGTTGTTCAACCGAACAGACCGGCGGTGACGGCGGGGACGGCGGAGACGGCGGCGATGGTGGGATGACCGGAACCGGGACCGAGTCCGGTGGCGACAGCGGTCCGGAGTCACCGGACGTGCTGATGGTCGTCGGCTATCCTCAGAGCGGTGTGCAACTGTTCAAGGACTTCTACGCCGACTACGGCGACGATGCCGCCGACATCCTCGTCACCGATGGCCTGCAGGACGGCGAACTGCCGAGTAACGTCGGCGACGATATGTCGAACGTCCGCGGCACGGCCCCGTCAGCGGCCGGGCCTGGTGTCGATACCTTCACAGAGCAGTTCACCTCCGAGTTCGATTACGACGAGGCCGGCGTGTTCACGTCACAGGCATACGACGCGACGGCGGTCCAGATTCTCGCAAACCTGCTGGCCGGCGAAAACGACGGGCAGGCCGTCCGGAATCACATGCGCGTCGTCGCCAATCCGGGCGGCGAGTCGTACGGTCCCTCCGAGTTGCCAGCGGCCGTCGAAGCGGCCGCCGCGGGCGAGAACATCCAGTACGAGGGGGCCTCGAGTGCGGTCAACTTCGACGAAAACGGGGATATGGCCTCGGCGCAGTATCAGGTCTTCGGCTTCCAAGACGGTGGGGGCGTCGATACGCTCAGCACCGTCGACTTCAGCGCTGGCGACGACATCCCACAGCCGGAACCGAACGGCTCTGGGAGCGACTCCGGACGGACGGTCAAGTTCGGTGTGTTGATGCCCGAAACCGGCGACCTCGGACCGCTCGGCAGGCCGATCCGTGACGGAGCGCTACTCCCGGCCCTGCAACTCGAAGGCCAAGTCGACTTCGAGTTCGATTATCAGGTCGGAGACACCCAGACCCAGGCGCAGGCGGGCATCGACGCCGCCAACTCTCTTGTCAGCGCGGGCTATCCGTCAATTACCGGAGCGGCCAGCTCCGAGACGTCGATACAGGTCGCCAGAAACGTGCTCATCGACAGCAGCGTCGTCGGGTGTTCGCCAGCGTCTACGTCGCCGACGATTACTGACCTCGAAGACAACGATTACATGTTCCGCACCCCGCCCAGCGACGCCCTGCAGGGACAGGTCCTTGCGCAAGTCGGCGTGGACGAACTCGGTGCCGCGACCGCATCGACGCTGTACGTGAACAACAGCTACGGGCAAGCACTGCAAGAGGCGTTCGCCGGCGCATTTGAAGCGGAGGGCGGGACTATCGTCAATCAGGTCGGCTTCGAGCAACAGCAGTCCTCCTACACGTCTGAGATCAACAGCGCGATGAACCAGTAACAGGGCTGTCAGCGCTGATCCTTTTTTCGAGCTATCCGCCGAGGAAGTCTTGGCGAACCTGCTCGTCGTTGAGGAGGACCGTCCCTTCGTCCTCGTAGCGATTCTGACCCTGCACGAGCACATAGCCCCGATCACACCGCCGGAGTGCCTCCTTTGCGTTTTGCTCGACCATCAGAATAGCCGTGCCGTCGTCGTTGATGCGGTCGATGCGATCGAACATATCGTCGACCAGGTCCGGGGCGAGCCCGGCGGAGGGCTCGTCGAGCAACAGCAGGTCGGGGTCGAGCATCAGCGCCCGGCCCATGGCGAGCATCTGCTGTTGGCCGCCCGACAGCGTCCCGGCCGACTGGTCGGACCGCTCCCGGAGAATGGGGAACCTGTCGTACACGTCTTCAATCCGGTCTTCCGGCACTTCGTCGAGGATGTACGCACCCATTTCGAGGTTCTCGCGCACACTCAGCGAGCCGAATACGTTGCCGGTCTGGGGGACGTAGCTGATTCCCTCGTAAATGATTTCGTCGGGATTGCGCTGGCTGATATCAGCCCCGCTGAAGATGACCTCTCCACCCATGTACGTTGTCAGGCCGAAGACGGACTTCATCACCGTTGACTTGCCAGCCCCGTTTGGCCCGACGATGACGACGTACTCACCGTCGGAAACGTCCATATGGACATCACTGAGGACCTGCAGATCGCCGTAGCCCGCATCAAGGTCTCGGATGGCGAGGAGCCGCTCGGCTGGGTCGGGGAGCGTGATAGCCTCTGACTCTGTCGCGCGCGGACTCATACGTCACCTCCTAGGTACGCCTCAAGTACCCGCTCGTCCGACTTGATAGTCTCGGCGTCCCCTTCGGCGAGGATGCTCCCCTGATGCATGACGATGATGTGTTCGCAGTTGTTCATGATAACGTCCATGTCGTGTTCGACCAGCAGGAAGGTCAGGCCCTGCTCTCGACGGAGTTCGTGAATCCGCTCCAGTAGTTTCTCTTCCAGCGTCGGGTTGACGCCGGCCAGCGGCTCGTCCAGTAGAATCATCTCGGGGTCGGTCATCAGGACCCGCGCCATCTCCAGCAGTTTCCGCTGGCCACCGGAGAGATTGCCGGCGTTCTCGTGGGCGAGATGGTCGATCTCGAAGAACTCGAGCGTCTCCCACGCGCGGTCCCGAACAGCCGTCTCGTCGTCGATGACATTGCCGCGAAGCCCTGGCGTCACCGACTGGATGACCGACTCGCCGACCTGTCCACCCGGCGCGAGCATCACGTTCTCCAGGACCGTCATCTCGGACAGTTCACGGGCGATCTGGAACGTCCGGACCAGCCCCTTATTTGCGAGTGTGTATGACGGGAGCCCAGTAATGCTCTGGCCGTCAAAGGTGACCCGGCCACCAGTTGGTTCGTGAATGCCAGTGATACAGTTGAACGTCGTCGATTTGCCGGCCCCGTTCGGGCCAATGAGGCCGGTGAGCGACCCCTCTGCCACGGAGAACGTCGCCCCGTCGACTGCGACAACGCCGCCGAACTCCTTGCGGAGGCCGTCGACTTCCAGCAGCGGCGACTCGATCGCGTCGCTCGTGACGGCAGTTTCCTGTTGCGGTGCAGCATCGGGTTCACTCATCTGTCTCACCTCCGGATCCGGACTGCGCTCTGTCAAGGCTCACGCTCGTTGCGGGTTCGTTCCGGTGGCCGAGCAGCCCCTCTGGCTGGTTCTGGATGATATATATCAGCACGACGCCGATGAGGACAAACCGGAGCGTGCTGACGTTGCTAATGGTGTATGCGAGGAGTGGAAGCGGGTCCAGCGACCCGAGTCCGGCAACCGCGTCCACGATGTTGCCGGGTGCGCGAGTGCCGCCAAGCGAGACGTTCTCGCCCAGCCGCGCCGGCAGGTAGAACAGCAGTCCCGAGAACGTCGCTGCGCCGATGATGCTCCCGGTGTTGGATCCGGAGCCGCCGATGATGAGCGCCGCGAACACGTAGAACGTAATCGTCGGTCTGAACTGCTGTGGGCTGACGTAGCCCGCCTGGCCGCGGAACAGGACACCGGCCAGCCCCATCAGCGCACAGCCGATCATGAACGTCTTGATCTTGAACAGGCGGGTGTCCTTGCCCAGTGACTGGGTCACGGTCTCGTCCTCACGAATCGCTTTCAGCACGCGGCCGAACGGCGAATTGGTGATTCGGGCGAGCACCCAGTAGCTCGCAGCCACGACCAGCAGGAGAAGTATCCCGTACGTGAGATTCGCCAGATTCGGCCCGGAAACGCCGACGCCCTCCGCAGCAGTTACGAGTGGCTGCCCGACGCCATTGATGAGCGTCGACGCGACCTCGTTTGCGGACTTGAACGAGATACCGGTCGCGCCGCCGGTTCCGACCGGCGCTCCGAACAGCGAGAACTCGGCGAGGCCGTCCCAGTTGACGACGAGCCGAATTATCTCCGAGAACGCGACCGTCACGATGGCGAGGTAGTCAGCCTTCAGTCGGAGTGCCGGCAGCGCCGCGAGACCGCCGATGATAGCGGCCATTGCCATGCCGCCGATGAGGCCAACCCATAGCGGGAGGCCGAGCCCCGGGACTGCCCCGGCCGCCGGGTCAGTTGGCGCAGTGAGAATCGCTGTCGTGTACGCGCCGACGGCCATGAACCCTGCAATGCCGATGTTGAACAGACCGGTATACCCCCACTGAAGATTCAGCGCCAGCGCGAGGATGGCGTAGCCACCAATGAGAACGGTCACGCTGCCGATGAAGCCGGCAGCGAGGTTCGCCCAGTTCGCCCCCCCGACAGCGATCGCCAGTACGAGCATAACGGCCCAGATACTGGCGATGAAGCCGATGACCAGCCCTACGTCCGGGAGTGCGTCCAGACGGTTTCGAACAGTGTCAACATTACTCATGCAGTCGACACCCCCCCAAAGATGCCGGACGGGCGCAACAGCAAGACGACGATGAGCACCAGAAACGCAGAGGCCCGCGTCAGCCCGGATGGCAGCCAGATCAGGGCCAGACTATCGACTAGCCCAATGAGAATCCCGCCAGCCATCGCCCCGTAGATCGAGCCGATGCCGCCGACGATGACCGCGGCGAAGATGAGCAGGAGCAGAATCCAGCCGAAGTTGAACGATATCGTGCCGCTTTCCAGCACGAGCAGGTAGCCGCCGATGCCTGCCAGGCCGCCACCGAGGATCCAGGTAAGTCGGATCACGCGTTCGGTCGGAATCCCGGTCACGCGTGCGAGATCTTCGTTGTCGGCCATCGCCCGCATTGCCTTGCCAAGCTTCGTCCGCTGTAACAGCAGGTGGACGCCGAGCATCAACAGGACCGACACCACCAGCAGGGTGATTTCGTTGTCGGTGATTGAAATCATCGAGAATAGCGTCACCCGGAGCCCGCCGCTTGCGACCCCGCTTGTCTGCGTGCCGAAGACGAACGCAATGAGGTATCGCAACGCGAGGGCAACACCGATTGACGCAATCAGCAAGGAGATGTTGTCCGTATCGCGCATGGGGCGATAGGTGAGTCGGTCGATGAGTAACACGATCCCAATCGACCCGACACCGGCGATGACAAGGCCGAGAAGCACCGGAATGAACGTCGAAACGGTGCTCAACTGTCGCCCCGAATTGAGCATGAACAGTTCTGAAATCGGGGCTCCGGTCCCGAGGCCAGCGGTGATGTACGCGGCGACCCACCCCAGGAACGCCCCGACAGTCACCGTGTCCCCGTGCGCGAAGTTGGCGAAGTCGAGAATGCTATATGTCATTGACAGACCAATGCCGGCGAGTCCGACCGCCAGTCCGACGAGCAGTCCGTCCACCACCATTGAGAGCAACGAACTCACGGTGAGAGACCCCCCCAGTAACTTGGCTCCGAGGAAAAACACGGTTGTCCCAGCGAGCTTTGCAACTAAATCCAGCAAGAGGAAGCCACTGACCGCGGCTACCACTGCTGCTCCCGGCCGATCGCCCACCACTACGCGGCCGTCTCTTGCGAACTCAGCAATTCCCATAGGTTACCGTTCGTTGGACCTTCCTTTGTAAATAACCCACCGGAAATTCTTGCGGAATAACCATGTAGAAGCCAAAATACCGCTGTGAAAACAGGAATTAACCCCTCCCATGGTCAGGTATCGGTCGAGAGACCATTGATACCACGAGAAAGATAGCGAATGGAGCTACTTCGAACTCGGTGAGGAACGTGAGGGTGAGCGCCCGCACAGCACCCGATGCTGTCATCGGTTACCAGTGTTTTAAGCTGTAGCCGTATCGAGAAATCACCGGCCATCGGCCCGATACCGACGGAGAACGGTGCTATTCACAGCGCTTTTATGCGGTCCATCGATGATATACGACAGATGGTACGCCTGGTCGTCGCCAGTCTCGTGCTGGCTCTCCTGCTGGGAAGCGGTGCCGCGCCACTGGCGATGTCACAGCCGGCCGACGAGAGCGTGGGCGTCCAGACGCCCGACAGGTTCGACCGGACGACGTTTCAGGTCACGTTGTATCAGAACGGGTCGGCGAAGTGGGCGATCGTCCACCGGACACCGCTCGCAAACGACACCGAACAACAGCAGTTCGAGGAGTTCGCTGAGGAATTCGAGCAGTCGGAGCAGCCACTGTACCAGAATTTCGTCGAGCAGTCGACGCTGCTGACACAGTACGGGACGAACGTGACCGGCCGGAACATGAGTGCGACCAACTACGCCCGGTCGGCGACGGTCGACCCGCTCCAGAACACTGGAACCGTGCGGATGTCGTTCCACTGGCGTAACTTCGCGGTTGTCGAGGGCGACGCGGTTGTGGTCAGCGACGTGTTTGATGGCGGGTTCTACATCGGGCCGAGCCAGTCGTTCGTCTTCGAGCGCGGCCCCGAACTTGCGTTCGTCGACGTCCAACCGGACCCCAACTCACAGAGCGAACCTGACTCGCTCGAAAACAGCGAGAGTGTTACGTGGAACGGCGAGCAGTCGTTCAACGACCGTCGGCCCTATGTGGAGTTGCAGCCGCGCGAAACCGGGCAGAGCGCTGGCGCTGAACAGCGCACCACAGCGGGTGGTGACACACCTGCCGAGGCCGCTGGTGGGCTGTCGTGGATGCTCCCGGTCGCCATCGTCGGTCTCATTGTCGTCGCCGGTGGCGTGGCCGCGTGGCGGTCCGGCGCGCTGAGAGGGGTGTTGGGAACCGACGATGACGAGCCGTCCGCTCCGTCGCCGTCGGCCACAGGCGGCACTGAGAAGCCGTCGACGGCTTCCTCGGGCGATGCAACGGCAGACACCGACACCCCTGAGGACCCGGCAGTCCCCGACGAGGAACTGCTCACCGACAGCGACCGCGTCCGCAAACTGCTGGAGGAAAACGGGGGCCGAATGAAGCAGGTCGACATCGTCGACAGCACCGACTGGTCAAAGTCGAAGGTGAGTATGCTCCTCTCGGATATGGAGGACGACGGCGAAATCTCGAAGCTCAGAGTCGGCCGCGAGAACATCATTAGCCTCGCCGGTCAGGAACCCGACGCTGCGGGGTCACCGTTCGACGACGAGTGATACTGTCGGCTGTCCGTCTGTATAGCGGAATACCTTGCAATAGTTACAGCCAACAGTATGATAAACCAGCACAGGGCGGGGCTGAAACGCAATGATTATACGTATATCCTCGCTACGGATTTGTGTACGCTCCGTTGGTGTAGTCCGGCCAATCATATCACCCTCTCACGGTGATGACTAGGGTTCAAATCCCTGACGGAGCATTTCTCTCCGATTCAACGCATACACAGTTACCACGTTCTGTGACCGACAGTATTTGTGTCTGCCAGTCCAATCGGGCGGTATGCGCGTCGCGGTAGTCACCGTCGGAGACGAACTGCTCAGTGGCGAGACGGTCAACACGAACGCTGCGTGGCTTGGACAACAGCTCGCGGAGCGTGGCGTCACCGTCGGTCGGACGACGGTTGTCCCCGACGAGATCTCGGACATTGCCCGCGTGGTCAACGAGTACCACGCAGAGTTCGACGCTGTCATCGTCACCGGTGGCCTTGGACCGACGCACGACGACAAAACAATCGATGCCGTCGCCGCTGCATTCGGGCGGGACGTCGTCGAGAGCGAGGACGCCATCGCGTGGCTGGAAGAACACGGCGGGTACACACGCGATGACCTGACCGACGGCACCGGCGAGGTGCCGGAAGGGTCCCGCGTTTTGCCAAACCACGAGGGCGTTGCGCCCGGCTGTGTCGTCGAGAGCTGCTACGTCTTGCCGGGCGTGCCGGGCGAGATGAAGCGGATGTTCGAGGAGGTCGCAGAAGAGTTCGCCGGCGAGCAGCGGTACGTTCACACCGTCGACGCCGCCGAGCCCGAGAGCGCACTGCTCGACCGACTGGCAGAGGTCCAAGAGCAGTTCCCGGTCAAGGTCGGGAGCTATCCGGGCGAGCACGTGACCGTCCGGTTCGAGGGGACAGAGGAGGAGCTAGTCGAGGAGGCGGCGGCGTGGTTCAGCGAACGCGTCGAGTCACCGACGGCAGAGTGACTACCGGTAGAGGTGGTTCAGCCAGAGAAACGTAAGCAGTAGGCCACCGAGCGTGATGGCCGCGCCGGACGCGTTGATAATCCCTGTCTGAACGCCGCTCTGGAGTACGACTGACATAGCTGTGCGTTCTGCGTGGGGTGGCTTGAAAGGCACGCTCCCGGGCCTCTTTTGCCGCGGGGTCGCGTAGCGACGGCGAATGCGACGAATTGGTGTCGTGGTCAACCCCATCGCCGGCATGGGCGGCCGCGTCGGCCTCAAGGGCACTGACGGGAAAGTCGGGGAGGCGCGCCGCCGCGGCGCGGAGCAACGCGCACCGGACCGCGCACGGACGGCGCTTGCATCACTCGCCGAAGTCGGGACGGACGTGGAACTGCTCACGTACGGCGACCCGATGGGGGACGGTATCGCTCGTGAGGCAGAGTTCGATCCGACGGTCGTTGGCACTCCGGGGAGTACTGACGAAACGACGAGCAAGGATACCCAAGATGCGGTTCGAGCGTTCGTTGAGGCGGATGTGGACGTGATCCTGTTTGTCGGTGGCGACGGCACGGCTGTCGACGTCGCAACGACGCTTGATGACCTGGACGCAGCTATCCCGATTCTGGGCGTCCCAGCCGGGGTCAAAGTGTATTCCTCCGTGTTTGGTGTGTCGCCGCGTGCGGCCGGGCGCATCGTCGCCCGCTTCTCTGAGACAGAGCGCGCGGAGGTGAACGATATCGACGAGGACGCGTTTAGAGGTGGGGAAGTAGTCACCGAACTCCGAGCCGTCGCGGAGGTCCCCGTAGCTGACCAGCGCCAGTCGGCCAAGCAACTGGGCGGCGGCAGTGTCGAATCGCTTGCCGAAAGCGTCGCCAATGCCGCTGACCCAGATGTTACCTACGTCCTTGGGCCAGGGAGTACCGTCGGCGCTATCAAAGAAGAACTGGGGTTCGACGGAACGACGCTTGGCGTGGACGTGTGGCGTGACGGGGAGGTGCTTGCCCGCGACGCCGCCGAGGCAGATATCCTCGACGCCCTCGGCGACCGGAACGTCATCGTCGTCTCGCCGATCGGCGGACAGGGGTTCGTGTTCGGTCGGGGGAACCAGCAGCTATCGCCGGCGGTCATCAGACAGTGTGACCTCGAAGTGGTCGCCTCACGGCGGAAACTGGACGGCGTTGGCACGTTGCGTGTCGACACAGGCGATCCGGAACTGGACGAGAAGCTTCGCGGCTGGTTGCGAGTCCGTGTCGGGCGGCACGAACGCAGACTTGTCGAGGTCGTCTGAAGCTTCTCCAGCCGAGCGAAATGAACCATGATATATCGGCTGCGGTATTTTATCATGTATAGTCAAGATTAAGGTATCTCACGCCCCACAAAGGACATATGGAAACCCGGAAAGTCCAGCGATTGGGGCCGTCGACGCTCGCGATGACGTTGCCGGCGGAGTGGGCCAGTGAGCACGACGTTGAGAAAGGCGACGAGGTGTCGCTACGAATGGGCGGCAAAGGCACGCTGACAGTCATGCCCGAGTCCGTCCAGACCGAGGAATCAGAAGCTATCATCCACGCGGAGAATCTCGACGCCGATTCCGTCGAACGGGCTATCGTCGCCCAGTACGTGCTCGGCCGGCGCGTCATCCACGTCGAAGCCCCAGAGGGCGAGACACTGGAATCCTCGCACATCAACGCCGTCTACAACGCCGAAACCCAGTTGATGGGCCTCGGCGTCATCGAGGAGACGCCCGACCGGATCGCGATTCGCTGCTCCGTCGACCCGGAGGACTTCACGCTTAACAACCTCCTCGAACGGCTGGAATCCACTGGCTCGACGATGCGAAATGAAGCGGTGAAATCTCTCGCCCACGGCAATCCCGACCTCGCCCAGCGGGCGCTCAACCGCGAGCGACAGGCCAACAAGATATTCGTCCTCCTACTCCGCCTCATCTTCACGGCCTACCAGAACCCTAATCTCGCGCGAGCTATCGGCCTCAACGACGGCTTCCCGCTCATCGGTTATCGATCGATTGCGAAGAACCTCGAACTGACGGCGGACAACGCCGAGGATATCGCCGAGATCGCGCTTGAGACCGACGACCACTCCCTCAACGTCGACAGTTCGACCATGCGTCGCATCCGTGAGTTCACCGATCAGGTCAACGACATTACCGAACTGGCGGTTCAGGCGGCCGTCGACCGCAACTACGACACCGCGATTCAGGTCCGAGAGCTGTACAAGGACATCGGCGACAAGGAACACGAGATCCTCGATGACCTGCCGGAGATGGACAACGAAGCGCTGCTAGAAGTGCGTGAAGTGCTTGTCAGCCTCCAGCAGACGGCTGAGTTTGCTGTCCGGAGCGCCGAGATCGCGACGAACCTCGCACTCAACGAAGAGTCCGAGCACACAACAATCGAGTAAGGCGGCTACCGCGGCCCGCGGTTGCGGTTTGCAGCAACAGTCCTGTTTTCGGACTCCACCATCTAATTTAGCAGGTTCACTGCCACGACAAACTGCGGTGAAAAACACTTGTGCCTTTCAGTGGGCATTGTGAACGGTCCAGTATGAAGCGGCCTGTCGGTCCACCGACACCCATTCATATCACTGTCAAAGAGACCATCGCGGCGCTTGAGGACTGTCACCCCACGCAACTCGGGAGCCTTGACATGGTTATCGACGGTGAGCGACTGGACGCAGTATCGGATATCCCACCGGGAGAGTTGCCGATGCTGTTCCAGTACTGCGGCTACACGATAACGATCGATGGCACGGGGACGCTCTATGTCGAGAACTGAGGGAGCGGATTACTAGTACTGACTACCCGAGGAGGCCGCCATCGTCTGTTTCGGTTTCAGTCGGCGTGGCCGTCTCCGTTGGGGTCGCTGTGGGTTTCTCGGTCGTCGTTTCAGTCGTGGCCTCCGTGTCCGTCTCTCCGCCGTCAAACAGGCCGTCATCCGTCTCTGAGTCCTCTTCGCCCAGTAGTCCGCCGTCTGTTTCGGTTTCCGTGGGTGTCGGCGTCGGGGTTGCAGTCATGCTGTCGCCTGTCGAACTATCGGACCCATCGCTGGGGCTGCCAGCAGTCCCATCGCCGGTCGGGTACTGCGTCTTGGTGCCGAAGATATCTGTCTCTATCTCCTGCTGGTAGTCGATGGAGTCCAGATCGACTCTGAACTGCTCGCCGCCGCCCTCAAGCACGAGGTAGAAATCGATGTAGAGATCCGTCTGCTGATTTCGCTGGAGATGGGTCACCCACCAGCGGTCAAGGTTCTCGTTCTGGATAGCGGTGTTCGCTTCGAGTGTCGTCTTCTCGCCTGGCCTGAGGACGTAGCCTCGATTCGTTTCGCCTTCGCCGACGGTCACGTCGTTCATCCGGATGGTGTAGCCGACTTTGGTGATTGTGTAGGGGTACGGCTTTGGGTTGTACACGTCGAAGGCGAGGTTCAGCGGCGTCTCGGACTGTGTGAGATTCGTCTGGTCCCACGCGCCGCGGGTCTCGTTGATGTAGAGGACGGGGTCCGAGACGAGCGGCTGGTCTGCCTCGACGGGCCGCGTCTCGGTGGAGTTGAACTGGCTGAGGAGGGCCGTCTCGATAGTTCGTTCTTGGCTAAACGACACTGACCGACCGCCGAGCGTCGAGGACGTGATGGTTGCGTCGATGCCCACTGTCGTCGTCTCGCCATTGTTGATGTGGGTGACCCACCACGGCGGAATACGGTCGTTTTGCATCTCGGTGGTGAACTGCAACGTCGAGTTGCCGGTACCGAGACCGACGCCCTGCCTGTCGCCCCGTGCCATCTCTACGCCGTTCATTGAGATAGTGTAATTGAGTCCGACGCCGCCCAGCTGGACGCCGACAGGGTTCGGATTAGTCACAGTCAGGTTCGTTCCCACCGTGGTCGTCTGGTTCGAGACATCCGAGAAGTGATTATCAACGGACGCGACGCTTGGCGTCCCCAGTACACCGAGCGCGACGCTGCCTCCTGCGACAGCGCCGATCGCGACGAGTAGCACACCAACTTGTTTCAACCGGCCCATGGTTGCTCTCCCATCTTCGACGGGTCGGTATATGTCCTGTGGCCCGAGCCCGAATGAACTAAGTGGGCAACACCGAAAGCGTGGTACATGAGTTCCAAGGCGTCCAAAAGCGACATGGGGATGGGCCTGGCCCTGCTGTTCGGGCTCGTCTCGGTCGGCGCGGCCCTGTTTACAGCAACCAACAGCTATAATTACGCGATTCTGCACGCACAGGAGCTTGAAACGGGGAACCTGCTCGTGACATCTGGCGGCGCGTTCGGGCTCGCGATGCTGGCCGCGGCCGTGGCCATCGTGGCGATTCACGCCTACGACGCCTGAGACTGGTATCAGCCACGAGACTGTGAAGGGAACCGTTAAAAACGCTGAGACCGTATCTTTAGTATGGCCGATTACAGCGAGGAAGACCGACGCATTCTCGAATATCTCCGGGACAGCGTCTCGCGTGGGGAGAGCTACTTCCGCGCGAAGAACATCGCTGAGCAGCTCGGCCTCTCGTCGAAGCAAGTGGGCGCGCGGCTCCCACGCTTAGCTGAGGAGGCCGACGAAGTCGAAATCGAGAAGTGGGGTCGAGCACGGTCGACAACGTGGCGCGTCACACCGACCGGATAGCCCCCGTCGGGTTTTACGCACTGTTACAATCGGTGGATTCATCGGCCAGTAGTCCTCAGTACCTTCCATGACTGTCCGGGTCGAACGAACGATGACTGTGCCGGCCACACCGGAACGTGTCTGGGAATTCATCACCGACCCGGATAAACGGGCCCGGCCGATCAGCGTCGTCACTGACTGGAAAGTCATCGACGACACACACGCGAACTGGTCGATCGAGCTCCCGATTCCGGTGGTCAGCCAGACGATGACGGTGAAAACCGAGGATGTCGAGCAGCGCCGTCCGGAGTATGCCCGCTTCATCGGTCGCTCAAAAGTGATGACCGTCCAGGGCGAACACGAACTCGAAGAGACGGCCGACGGCGGCACGAAACTGACCAACCGGTTCATCGTCGACGGCAAACTCCCGGGGGTTGAGCGCTTCTTCAAGCGGAACCTCGACGACGAGATGCAGAACCTCGAACAGGCTCTGCGTGACGACCTCGAAGTCGAAGCATGAGGCTCACGCTTGCCCAGATAGACGTGTCGTCGGGCTCGGTTGCCGAGAACGTCGGCCGCGCGACGACCGCCATCAGGGACGCGGCCGCAGACGGCGCGGACCTCGTTGTACTCCCAGAACTGTTCAACGTCGGCTACTTCGCTTTTGATCGCTACGCTCGGGACGCGGAGGGGCTGGACGGCGAGACGCTCAGCCAGATTCGAAGCGTCGCCGCGAACAACGAGGTGGCGGTGCTGGCCGGGAGCGTCGTTGAGGATTTATCGACGAGCGCCGACAGTGGGTTCGACGTGCCCGCAGATGAGGGGCTGGCGAACACCGCTGTGTTCTTCGACCGCGACGGGGAGCGACGGGCAGTGTACCGAAAGCACCACCTGTTTGGCTACGACTCCGCGGAATCCCAGTTGCTGGAGCCGGGTGAGACGGTTCCGACCGTCGACTTCGAGGGATTCACTGTGGGGGTCACGACCTGCTATGACCTCCGGTTCCCGGAACTGTACCGTCACCTCGTGGACGAAGGTGTGACGCTGACGCTCGTGCCCAGTGCGTGGCCGTATCCGCGCGTCGAGCACTGGAAACTGTTCGGTCGTGCCCGCGCCGTCGAGAACCAACTGTACGTCGCCGCGGTGAACGGCGTCGGACAGTTCGAGGACGCGGAACTGCTGGGTCGGTCGACGGTGTACGACCCGTGGGGGACGACGCTCGCCAGCGCCGACGACCACCCGGCGCTGGTGACCGCGACCCTCGACCCTACGCGCGTCGAACAGATCCGCGATGAGTTCCCGGCGCTTGCTGACCGCCGGACGGACTGGCCGTAACTGCAGTCGCTATTTGACAAAAAGCGGTTTTTGAGCGTTCGCTGTCGTTATACTGCTCTCAGAACGAGTACGTGCCGTATGGCTTCTCGAGTCAGGGTCCTCGCTGTTGTCGGTCTCCTCCTCCTTGCCGGCTGTACCGGCATGGGTGGGAGCGGCGATGCGGGCGAGGCACAGGGCGGCGGTGACGGCGCACAGATGTCCAGCGGCGACGGCGGGTCGAGCCAACCCGAAGCGGCTGATTCGGGCGCAAATGTGGGTGATAGCGAGAACATCCAGGCCGGCGACGCGGCGGCTGACCGGGCCATCATCCGCAACGGGCGGATGGTGGTCGAAGTGGAGAACTACTCCACGACAGCCGACGCAATCGCCGCCCGCGCTCGCACGTCCGGCGGATATGTTAGCGACTCGAACCGCGAACTCCACCGTGACGACGGCGAGACGTGGTACACCGGCTACATCGTCGTCAGAGTGCCAAGCGAGGAGTACGAACCGACGCAGTCGATGGTGGCCGAGCAGGGGACGGTCCGCTCCGAGGAGACAACGACAAAAGACGTGACCGACAAGCTCGTCGACCTCGAAGCACGGCTGACTAACCTCCGGGAGCGCCGCGACCGCCTGCGGACCTTCTACGAACAGGCCAACAGCACGGAGGAACTGCTCCGTATCGAGGAACAACTGTCGTCGGTCCAGAGCGATATCGAACGCCTCGAAGCACAGAAGCGCTCGCTCGAACAGCGGGTCGCCTATTCGACGCTGCGTGTCGAGATTCATGAACCGGCCCCGGAGCCGTCGGCTCAGCAAGTGCCGTACCACGAGCGGTCGCTTGTCGCTGCGTTCCTCTCGTCAGTGACCGACGTGTACGTGTTCACCCGTGGGCTGCTGGTGACCGTCGCGAGCCTCGCGCCGTGGCTTGTCGTCCTCGCCGTCCCAGTTGTCGGCGGCCGCCGACTCCTCCGCCGTCGGTCGCTCCCGCTGCTGGGCCGACGTGGCACGTCTGAATCAGCCACAGAAGACGGTGACGGCGGCGGTGACGGCCCTCAGAAGGAACCCACCGACGAACCGAATTCGTCGTCGTCCGATGGCGACACGTAGGCGGGCCTGACACCGGGCCTTTTTTGCGTGTGCACTCGCTACGAGTATCTGCCGGCAAGGCGCTTTTCACGTCGATGCCGGCGCTAACGCCCGTCTCGCTGCTCGGCCACTCGGCGTCGCTCGTCCGCCAAGGCTGTCCGGACAGCCTTTTCACTCCTCTCCCGGAGTCGACCCTTTCGCCTCTCCTCGCCTTTCGGATACTATCGACAGAATGCTCTCGCTCAGCAGATAGTACAACCAAGATGGATACCCTACGTCCACCGAGCTACCGCGTGCGCTCCCGCTCCAGCGCCTCGCCGAAGTGTTCTGGCGTGATCTCCACTTCCTCAGCGTTCTCGGTGGCTTCTTCAGGTCCGTAGGCGGACGCGACCTCCCGGATAGCCAGCATCGATGCTTCGCGGACGACGGCCTCCAGTTCTGCGCCCGAGAAGCCGTCGGTCTCTTCAGCAAGGTCCTCGATATCGGTGTCAGCAGCGAGCGGCTTCCCGGCGGTGTGGACGGAAAGAATCTCTTCGCGGGCGTCACGGTCGGGGTTCGGGACCTCGACGTGCTGTTCGAGGCGACCCGGTCGCAGTAGCGCATCGTCAATCATGTCCCGGCGGTTGGTCGCGGCCAAGACGACCAGATTGGGGTTCTCGGTGATGCCGTCCAGTTCGGCGAGTAGCTGGGAGACGACGCGCTCGGTGACCTCGTTGCCCTGACCGCGGTGGCTGGCGATGGCGTCGATCTCGTCGAGGAAGATGATGCTCGGTGCGGTCTGGCGGGCACGCTCGAACAGTTCCCGGACCGCTTCCTCGCTCTCGCCGACGTAGCGGTCCATGATTTCGGGGCCCGCGACGTGGATGAAGTTCACGTCGCTCTCACCGGCGACGGCCCGAGCGAGCAAGGTTTTGCCGGTTCCCGGAGGGCCATAGAGTAGAATACCGCTCGGCGGGTCGGTGTTCGTTGCGGTGAACAGTTCACCGTACGACAGCGGCCATTCGATGGTCTCAGTCAGCGTCTGCTTGACCTCGGCCAGCCCGCCCACGTCGTCGAAGGTCGCCGTTGGCGACTCGGCGACGTACTCCCGCATCGCGCTGGGGTCGACAGTGGCAAGCGCGGTTTCGAAGTCGTCCTGATGGACATCGCCGTTGTCGCGGTCGGCCCGGAGTGCGGCCATCGCGGCCTCGGTGGTCAGCGACGCGAGGTCAGCCCCGACGAAGCCGTGAGTCTGGGCGGCGATGCGGTCAAGATCCACGTCGTCGTGCAGCGGCATGTCCCGCGTGTGGACATCCATAATCTCGCGGCGGCCGTGCTCACCGGGAACGCCGATTTCGATTTCGCGGTCGAAGCGGCCGCCACGGCGCAGTGCCGGGTCGATGGCGTCGACGCGGTTCGTCGCCCCGATGACGACGACGCGACCTCGGTCTTCGAGGCCGTCCATCAGCGTGAGCAACTGGGCGACAACGCGGTTCTCCATGTCCGCGTCCTCGTCCCGAGAGCCAGCGATGGAGTCGATTTCGTCGACGAAGAGGATGGCCGGCGCGTTCGCCTCGGCTTTCTCGAAGGCCTCCCGGAGTCGTTCCTCGCTTTCGCCCTTATACTTCGAGACGATTTCGGGGCCGGAGATGGTGTCGAAGTAGGCGTCGACTTCGTTGGCGACGGCACGGGCGATGAGGGTTTTCCCTGTCCCGGGCGGGCCGTGGAGCAACACGCCGCTCGGTGGGTCGATACCCAGACGGCGGAACTCTTCGGGCTCCGAGAGAGGCATCTCGATCATCTCGCGGATACGGTCCAGTTCCTCGTCGAGGCCGCCGATGTCCTCGTAGCTCACCCCGGACTCCGTTTCGGCGGTCGGCGTGTTCGCTGTTGTTCCCTCCTCGGGTGACGACTGGCCCGCATCGCTGCCGCCGTCGAGCCCTGGCAGCACGGTCACCGCCGTCGCGTCGGTAACCCGGACTGGCCCCGACGGAGACGTTTTGCGGACGAGGAAGGTCCCCAATCCATCGATGTGGGTCCGCTCGTCAGCCTGAATAATTTGGTCGACGAGACGCTTCCGGACCAGACTCTCGTAGTCCTCGCTGCCCGGCATCGGTTCGACCGGCTGGACGGCAATTTCGGTAGCCTCTGAGACCGACCCGCTTGTCACTGTGACCGTGTCACCGATGTTGACACCGGCGTTCGCCCGGGTGTCCGAATCGATACGGACGAACGAGCCGTCGTCGTCAGCCGGCCAGACCTTCACGACAGTCATGTCATCCCCGTCGATGATGACGGGCGACCCGCTCAACACGCCCAGCTCAGTCCGTGCGGACTCCGGCAGTCGTGCGATACCGCGCCCGGCGTCGCGCTTGTTCGCACCCTCAACGGTGAGTTCGACACCGGCCTCAGTGGACCCGCTCATGCCGCCTTCTTGCAATCCGACTCCCTTGAGGGTTCCCGTTGTGTTGCGGGAAAATAATATACGGGCGGCAATTCGAGTCTCTGATATGGTTGTCCAAACCGAGAGAGACGAGGTCACGTGGTACAAGTGCGAGACGTGTGGCCTGATGTTCGACGACCAGAGCGACGCGCGCCAGCACGAGGAGAACTGCGACGACGAAGACCCGTCCTACATCCAGTAACGGTCCTCGCCCCGCAGTCGCGCCTGCCCCACTGCAGGGCTCACCCCTCGACGATTTCGAAGCTCCGCTCGCCGAGTTCGTCCTCCTCGAAGACGAACACCCGGCCGTTCGTCACGTCGTAGTCCACCTCAACTGCCGTCCGCATCTGATTGTCCCGGACCGTGACGCCCGGGAACAGTTCGTCCTCCTCGCCGTCGTCGAGGATGACCCGCCCGACGCCTGTCTCTTCGAGAATATCGTCATGTGTCCGGAGGTCGTTGACGTACACGAGGATACCTGATGTCTCCGTTTTGTCGGTTATCAGGACGTGTGTGTCTTTGCCCGGCGAAGTCTGGATACTCCCTTCGACCGCCGTTGGGACGCCGTGATAGAACGCCTGGCGGCCGTCGAGGTACTCCACGACGACGCCGTCCTCGGTCAACTCGACCGAGACGGTGTCCGGTGCGATGTCCGACCGGTTGCTCATACCAACTGTTCCGGCGGCGCGCTCAAAAGTGACGCGTTGTCAGTCTCAGCCGAGCGGACATTGTGCAACCCCATCGGACGGGGTGCGAAAGGGACTAGTGACTCCCCTGTCTCCGTCTCAACATGACGAAGACCCTCGTCGTCGGACTCGACGGCGCGAGCTGGGAACTGCTCGACCCGTGGATCGAGGCCGGCGAGCTCCCGAACCTGGCCGCGCTGCGGGACACCGGCACCTGGGCGGGGACGCAGAGCTGTCTGCCGCCAGTCACGTTCCCGAACTGGAAGTGTTACTCCTCGGGTAAGGACCCCGGCGGGTTCGGCGTCTTCTGGTTCGAGAACGTCGACCTCGCCGCGGGCGAGATCAACGTGATGAACGGCGGCGACTACCACACCGCCGAGCTGTGGGACTACCTCAACGACGATGGGCAGTCGGCCGGCGTCGTCAACATGCCGACGATGTACCCCCCGCGGGACATCGACGACCTCGTGGTTGCCGGCGGCCCAGACGCCGTTGAGGGGGAGTACCGCTCGATCAGTTCCGGCTACACCTCGCCGCCGGGACTGGCCGAGGAGCTAGAGTCCCGCTTCGATTACAGCGTCCACCCGGATCCGCTGCTGTCCTCGAATGACGAACGCGGCGCGGAGGTCGAGGCCATTCTGGACCTGCTAGAGAAGCGCTTCGAGGTGGCGACGACACTCATGGACGAGCGGGACCTCGATTTCGTCCACGTCACGCTGTTCTATCTCAACGTCCTGCATCACTTCTTCTGGGACGACGAGCCCAGTCTGCGCGCGTGGAAACTGGTCGACGAGTGGGTCGGTCGGCTCGACGACCGCGAGGACCTGAACCTCGTCCTGATGTCCGACCACGGCTGTGACGCGACCCAGACGGAGTTCTACATCAACGAATGGCTGGCCGAGAACGGCTATCAGGTCCGGGATACGAGCGTCGACGCCGTCCTCACACGAATCGGACTCGACCGTGAGAACCTGCTTGCGGTCGCAAAGCGGGCCGGACTGGTGGACACGCTTGCCCGCGTCGTCCCCGAGTCCATCCAGCAACTCGTCCCGCAGCGCGACGGCGTCAAACGGGACCGGAAGCTCGAAGCCGTCGACTTAGAGCAGACAAAGGTCGTCGCCAGCGGGCAGGGACCGGTGTACATCAACCCTCGCTTCGACGTGGAATTGGTCCGCGAGTCGCTGATGGCCGACCTCCGCGAGGTTGAAGACGAGCACGGGTCGCTGTTCACTGACGTGTACAGGGGCGAAGACGTGTACAACGGCCCCTACGTTGACGCGGGCCCCGACGTGGTCGTCGACCAGCGCCCGGGCGTCCACGTCAACGACGGCATCGGCGGCGGGACCATCCAGAGCGGCCCCGACCGCTGGGCGGCCGAGAATACACCCTATGGAATCTTCGCCGCCAGCGGCCCGGACTTCGAGCCACAGGGCGAACTCGACAGAATCAGCATCCTCGATATCGCGCCGACGGTGCTGGCCGCCCATGGCTGTGCTATCCCAACTGATATGCGCGGCGAAGTGCTCCCGGTGTTCTCTGAGGACCCCGCCGTCGGCGAGCGTGAACCGCTCGGTATCGATGACGCTCTCGGAAGCGATGAGGGCGACGCCGTCGAAGACCGCCTGAAACAACTGGGATACATGGAGTAGCCATCTCCGTGAGAGCGACTGGCGGTGAATGAGTGAACCCAATGGGATAAGTAGCCGCTCCCGATACACTCCGGTATGGTTAGCATCGATCTGAACAACAGCCAGCGAACGATGCTTACGACGCTGGTAAACAGGTATCAACAGACCGGTGAGGCAGTTACCGGCGAGACAATCGCGGAGGAGATCGACCGGAATCCAGGAACGGTACGGAACCAGATGCAGAGTCTGACCTCGCTGGGACTTGTCGAAGGAATTCCCGGCCCAACGGGTGGGTACAAGCCGACATCTGAGGCGTTCGACGCAATCGACCGCCAGCAGATAGACGAGGCCGAGAGCGTCGTCGTTGCCCACGACTACGATCGGGTCGACGTCACCGTCGAGGAAATCAACTTCACCAACGTTCACGACCCTGAGAAGTGTCGCGCCCGGTTCCACCTCCAGAGTTCGGTGCAGGGCTTCAGCGAGGGACAGGCCGTCATTCTCGGCCCGACGCCGATCTCGAAGCTCGTCGTCGCCGGGACGGTTGTCGCTGTCGACGAATCGAACAGCGAAATCCTCCTCGATGTCGCGAAAATAGAAGGACCTGTAGAAGAACCGGAGAAATAACCGTTCCGTGCGGCCACGGGGCGTGCTGTAGCGATTTCAGGGATCGACGCGGTCGATCCACAGCGTCGGCGTCTCTATCTCGTCTTCAGTTGGTAGTGTGTCCGGAGAGTCCCAGACACGCCCGGCCGCGGCAACGCCGCGGGCGTCTGCGACCGTGTCGAAGAACGCTTTCCCGCGTTCGTACTGTTGCCGTTTCATCCCGAGTCCGAGCAGTCGGCGCATGAGCGACGCGATGGGGCCACGTCCCTGTCGGCGCTCGTCGACTTTCCGCCGCAGGTCGTCGTACTCGTCATCGAAGGCACGGTCCATCAGCAGCTCCGCGTACCCCTCGACGGCGGTCATCGTCGTATCGAGTTCGCCAAGTGTTGTCCGGTCGATGTTGCCGTCGGTGAGGTTGTCGATGGCGTCCTCCATCGCCGTTTCGAGGTGGTCAGACAGCCACGGGGCCGCACCGAACTCTGCCGCGTGCGTGACTTCGTGGAAGGCGATCCAGCGGCGGAAGCGGTCCCGCTCGACGTTCAGCTGGCTGGCGACCCGGTTGATGTTGGGGCGCACGAAGTACAGCGCGTGGGCGTCGTTGTCCGCGAGCAAGACGGGGTCGTACTGGCCCAGAACGTTGTTCCCGAGAAACGACAGCGCAACGGCCATCGACCCGGTGTTGACGACGCGGGCGATGCCGGGCATATACTCGGCCTGCTGTTCTATCGGCTCCATCACACGGCTGAACGTGGCGACGTTGGCGTCGATCCAGTGATGTCGGTTCTGGATTTCGACGGTTTCGGGCAAATCAAAGGCGAGTTCGCCGACCTCCCGGACGCGATCTCGTGCGTCCCGAACGTCGGTCGCGTAGCCGTCGCGTTCGGGCGTCTCGACGGTGAGGTCTCCCGTGTCCGTGGCGCCCTTCGCGGCGTCTGCGACAGCACTCCAGTCGATGGGGCCGTCGCCGGTCGCGCCGGCGACAGCCTGAACGCTGTGGTATAATCCCATACGTCTGAAATGTGGCGGGAGAAAATAGGCCTTCTCCCTGTGAAAACGACTCCCCGCATCCGGTTCGGAAGCAGGACCTATCCGCTACAGGTCGACATCGCTGTCGTCAGCGCCTTCGGACCCACCGAAGTACAGGCGTAGAACGAGCGCGACAACTGTGACGACACCGAGCACCGCGAGCACGAGGCGACCGACGCTGAGGTCACCGCCGTCTTCTGCGTCTGTTTCGTCGCTCGATTCGTCTGTCCGGGACCGCGACCACCGCGATTTGCGCTCCGATTCGTCGTCATCGTCGGCAGCGCTGAACGGGGCGTTCGCAGTGAACTCCGCGCCGTCGAGATGCAGTTCGAGGAGGGTGAATTCTGCCATAGTGACAGTTCAGCGCCGCGACTCTTAGCCGTGGCGGTACCATGGCCACGCTGAGATGTCCCAGACCGTATGCCCTCCGTTGTTTTCATGACCACGGGGCAATTATCTCGTGTATGGACACACGACGACGAGAGTTCCTTGAATCGCTGCTGACAACGCCCGGCCCGTCTGGATACGAGGCCGACAGCCAGCGCGTGTGGCTCGACTACGTCAGCGAGTTCGCCGACGAGGTCCGAACGGACGACTACGGGAACGCTGTCGCAAAGGTCGAGGGCGGCGACACGACTGTTGCACTCGCCGGCCACGGCGACGAAATTGGATTCATCGTTCGGGACTTCACGGACGACGGGTTCATCAAACTGGGCCGTATCGGCGGCTCTGACAAGACCGTCTCGCGCGGACAACACGTCACCATTCACACGGCCGACGGTCCCGTCTCGGGTGTCGTGGGACAGACCGCGATTCACCTCCGGGACTCGGACGACGACTCCGTGCCGGAGATCGCTGAACAGCACGTCGACGTCGGGGCTGAGGACGGCGACGAGGTAGAATCGCTTGTCGACCGCGGCGACCCGGTGACGTTCGTCCAGACGCTGAGTGAACTGGAGAACGGCCGCCTCGCTGCACGGGCGATGGACAACCGTATCGGCATCTGGGCGGCCGCAGAGGGCCTCCGCCGCGCGGCAGAGTCAGACGCGGACGCGACGGTGTACGCTGTCTCGACAGTGCAGGAAGAGGTCGGCGTGCAAGGTGCGAAGATGGTTGGGTTCGACCTCGCGCCGGATGTCGCCATCGCGGCGGACGTAACACACGCAACGGACTCACCGGGCTCGCCTGGCAAAGCCGCGACGGGTGTGGAACTCGGCGGGGGACCGGTCGTTGCTCGCGGGAGCGCGAACCATCCGGTCGCTGTCGACGCCCTTCGCGAGACGAGCGACGCCGAGGACATCGACATTCAGTTGCAGGCGACCGGTATCCGGACCGGGACCGACGCGGACGCCTTCTACACTTCCCGCGGTGGGATTCCATCGGTCAACGTCGGCCTCCCGAACCGCTACATGCACACGCCGGTCGAAGTTATCGACCCGGACGATCTCGACGCGCTCGCGGACCTACTAGCTGGCTTCGCCGTCCGAGCGGCCGAGCGAGCGCCGTTTAGCGTCGACGTGTAAGATAGCGGAACGGTCTTGCGCGCCATCAGACAAACGGTACGTTTAAGCGGCCATCACTATCCAAACCGTACATGAGTGGACGACCGCTGGATGTACTCGAAGCGTCCCTCGGTGAGACAGTCACCGTACAGCTGAAGGGTGGCGAGCTGTTCGAGGGGGAACTCACCGGCTACGACCAACACATGAACCTCGTCGTTGAGGATGAAGACACAACGATTATACGCGGCGATAACGTCGTCTCAATTACTCCATGACTGGCGCAGGAACTCCGAGTCAGGGCAAGAAAAACACCACGACGCACACGAAGTGCCGACGGTGTGGTGAAAAGTCGTATCACACGAAAAAGAAGGTCTGCTCGTCGTGCGGTTTCGGCAAGTCGGCCAAGCGGCGTGACTACGAGTGGCAGTCGAAAGCAGGCGAATAACACACTCAACACAAATGCACGAGAAGTGCGGCGTTGTTGGCATCTCTTTGGAGGACCGTGACGCCGCCCGACCGCTTTACTACTCCTTGTACGCGCTCCAGCATCGCGGCCAGGAATCAGCGGGTATCGTCACCCACGACGGGTTCCAGCAGTACAGCCACGTCGAAATGGGACTCGTCGGTGACGCATTCGACCCCGGCGATCTGGAGGCGCTCAACGGCTCCAACGGTATCGGTCACGTCCGATACCCGACGGCCGGAAGCGTCAACGCCTGCTGTGCCCAGCCGTTCTCCGTCTCGTTCAAGTCGGGGTCGCTGGGACTGTCCCACAACGGGAACCTCGTCAACGCTGACGAAATCGGCGACGAACTGGCCGACCTTGGTCACGCCTTCACGTCCGACGGCGACACCGAGGTCATCGCCCACGACCTTGCGCGTAATCTTCTCGAGGAGGATCTGGTTCGGGCTGTCAAGCGGACGATGAACCGCATCCACGGGTCGTACTCTCTGACCATCATGCACGACGAGACAGTCCTCGGCGTGCGCGACCCGCAAGGGAACCGACCGCTGTGTATCGGCGAACTCGAGGACGGCTACGTCCTTGCTTCCGAATCAGCAGCTATCGACACGCTTGACGGCGAGCTGATCCGTGACGTCAAGCCCGGTGAACTCGTCGTCCTGCACGCCGACGGAACCGGCTACGATACCTATCAGCTCGTCGAACCAGAGAACACGGCCAATTGTTTCTTCGAGCACGTCTACTTCGCGCGACCGGACTCGACCATCGACGAAAATCTCGTCTACGAGGTCCGGCGCGAGCTTGGTCGGAAACTCTGGGAGGAGTCCGGCGTCGAATCAGACGTGGTGTTGCCGGTGCCAGACTCCGGGCGTGCGTTCGCCTCCGGGTACGCCGAGGCCGCACAGGACGACGGCTCGGACATCGAGTTCGCTGAAGGGCTGATGAAAAATCGCTACGTCGGCCGCACGTTCATCATGCCGACCCAAGACGAACGCGAGCGGGCCGTTCGGCTGAAGCTCAACCCCATCAAGTCAACAATCGAGGGCAAAAGCGTCACCATCATCGACGACTCTATCGTCCGCGGGACCACCTCGACGCAGCTGATCAAGTTGCTGAAAGACGCCGGTGCCGAGGAGGTCCACGTCCGCATCGGCGCACCGCCAATTGTTGCCCCGTGTTACATGGGAATCGACATGGCCTCCCGCGATGAACTCATCGCCGGGAACCAGTCTGTCGACGAGATCCGCGAGGAAATCGAGGCGGACTCGCTATCGTACCTCTCTATCGACGCCATCGCGGAGACGCTGGACAAGAGCCGGACTGACCTCTGTCTCGGCTGTGTCACCGGCGAGTATCCTTACGATATCGAGGGCGAGGCGACGGACCGTGACGTTGCCCGCCCGGATATCGGGACGCAGTCGAGGCCGGCTGACGACTAGCGTCGTCGGTGCTGCACAGCACTACATTTTTGCCCAGTCCGAGCGAGGCATCGTCCATGCCAGGACCGTCCTTCCTCGCGACCGACCGAACCGCCCTCCGGTCCCCGGAACGAGACGATCTCGACTGGATACAGCACGTCTTTCACGAGGAGCAGGTCTGGGGGCTGGGGACATATGCCCGCCCGCCGACTACCGACCAGATGGAGACCTATTACGAGGAGACTCTGTCCGACGAAGACTCGGTCCATCTACTGATCTGTATCGACCCGGCTGGGAATCCCGGTCCAGTCGAGGACCGGACCGAGCCGGTCGGACTCGTCGCCATGACGGACCACGACACGGAGCGGGGCACAGCCGAACTGGCCTACTGGCTCGACCCGGACGCCTGGGGCGAGGGGTACGCCACTGAGGCGGCGGGCAGGCTGGTCCAGTATGGCTTCGACCAGCGGGCGCTCCGGAAGTGGTCGGCAAAGATTGTGGGCGGAAACGACCGCTCTGTCGCGGTGATCGAACGGCTGGGATTCACGAAGGAACACACCGGGCGGAGTGGTTTCTCGACGGCGGGTGGCGCGATATGTTGTGGTTCGGCCTGCTTCGAGCGGATCGCGAGTAAGCTTACCAGACCAGATACAGCATCGCGTACACGATGATTCCCATCGAGAAGGAGATCAGCCACAGGCTTGCGGCCATTTTCCCGGCACGCGGGTGGTTCGTTGACGGCAGTTCTGAAACGGGGTACGTGTAGGCCAAGAGCAAGACGTAGTACACCGCTGGGATGGCGATGATGGCAAGCAGGATGTGGACGGCGAGAAACGGCAGGTAGAAGTAGGTCTCGACGACTGACGGGCCGGTGAAGTCCGTCGGTCCTTCGAGCGTTATCCGATAGAGGTACAGCACGAGAAACAGGGCGAACAGGCCAAACGAGGAGAGCATCAGCTTCCGGTGTCGGGCGACGTTGCCGCGGCGTATCGCTCGGATACCGCCAACGATTGTTCCGATAGCGAGGGCGCTGACCACGGCGTTGGCGTGGGGGATCGCCCCGAGAATGCTCGCGGGCGCAGCGGGGAGAGCCGACTGGGGAATCGCCCCGAGCACAGCCCCGAACACGAGCGCGAGCGACACGATCGTCAATAGGCCAGTGAGTGCTGGCACGCGATACCGAGCCTGAAGATCCATACCATAACTCCGGACTGGACCCAAAATACGGTTTCGAGTCACGTACGGCGAGACGGGGTAGCTACGTAGTTTTCGCTGACGGCTGCTCGACGCCGGTAACGTGCAGACGGACCTGTCCAGTCGGTTCGTTGGAAAGGGCGATTTCCCATCCGTGGCCGTGGGCGATTTCCCGGATCACGGCGAGGTGGAGCCCGACCCCTTCGTCACTGGTGGCGTAGTAGAGTTCAAACGGTCCCTCATTACCCGCCTCCAGCGGGGGGCCGTCGTGCTCGAGGGCGAACCCAGTGGCCGTGTCTGTGATTGTTATCTTCCCGGTATCGCCCTGCTCCGTGGCAAGCCGGAAGAAGTTTTCCGCAAGCTGACGCAGTCGGTTGCTATCGGCCAGTATCGTCTCGGTACAGTCGATTTCGATGGTCGACCCAGCGGTGTCGACCGTCGTCCAGGCGTCCGCCATCACGTTGGAGAGCGTGACTGGCTCGACGGTGTACTGTCGACTGCCCTGTCGGGCGATTTCCATGAGGTCATCGATAAGAAACGAAATACGGGTGTGGCTTCGCTGGATAGCATCAAACTCCTCGGCGGCGTGTTCAGCGGCTAGCAGTTCGACCCGCCCCATCGCTGCCTGAAGGGGATTCCGGAGTTCGTGTGAGATGATCCGTGCGAGCTCTCGGAGTCGCTCTTTCTGTCGTTCCAGTTCCGTCGTCCGCTGCTGGAGCGCGTCTTTCGTCTGGCTTGCATCGATAGCCAGCGCGATATTGTGGCCGACCTCCCGGAACGTATCTTGTTCTTCTGTGTCGAAGATATCGACACGGTCGGCGTATACTCCGAGGACGCCGTACGACACCCCATCGTACACCAGTGGGACAGCGAGAACTCGGGCACAGTCCGTCTCCAGTGCGTCCGCGTCATCCGCGAACGTTGCTGGGTCAATGTCTGCAACGACCAGTCGGTCTTCCGACTCGGCGCGGCGCAATGGCTCCGGCGCGGTGATAGAAACACGGTCACGCTGTGACCCCAGCGCTCGAACGACCGGCCTGTCGTGCTGACAGGTCACCGTACAGGCCTCGCTGTATCTGGCTGTGCCCGCCAGAACCGCCGTGACGTCGTGTTCGATATCCATCCGCGACTGTGAGCGGACGAGCGCCTGATTGACCAGCCGGACGGCCTCATTGAGCTGTTTTCGCTTATTCGCCCGCTGACGGGCCGGACTGGACGCGACGGCCGCGTCGACTTGCGCCAGAAGCCGCTGGTTGGCGTCGCCCACTGTGCCCGGAACGTAGCCAAACACGTCGCGGCTGTAGGCTTCACGGGCGATGTCCCCGTTTGTCACCTCAGCAAAGAGGACGACTGGGAGTTCGGGATGGCTTTCCCGCAGTCGGTCGATAACCGTCAGCCCACCGAGATACTGTGTTCCGTCCGGATTCGTGACTTCGCAGTTCGTGACGACGCAGTCAGTGTCGTAGTCGCCAAGCGCACACTCAAGATCACGAACACCGTCGAACTCGTGGACGGTGAGACCACTGTCCCGGAGCATCGAAATCGCGGCCCTGTCCTGGCTCGGACTACGGACGAACAGGACGGTGGGCTGTGACTTCATCACCTTTTCGAGGAGACACACGCATAAAGAAGTTACACCACGACCATATCTATTGATGACAGTTCCCTGTCTCAGCGACGGTAGCGCCCAATTCAGGGGACGATTTATACACGTGGCAGTGTATCCTCTGATGATGGCACAACCGGGGCTGGAAATCCATCGGACCCAGTCGGCAGTCATCGATGCAATACAATCGCTTATCGACAGTGCCGAGGGGAGCCTCACGATTGCGGTCCCGAAATTGTCTCTCTCAGAGTTTGTGCCGCAACTCAGCGCCGCTATCAAGCGGGATGTGCTGGTGTTGCTACTGGTCCATGGCGATGAGACAGGACCGACGCCCGCATACGAGGATATCGCAACGGCGGTCAGGACAATCGAGAGCGGCATCACCCCACTGCTCGTCACCGCCGATACCCAGCGTGGACTCACTGGTCATTCCGATATGCTGACTGATTCGATAGCAGACTATCAGGCGACTGAATTCGACAACAGGAATCTCGCACACGACGAATTCACGATGTTTCTCGGTAGTCACTGGCTGATGGGGACGGAACGCTATGTCGCCGACGTATGTGCGTTCCCGCGGACCTTTTCCGCGTTTCAGTTCGCAGTGCTCATGGCGGCGCTGGCGCTACGGGCAGGAACACCGATCACTGCCCGCGCTCGGGTACTCTCGACTCCGGACCGTACTGAAACGACGATATCTGGACCGGTGATAAACGCCCGGCAGAGTCTCGTCTATCCCGCATCGAGCAAGAACCCGGCTGAACGGTCACTCACCATCGAGACCGACGATGGACCAGTCACTGTCGGCGGGTCCGGTGCGACCAAGGAAGCCTACGAATGTCGCGAAATCACGCTTGACAGGGCTGACGATCAATAACGCAGCAGGAAACGTGCCTACAGTGCGGAAAAATCAGCGGTGGTGTGCCGACCGTCGCTACTGGAAGGTTCGGCTGGCCGTGCTTTCGTCGGTGACGCCGGGTTCTGCCCGGTCGAAGCGCTGTTCGATCTCGTCGTAGCGCTCGCGGGTCTCCTCGGTGACGCTGGGGCCGACTTCGGAGAGCGCATGCTCGAAGTGGTCCATCGTCACGCGGACGTTGCTGACACTGTCGCCGATCTCCTCGGGGTCCACGCTGTTGATGAACTCCCGGGTCGCGGCCATCGATGCCTCGCGGGCGACCGCTTCGATGTCTGCGCCGACGTAGCCGTCCGTTCGGCTGGCCAGTTCGTCGAGGTCGACGCCGTCTGCCAGCGGCTTGCTACGGGTGTGGACCTGGAAGATGGCGCGCCGGGCTTCCTCGTCCGGGACGGGCACGTGAACGTGCCTGTCGAGCCGCCCGGGGCGCAGGAGTGCATCGTCGATGAGGTCCGGCCGGTTCGTGGTCGCGACGACCACGACGTTCTCCATCTCCTCGATGCCGTCCAGTTCCGTCAGGAGCTGGGAGACGACGCGTTCGCCGACGCCGGAGTCGGTCGTGCCGCCGCCACGTTCGCCAGCAATGGAGTCGATCTCGTCGAAGAACACCACAGTCGGGGCGTTCTCGCGGGCCTTACTGAACACTTCGCGGACGCCCTTCTCGGACTCGCCCACGAACTTGTTCAGGAGTTCCGGTCCCTTCACAGAGATAAAGTTGGACTGGGCCTCGTTGGCGACGGCCTTCGCCAGCAGCGTCTTCCCAGTGCCGGGTGGGCCGTACATCAGCACGCCCTTTGCGGCTTCGAGGTCCATCGACTCGAATACGTCTTCGTACTCTAGGGGCCACTGGATGGTCTCCCGGAGCCGTTCCTTGGTGCCTTCGAGTCCGCCGACAGAGTCCCAGGTGACATCCGGGACTTCGACGAAGACCTCCCGGAGCGCGGAGGGCTCGATGCCCTTCATCGCCTCGCGGAAGTCCTTGTCGCTGATTTCCAGGCGTTCAAGCACCTCGGCGTCGATCTCGTCGGATTCGAGGTCGAGTTCGGGGCGGATACGGCGGAGTGCGTTCATCGCCCCTTCTTTCGTGAGAGAGGCGAGGTCAGCGCCGACGAAGCCGTGGGTGTTCTCGGCGTAGTTCTCGATGTTGATCGCCTCGGAGAGGGGCATCCCGCGGGTGTGGACCTGCAGGATCTCCTTGCGGCCCTCCTTGTCTGGGACACCGATCTCGATCTCGCGGTCAAAGCGGCCACCACGGCGCAGCGCCGGGTCGATGGCGTCGACGCGGTTCGTCGCGCCGATGACGATGACCTGCCCACGCTCTTCAAGCCCGTCCATCAGGCTGAGCAGCTGGGCGACGACGCGGCGTTCCACGTCGCCCTGCGTCTCGCCGCGCTTCGGGGCGATAGAGTCAATTTCGTCAATGAAGACGATCGCGGGGGAGTTCTCCGACGCCTCGTCGAAGACTTCGCGGAGTTGCTCCTCGCTTTCGCCGTAGTACTTCGACATGATCTCCGGCCCGGAGATCGTGGTGAAGTACGCGTCGATCTCGTTGGCGACGGCCTTCGCCATCAGTGTCTTGCCAGTGCCGGGCGGGCCGTGCAGGAGAACGCCTTTCGGCGGCTCGATACCGAGCTGCTGGAACAGTTCGGGGTGGCGCATCGGCAGCTCGATCATCTCACGGACCTGTTCAAGCTCGCGGTCGAGGCCGCCGATGTCCTCGTAGGTCACGTCAGGCGTGTCGCGAGCTTCGGGTGCGCCCTCGCCGCTGTGGACCTGTTCGGCGGGCATCTCGCTGACCTGGATGTCTGTGGAGTCAGTCACGACGACCGTGCCGGAGGGTTCTGTCTCGGCGATCTTCAGCGGAATCTTCTGGCCGGACATCGAGGAAAGCGGTCCGAGGCCGAAGCTCACCGGAACTGTCTGCCCTTGCGTGACGGCCTGGCCGCTGAGGTTGTTGCGAATCATCGGCCCGACGTTGCCCCGAACCCGGAGGTTCTGGGGCAGCGCGACGGTGACCGAGGTCGCGGGGTTGACATCGGCCTTTTCGATATTGACCGGGTCATCGATACCGACGTTGGCCTCCTGTCGAAGTTGCCCGTCGATACGAACGATGCCTTTCCCCTCGTCTTCGGGGTAACCGGGCCAGACCCGGGCGACTGCGCGGCTGTCCTGTTTCCCTTCGAGAACGATGTAGTCGCCGTTCTCGAGTTCGAGTTCGTCCATCGCGGCGCGGTCGATAGCCGCGAGGCCTCGGCCGGCGTCTTTCTGTTTGAGTGGTTTAACAGTGAGTCTCATCAGTAATCTCCCTCGCTCTCTGACAGTTCGATAGTGAGAACCCCGTGGTTGATAAACGCTCGTGCGTCGCCAGCGGGGATTTCTTGTTCGTACTGGTGGCCGTCAGCGACGACGATGACGGTCCCGTCGACCACATCGACACTCGCATCGGCGGCAGGTCCCACGTCCGCCGCGAACACGACACTGTCGTCGTACTCGAATCGGCGGAGGGGCGTCTCGTCGAACAACTGCTGTTCTGAAGTCATGCTAACTCAAAGTAAGCGATACAAGTATATAAACCCATCGCCAAAATACGCCATACGGCGGAAAAATAAGTGGAGTTGCTTGAATGCGGTTCACACTCTCTTTGAGCGCGCCAACGTTTTATCCACACCGCTTCCGAACGGTGTCGCATGGAACGGGTCAGTCACAACGGGCGAGTCACAGCGTACAGACAGACGCAGTCTACTGCCACCGGACCAACAGCGCTGTATGTCCACGGCAGCGGGGCGACACACCGCGTGTGGGGCCGCCAGTACGCCCCGTCCGGACCGACCCATCCTGCCGTCGCGCTGGACTTGTCAGGCCATGGAGACTCCGATGACGTCGATAGCGAGGCCGGCACCACGACACTCGACGCCTACGCGGACGATGTGGTCGCTGTGGGGCGGGAGACAGATGCGGACGTGCTGATCGGTAATTCACTGGGCGGGGCCGTTGCCCAGTGGGTCGTACTTGAGCGAGACTGGATGCCCGAAGCGGTGGTTCTACTTGGAACTGGCCCTGAACTCCCGGTGTTCGAAGGACTGCAGGAGTGGCTTGCAACCGACTGGGACCGTGCTGTCGAGTTCTTACACGAACGGGACCGCCTGTTCCACGACACGGATCACGAGGCCCTCGCCCGCTCCCGCGAGCAGATGGCGGCGGTCGGGCAGGCCGTGACCCGGCGCGATTTCATGACCTGTCACGAGTTCGATGTGCGCGACAGACTCGGCGAGATTGATGTCCCTGTGCTGGCCATCTGTGGCGAGCACGACAAACTGACCCCGCGTGCGTATCACGAGACGCTGGCCCGTGAGACACCTCACGGGGAGGTATCGTTTGTCCCCGATGCCGCCCACTTAGCGATGGTCGAACAAGCTGAGGCGTTCAATGACAGTATGGCGTCGTTTATCGAGGATGCGGTCTGAGTGATTCGGCGTCTACTGAATCGGCGCTGTTGAGATTCACACCTGCTGACAGCGTACAAGAGCCAGAAAGGCAATCCGTTGGCTGTCTACCGTCTGTGACTACTTCTGAGGTGGGCGCACAGAGAATGTGTTTGCCACCCGATTGTCCCTTGCATATTTCAGGGTACCAATGACAGGTGCCGGCAATAGCAGGCATCACGGCTGCGGCTGTGCTGCTGAAGCAGGTGGCAGGCGAATCGTGATGACCGAGCCCCGTGGCGTATTCTCGGTAAACGTGATCGCTCCCCCGGAGTTGGTGATCGTCCAGTAGGCGATCCAGAGACCCAGTCCACTGCTGTGCTTGAGTGCCGTTTCTGTCCCCGTTTCGATCACCTCCTGTTCCCGGTCAGGGAGCCCAGGACCGTTGTCGGCAATCTCGATTATGACGTCCCCGTGTCCATCAGTGTCCCTCCTAACCGTCACCGCTACCTCCGGGACCGCCTGATCATTGTGTTCGGCCGCGTTTTCCAGAACGTTTCGCAGCGCGGAGTCAACCAAATCAATAGCGGACACCGCCGCCGTTTCGGGTCGCTCGACGTGAAATTCCGCGTCTGGATACGTTTGTTCGAGGTCAGCAACTACGTCTGCAATGACAGCACTGATATCAACAGTCGTCGTTTCGGCTGTCCCGTTCCCGACAAACCGTTCAAGATCGCGGGCCTTCTCGCTTAATGTAATAATGTCCTCGCCTTTCCGTTTGATTCGCTTCACTTGTGGCTGGTCTTGCTGTGACATGAGAAGGTTCTCAGCGGTCCCCAGAATAACCTGCATATCGTTACGGATGTCGTGACGAAGGACACGGTTGACGACCTCCAGTCGCTGGCGCTGGCGATCAATGCGCTGTTCGCGCTCTTTGCGCTCGGTTACGTCAGTGAGTGTGAGTAGCTGTCCGGTGACTGTACCGTAGCCACGGTATAGCGGCGTCAACCGGACTTCGTATGCTCGGTCTTCGCCATCTACAGAGATGGTAAGTTCGGCTCGGTCCGGGGGGTCGTCGGTTGGTGCGTCACGGAGAGCTGCCAGACTGGGGAGCAAATCCTTGAGAGGTTGGCCAATACATTCCGAGCGTGAGGCGCTCATAATGTCTTTTGCCTGTGGATTGAGATCGACTATGGTCCCCTGTTCGTCGACGACGATGACGGCCTCCGCCATTGAGGCGACGATCTCATCTCGGGCAATCTCTCGGGCTGCAGGAATGACTTGCAGCAATTGCCGGCGAAAAATAGCACCCCCCAGAAGGACCCCACTGAATACGAATCCTATCTTGGTCAGGTCAAACACGCTTGAAACGCCAGTCAGATAGAGAATGTTCCCCGTCCACGGGAGGAGTGCTGCTAAGCTGAGTCCGATGGCCTGGCTACGGTAGACACGTCCTGAGAACAGCGCCAACTTCAACATGAGACCGGTCCCGACAGCCATCACGACATACGCGTAGGCGGTCCATACCCAGAACGCGGGCCCTCGCTCTGTCGCCAGAACGACAAGTGATCCCTGAAACGTCAGCTCCATCGAGGACCAGAACAGCCCGTGGTATTGGTTCGTCCATGCGAGCAGAACCATCAGGGCAGGCCCAAGGAGTATGCCTCCCAGTACCTTGCGAGTCGGAAGGCGGGTCTGGCCCGTGTACTGGATGGCAAACAGGAGCCACACGACAGGAACGACGCCAATTGCCGGATACATGAGCTTGAGTGCAAGGCGCTTGGTTGCAAGGTCAGTCGACCCGAGTTCAATCAGAGAGATTACTGACCACCATGCGATTGCAAGCATCAAAAAAGCGAGCGAGCGAGAACCCGTGCACTCGCGGTAATGCACGCCAACGCCAGCGATGAGAAGCGAAACTACAGCGGATAGAAGCGGGATATACAGGTACCAAGAGAACTGGAAGTCCATTCCTACTGTTGAGCTCCGTACTCCACGTGTATGCGGTTAACAGACTTTAAACCACCAGACATAGTGCGGAAGATGGTGGTGTGGCGAGTATGACGGAAAACGAACGGCTTCTGTTGCAGGTAGCTCAGTCTCCGAGATAGAACCACGGGCTGAGCGCGAAAAACAGCAAAGCGATGACAAGCATCACTCGCGGTCCAGCACGGAATAACGCCGTTGGCGCGACGACGGCGACCGCTTGCACAACACCCATCGGAATGGCGTGTTTCGGCCCCGGCTTGGGGTAGTCGAAGGGTGCAATCATCGCCAGCGAGAGGGCGAGCGCGCCGACACTCAAGACGAGCGGATTCGTGATGCCGCTCAAATACGCCGTTGCGATGATGATACTCCCGAGCGTGTTCGGCATTCCCGGCCGCTCGTCAGGTGCATCGAAATACGTCGAGTAGAACGCTGTTCTGACGATGGAGCACACGACGTACGCAGAGGCGAGCAACGCGAGGCCGACGAACACGGCAGGATGGGCGGATTCGATACCGCCGTACGCCTCTGTCAACAGTACGTACAGGAAGAGGCTCGGTGTCGCGCCAAAGGAGACCACGTCAGTCACAGAGTCAAGCAGCGGGCCGACCGCCGAGCTATCGCCGTTCCGGGCGACGATTCCGTCGATAGCGTCGGCGATAACCGCCAGCAGAATGAGCCGAGCGGCCAGATGCGGGTCAGTGAAGGCGATGGCTCCGGCAACGAACCCGACGACGGCGTTGAACAACGTCACCGTGTCGGCGACACTGAGTCGTCGGCGTACCTCGAAGCCCATGCTTCCCCGGTTGGCCACGGCGTATATGAAGGACTCGAAAGCGAACGGTCCGCAGTGCCGACCGGCGGTCCATCACTCGTCCGGGAGGTCGTGGCCGATGCGAAGACGAGCAGCGGTGGCGAGCGTCCCGACGACGAGGACGACCAGTTCCCAGCCGCTCCGGGCGATTGGGAACACGCGGTCGACGGCCTCAGGTTCCGACTGGCCTGGATTGGGGTCGATGCCGGTACTCATTTGCACCTCGTTGGAGTTACCCATCGACTGCGTGGTCGAGCCGCCGCTTGCCCCGCCCGTACCAGTGCCGCCGGACGTCTGAGCGGGCGGCTCAGGCAGCTCGATGAACGTCTGGACAATCCCACGCTGGCTCGACAGCTCTAGGTGGCCGTTGAGCTGATAGAACTGGTCGTACAGTGGCCAGAAGAGGTTCGCACCGCCCGTAATCAGGTCCAGCAGGACGTGCCCTACCACATACACCACGACACAGAACCAGCTGACTCGAACACCGTACGCCCCCCAGCGGCCCTTGATATACGATTCCTCACGCACGTACAGGTCGACTCCAATGAGGAGCGCCAGCACTGCCGGGATGACGAGATTCGTCGTCGCAGCCCGGTGGCCGGCCTGCCAGTAGAGGCCGAGGAACGCGTCTACATCGGGGAACGTGACGACGAGTATCGACAGGAGCAGCGACCGCTTATCGAAGGCAGCACCCAGCAGCGTTGCAGCGAGTAACCCAACAAAAGCGTAGTGAACCACCAGCGAAGGCATATAGCTATCACTACCACCACAGAAATGAGCGTTGTGGTGGGCTCTATCAGAATTAGAAACTACCCCACCTGATTAATATGGCCACAGTAAATACATTGTTAGTGGGGAATCGGTGGGGTGGAGCGGCACCCACTATCACTTCTGTAGACAGGCTCGACACGTCGGGTTACAACAGCGAAAACGAGAACTGCTCAGTCTGCCGTGATTTCTTGCTGCGTCGTGGCCGCCTCGTCCTTCATTGGGGCGACGAGCCTGTAGACCCCGTACAGGGCCAGGACCAAGAGGCCGGCCAAGACCAGCCCGGTCCGGAGCGTCGGATCGATCATCGGGGTCGCGATGATCTCGCCCGCGTCGTTCGTCAGCGGTGCCGCGCTGTAGGGCTTACCCGCCAGTATCTCCACGATGCCGAGGACGACGACGCCCAGCAGCATCAGTCCGCCGCTGAGTGCCATCGCCGCTTTGTCGATGACGGTGGTGTGTTGTTGCATTGGTGGTCACTTCCTTAACCGAGCAGGTACCTGAGTTTCGGGTGTCGTTTGACCAGTTTGGTCTTCTCGATGATCGCGTCGAGGCCGTAGTAGCGACCGGTGGCCAGCACGATCATCGTCACGAACAGTAGTATGCCCATGAAGTCGCTGTTGACCAGCCCATGGCCGAACTCCGCGTTGCCGATCCAGAACAGGGACATGAAGAAGACCCCGAACACGGAGGCGAGTCGGACCAGTGCGCCGACCATCAGTCCGAGCCCGATGAGCGTCTCTCCGAGCGGGACCATCGCCTGAATGAGCCAGCCCAGGTGTTCGCCCATCAGCACGGGGATCGGACCGAGTGCCGTGCCAGTCATCTGCTTGAGATACATCGGCCCGTAGCTGTAGGCCAGTCCGTCTTCGATGAGCTTCGTTACGCCTGAGTGGAAGAACCACCAGCCGGTTACGACACGCAGGAACGCTAGCCAGTACGCGGTCCAAGCCCCGCCGAGCTCGAGTTCGAAGTCGTCTGCCAGGGGGTTCGCCGCTTGATAGGACATCTGTGTCACCTCACATATGGAGTTCCGCACCGCGGTGACATATAAGGGAGAGGGTGTTCCCACAGAGTGAAAACCCATCTCAGCGGCTGAGAAGGCACATTTCAGTGGCTGCGTGTCTCGGACCCTGTTCGGCTGTGGGTTTTTAGGAGCTTTCGCCGGGATGAGAGCCACCCACGGGCCACCGTGAGGTTCAAACCCTCCATGCAACTACGGTACGACACCAATGGTACTCGAACTGACGGGCGAACACACCACAGCACGGGTGATGGTCGACGACGAATCGCTCGTCGAGAGCGGGTGTCGGGAGCAGATCGAGACACTCATCGACCATCCGGCGTTCACCGAGCCGGTCCGAATCATGCCTGACACGCACTGGGGGGCTGGTGCTCCCATCGGCTTCACGATGCCGCTGAGCGAGCGCGTTGTACCGAACATCGTTGGCGTCGACGTGGGGTGTGGGATGGCCGCGACGAACCTCGGGCCGGAACTCCCGCTGGAGGACGCCGAGCGCGAGCGCCGCGTCCGCGAGGCGGTCCCGATGGGGCGGAATGTCCACGACTACGACGATGCGGTCCACTTCGTCGAGGAGTTCCCGTTTGAGCGGGCGAACCGCATCTTTGAGCAGTTCGACGCGGCCTACGCCGAGCGGTTCGGCGAGCACATCGACCCCGTCGAGTTCGAATTCGACGGCTACGGTGAGGACTACTTCGAGTCGTTGTGTGACCGCGTGCTGGCGGATCAGCGCCAGGGGATGGGGTACATCATCAAG
The DNA here is from genome assembly GCF_030848575.1 of Haloarcula sp. H-GB4. Lineage (NCBI taxonomy): Archaea > Methanobacteriati > Methanobacteriota > Halobacteria > Halobacteriales > Haloarculaceae > Haloarcula > Haloarcula sp. H-GB4. The sequence goes on along the minus strand of NZ_JAVDDX010000001.1, from coordinate 1,140,319 downwards.
AGCGCGGGGACGCTGGGCGGCGGGAACCACTTCGTCGAGTTCGGCCAGGCCCGTGAGTCGGATGACTACTGGCTGGTCATCCACAGCGGGTCCCGCTACCTCGGGAAGTCTGTCGCCGAGTACTGGCAGTCGACGGCGACGGACCGCCGAACAATCGGCGAGATCCGCGACCAGATTCCCGAGGAGTACGTCGAGTACCTGAAGTTCAACCCTGATACAGTCGAATCCCGCGACCTCTACGCCTGGGTCACTGGCGGCATGGGCGAGTCCTATATCCGGAAGGACCGCCTCCGCCGCGAACTGGACGGCAAGGAAATCGAGAACGCCTTCGACGCGCTGGGACAGGTACAGGATGCCATCCACAGCAGCGACGACGAGGACCGCAACACGGACCTTGACTGGCTTGAAGGCCGCGAGGCCCACGGCTACCTCGTCGACATGCTGTTCGCCCAGCAGTACGCCCGCTGGAACCGCGAACTGATGAGCGACGCCGTCTGTGACGCGCTGGGAGTCGACCCTGTTGACCGCTTCCAGTCGATTCACAACTACATCGACTTCCGCGACCTGACCATCCGCAAGGGGGCAACCCCCGCCCGCGACGGACAGCGGTTGCTGGTTCCGTTCAACATGGCTGACGGGTCGATTATCGCACGCGGGAAGGGCAACGACGAGTACCACCAGACAGCACCACACGGCGCGGGCCGCGTGATGAGTCGCCGGCGGGCTCACAGCGAGGTCGATATGGACGAGTTCGCCGAAGCGATGGACGGCATCTACTCGGAGTCCGTCATCGAAGGTGTCCGGGACGAAGCGCCGATGGCGTACAAGGACGCCGATGCGATTCTCTCGGCCATCCAGCCGACGGCCGAGGTCGTCGAGTACGTCGACGCCGTCCATAACCTGAAGGCAACCGAGTGAGCAAACCTGTTGGTCTGGCAGAAAGTGATTAGAACACGAAGGCCCTGTCTCCTGTATGACCATTCTTGTGGCTATCGCCAACGATTCGGTCTCTCCAGCAGTCATTGACACGGCGGTTCGACTCGCTGACGGGCTTGAGGAGGAACTGTACGTCGTCCACCTCGTCGACGAGAACACCGCTGATGGCACAGCCATGCAACTCCGGGACGAGATGCGTGACCGGTTCCGCGACGCCACCGTCGTGGCGACGGTCGCTATCGAACACGTCGGCCGCTCTGCGATGCGCTCGGGCACGCGGATCGGCAACGAACTGCTCGAACTCGCGGCTGACGTGGATGTCCATCACATCGTCATGGGCCACGAGCCGAAGGGGCTGGCCGGCAGACTTCGGGAGGGCGACGCCGCAGTCGCCGTCATCGACGCCGCCGACGTACCTGTTACTATTGTCCCAGAAAGTCCCGCCGACGTGTGACTGCCGTACGGCGTATCACAACCCCAGTTCCCGGCCGAGCACCATTCGCTGTATCTCGCTTGTTCCCTCGCCGATTTCCATGAGCTTCGCGTCCCGGTAGAACCGTTGTGGGGCAAAATCCGTCGTGTATCCGTAGCCCCCAAGCACCTGAACGGCGTCTTCAGCGACCTCGCGACAGATTTCGCTGGCGTCGAGCTTCGCCAGTGACGAGAGCCGGGTCACGTCCTCCCCTTGGTCGTACATTGTCGCCGCCTTGTGAGTCAGCAGGCGGGCGCGCTCGACCTTACGGTCCATCTCGACGACCTTGTCCCGGACGGCGTCGAACTTTGAGATGGGACGGTCGAACTGCTCGCGCTCGGTGGCGTAAGACTTCGCGGCCTCGAACGCCCCCTGTGCGAGCCCAGTCGAAAGTGCGGCGATTGAGATGCGTCCACCGTTGAGCGTCTTCAGGGTCTGTTCCCAGCCGTCACCTTCCTCGCCAAGCAGTCGGTCCGTGGGAATCCGGCAGTCGTCGAACTGGAGTTCACAGGTCGGCGAAGCGTTCAGCCCCATCTTCTCCCACTCGGTCGTCACCTCCCAGCCGTCGTCCTCCGGGGCGACGATGAACGTCGAGATACCGTCGTAGCCGGCCTCGGGATCAGTGACAGCCTTGACCAGCACTGACCCGGCGACAGACGCGTTCGTGATGAACTGTTTGGTGCCATTGATCACATACTCGTCGCCGTCCCGCTCGGCCACGGTGTCCATGTCGCTGGCGTCGCTCCCGCTGCCCGGCTCTGTGAGCGCCCAGCCGCCGAGTTGCTCGCCGGAGGCGAGCGGTGTGAGCCAGCGCTCTTTCTGGGCGTCCGTGCCGAACAGCTCTATCGGCTTACTCCCGAGCGAGGTATGGGCCACGTACGAGAGGCCGATGCTTCCGGAAACGCGACCGAGTTCCTCGGCGACGAGCGCGTACATCAGCGTATCGCCGCCCAGCCCGCCCCACTCCTCGCTGATCGGCACCCCCATCACGTCCAGTTCGCCGAGTGCCTCGAATATCTCTGCTGGAAACCGGTGCTCGTCCTCGATGTCCTGCGCTATCGGCTGGATCTCGTTTTCACAGAACTTGCGGACCGAATCCCGTATCATCCGGTGTTCGCTGGGAACGTCGAACTCCATACCGGGCCTATGTATTGTGTTATTAAATACCACACGGGGACAGACACAAGCCATTTGACCGCCCACGGCGTTCCCTATAGGGAATGGCGTTCCGGCGACTCCTCCGTGGGACGGTCCCTTGGGAGCAACTCGAAGGCGTGGTACGGGCTGTAATAGAGCGGTACGACGAGCCCGCGGCCCACGTGGCGTTTCTGGAGGCAGACAACTGGCTCTCGACCCCGCTGGTCGTCAACGACCAGTGGTTCGTGAAAGTCATCACGGGGCAGAACTCGCTGGTCCACACGCTGCTGACTGCTGGCCGCAACATCGGCGCGTTCTCGTCGGGCACCGAGGGCTTTTTCGAGCACTTCGGGACGCCTTACGAGATGGCGGAACACGAACTAGCGGCGACTCAGCGGATGCGGGAGATAGGGGTTAACGCTCCCGAACCCATCGAGGCTTTCGAGTACGACGGGATGGGGGTACTGGTGCTGGAGTATATCCCCGACTTCGAGCCGCTGGATGCCCCCCCGCCAGAAACCGTCGAGCGACACAGCCCAACAGTGTTTGACTTCCTCCACCGGATGCACAAGGACGGTCTAGCCCACGGCGATTTCCGCTGTGAGAACGTGCTCGTGGCCCATGACGACCTGTACTTCATCGACGCCACGAGCGTCCGCGAGGCAGCTATCAGGGACGCTCGCGCTTATGACGTGGCCTGTGCGCTGGGCGCACTGGAGCCGCTTATCGGTGCACCGGCCGCCGTCTCCGCCGCCGCACTCCACTACGATACGTCTGAGTTGCTGGCCGCGGAGGAGTTCCTCGATTTCGTCAATATCCGCCCGGACCACGACTTCGCCGCCGCCGAAATCCGTGGCGCCGTAGAAAAACACGCGTAGGCCGACCCGGAACGACCTCAGTCCGCCGGCGCTGCTCCGACCGCTCGGCTTCTAGCAACAACGCCGATGCCGACGAGCACGATGGCCCCGCCAGCAACGGTCGCCGGACCGGGTATCTCCGCAAGCAACAGCAGCGCCAGCAGCGCGCTCCCGACTGGTTCACCCAGCAGCGAGACGCTAACCATACTGGATTCGACGTGTGCCAGCGCCCAGTTGAGGACGGTGTGGCCGAACACGCCGGGGCCAACAGCCATCGCGAAAAACAATGCCCATTCCTGCGGCGGGTAGCCGGTCACAGGGTGGCCCGACGCGACGACGAAGCCGAGGAGGCATATCGCGGCGACGCCGTAGACGACGGTTACGTAGGGAATGAGCGGAAACCGCTGGCGGAGCGACCGCCCGGCGAGCACGTAGCCGGCAGCCATGACGCCGCCGATAAGAGCTAGTGCGTTGCCGTACAGCGGACGCGGGCCGATGGTTCCGCTCCCGAGGAGTTCGCCGACGGACATCACGATGATACCACCGATAGCGACCAGAATACCAGCCGTCGTGCCGCGCGTGACGCGCTCGTCCAGCAGCGCCCACGCGCCGACGGCGACGAACAGCGGCTGGCACTGGACCAGCGTGACCGACGCCGCGACGCTCGTCCACGCTAGGCTCTCGAACCACGCGGCGAAGTGAACTGCGAGCGCGACGCCAGTCGCCGCCGCCGCCAGTACGTCCCGTCGAGAGAGGCGCCCGAACGCCGACCGGTGCCGACCTAGCGCCAGCGGCGCTAGCAGTACGGTCGTCAACAGGACACGATAGAACGCTGCCACCGACGCCGCGGCATCGCTCCAGCGGACGAGAATCGCGCTCGTACTGACTGCGAGGACAGCGACGACCAGCCCGATTCGCGGGTCGATTCGCGGCTCGGTCACATCCATTCTGCTCCGTTGTGGCGCGGAGACAGCACAGCCCCATCAGTTCCCGCGACGACACGTCTACTCATCCCGTGGCAGTATCCGGTATAGGGATAAAGAAACACCGGATACCATAGTCGGGGCCGTGCCGTCGCGGGCAGGCCATGTTACCCTTCGAGTAGTTCCTTCGTCTGCTGATGGCGATACCGGAACATCGGTTCCATTCCGAGACAGCCGAAGGGACCGAGCGCCTGGCCGAGCGGTCCGCCGGGCAGTTCGAACTCGACGTGGTCATGGACGAGCGTTTCTCTGTCACTCAATGCACGGAAGGTGTGTGTATGTTCCCAGTGGGGAAACGGCCCTTCCGCCATCACGTCGCGGAACATCGCTTCGTCCTCGCCTTCTTCGCGGGCAACGATGTTCGAGACCCACTGCTGGCGCGGCGGCACGCTAAAGGGCTTGATCGAGGATTCGACGACCGACCCGGCGGTCAGTTCGTCGGGGTTCCGCTCACCATCTGGTCCCCGCTCTTCCTCGATGCGGATGTTCATCCAGTCGGGGGTCAGCGCGACCAGCCCGTCGCCTGTCGCGTGGAATTTCCAGACTTCTGCTAGCGGGGCTTCGACGCGAACCTGCCGCTCGTAAACGTCCATACACATAGTAGGGGAAGCGCCGGCAAAACACCCGCGGTAGCCGCGACTGATTCCGGAACGAGATCAGGGCCAGATGCCGCCTTCCTCGGCCGCAGCGACGACACGCTGGATGGCGACGACGTACATTGCCGTCCGGAAGTTCGGCGCGCCGGTCTCCTCGTAGGTCTCGACGAGGTCGTCAAACGCGTTCGTGATGATGGTCTCCAGTTCGTCGTTGACCCGCTCTTCGGACCAGTAGAACCGCTGGCGGTTCTGGACCCACTCGAAATACGACACCGTGACACCGCCGGCGTTGGCGAGGATGTCAGGGAACACAGCCACGTCGCGCTCCGTGAGCACGTCGTCTGCGTTCGGTGTCAGCGGACCGTTCGCCGCTTCCACGACGATGTCAGCCTGTACATCCCGAGCGAGGTCGCCGTCGATGGCATTTTCGAGCGCCGCCGGAACGAGCAGGTCCACGTCCATCGTCAGCAGCTCTTCGTTCGTCAACTCCTCCGTCGCCCCCTCGTAGCCGGCCAACGACCCAGTCTCACTCTTGAACGCCTTTGCGTCGCGTGCGTCCAGCCCGTCGGGGTTGTAGACGGCACCCGAGGAGTCCGATACGGCGACGATGTTCGCGCCCAAGTCCTCAATGAGTTTCGCTGCCACGGAGCCAGCGTTCCCGTAGCCCTGCACGGCCACCGTCGCATCCGTCATGTCCTTCCCGAGATAGTCGAACGCTTCGCGTGCGGTGAGCATCACGGAGCGCCCGGTCGCTTCGACGCGGCCCGCACTGCCACCCGACTCCGGAGCCTTGCCGGTGATGACGCCGGGCTCAGTGGTGTTTTCCAGCGTCTCGTAAGTGTCTTTGATCCAGTTCATCTCCCGCTGGCCGGTGTTGACATCGGGCGCAGGGATGTCCCGGTCCTCGCCGATGATTAGCCGGAGTTCTTCCGCGAACGATCGCGTTATTCGCTCGATTTCGCTGGCCGAGTACTGGCGCGGGTCGATCTCGATACCGCCTTTGCCGCCGCCGTAGGGGATGTTTACCGCAGCGCACTTGTACACCATCCAGCCAGACAGCGCCTTGACCTCGTCGCGTGTGACCTGTGGATGATAGCGGATCCCGCCCTTGTACGGCCCCCTGTCACCGTTGAACTGTGACCGGTAGGCACGAAACACTTCGACGGAGCCGTCGTCCATCTCCACGGAGAGGTTCGTCTCCAGTACTCGCTCGGGGTGTTTCAGCCGTTCGAGCACGTCGGTCGAATATTCGAGATAGTCCGACGCGTCGTCGATCTGCTCCTGTAAACTCTCAAACGGGTTTACCTCAGGCGACATACGGGCAATATCTCAGACTGTGGGGAAAAGGGTACCGCCGTCCATGGGATTTTCCAGATGACGACTACCCACAACGGAATTATCGGTCAGGCGGAATGTCTGCGCCTGAATCGTCCATGACGACACGATACATGCAGGATAGTGGTCCAGCGAGCGAACGGGTAAAGCCCGGGACAGCGCAATCCCAGGGCGGCTACAGGCTAATCAAGAGGGCCGCGTTGATCACGACGGCCGCCACCCACGGGAGCGCCAGCCCGAGCGGCACAACGACGCCACGTTGGTCGCTCAGTAGCTGGCGGGTCAGCCCTGCCAGCCCGAGAACGCCGATCTTCGTCAGGCCGAGAACAGCAATTCCAAACGTCTCTATCGCGGCCCGCATCACGGGGTTTCCCTCGTGTAGGCCGTGCTGGAGGCCGACGTGTGTCAACCACACGTCGACGATGAGCGTCACGGCGACGACCAGCCATAGTTCTCGCTCGACGGCTGCGAGTTCGTCGAGCAGGGCGCTACACCACCCGTCAATGGTCCCTATCGGGACCGTTCGGTCTGTTGTGAACACGTCACCCTCCGCAACCACGCCCCCACGTGGTCTGTTATCCCGTTTTCACCCACCGTATTAAATACACACTGTTTACTACTGAAACTGAGGGAGTAGGGAGTACATACTCCGGGGAAACACGATGCCAACGGGTTGACTATCAACGGCGCGTTCAATGCTCCGGTGCGTGTGATGTAGTCGCTACCGCGCACGCGATTATCACGTCTCATAATGGTGGCGCACCATTGATATCGGGTGCCGGACTACTCATGCACTATGAGTGCCACCGGTCACGCCCGAGAGACGCCGCCGTCGGCCGGGCGTCGTCGCTGGTGGCTCCCGCTTCTCGCCGCACTCCTTTTGCTCCCGCTGCTTATTGCAGTCGCTTCCGGCACGGCCGCGGCCGAAGACACCGAGCCGCCGGAGTGGGGCAATGCGACGCGGGGTAACGCCACGACTATCGAGGTGTCCCTGTACGACGACGGCGGATCGCTTGACACGGGTACGATTCAGGCAGCGGATTTCGAGCTAACTGCGGGCCGAGTGGAGAACGTCTCAGTTGCATCGATCAACGCTTCCGGAGCAAACAGGACCGGAGTACGCGTCTCGCTGCTGCTGGACAAAAAGCTGGACACAGATAACGTCACCGTCAGTCTCAGTGACACCGGGAGTATCACAGATCAAGCGGGGAACGAACTGCCCCGGGAGTCAGTTACTGCCACCCGGATGGACTCCGTCGTTCCGAAGTATCAGTCGTTCGAGGTCAGCCGTATCAATAGCTCCACCGCCCGCATCTCTGTCGGGATTCACGAACCGATACAGCAGCTCCGAGTCTCTGTCGGTGGCCCGTCGATAGACACACTCAACATCTCGGGGTTCACCGAGCGCACTAGTAACTCGATCACGTATACACGAACGTACACGTTCCCGGAGGAAGGCGAGTACTCGCTGCTGCTGATGTCGGTGACCGATAAGAACGGAAACGGGAACTCCTTTAGCCGACAGCAGACGTTCGTCTATGACGACTCCGCACCGAACGTCACCGTCACCGGACCAGAGAACACGACGGTCGGTGAGTCGGTGACCTTCTCGGCGGCGGAGACAACAGACGACCAGGGCGTCGAGTCGGTCCGGTGGCAGGTGGGGAGCAACACGATTCTGACCGGCGAGAACATTACCGTGGCCTTCGCCTCACCCGGCAGCCACGAAGTCACGATGACGGCCGCTGATTCACTCGGAAACACGGCGACAGTAACCAGAATTGTTTCTGTGATGGGCAATGGAACCAATGGGAACATAACCGTACGGCAGTTGAACGCAACGACAGCGAGCGTGTCGGTGAACGGGACTGGCCAGACACAGCGAATTCAGCCCCCGCAGGGGGCACTCGTTACCGGTCAGAACGGCACGCTGGAGCGGCTTGCCGTGTCGTTTCCGCGTAACGAATCCACGACACTCACCATCAATTCCCGTCGGCCCGGACCGGCGTTCGCTGCTGCAACTGGTCACACCGGCGTCAGCCAGTTCGACGTTGACCATGGCTCCGCCCAGGCTAAGGACGCGACGGTTACATTTACTGTGGACCGTGACGCGCTGGCGGCGGTCGGTGCAGAACCCGATGCCGTGGCACTGTACCGGAACAACGACGGGTGGACGCCGCTGGCGACTGACATCGCCGGCCGGAGCGAGTCACACATCGTCTATCGGGCTGACTCTCCGGGGCTCTCGACGTTTGTCGTCGGCGTCGATCAGACGATAGTGACAGACATGGATGCAGAGGCGGCGACAACCGACTCGGAAACATCGCCGTTCGAACCAGAAACGACCGAGCCACCGATAGAAGACCCCGGGCAGCCGGATATCGTGGTCACGAATACCACGGCTGCTCCATCGACGCTCGGCCCTGGCGACCCGACCGTTATCACTGTCGAGTTGGAAAACCGAGGCACTGCGAGCGGCGACCACAACGTGATCGTTGCGCTCAACACCTCGATACTGACAACACGGACGGTCACCGTCCCTGCTGGCGAGATGCGAACGACGGAGTTCGCCCGCTCCGTTCCGGAAAACAGGACCGGCGAGCTGACGGTCGACGGGCAGCGCGTCGGGAACGTGACTGGTGATAGCGGTGGCCTCCCGATTCCAGCGCTCCCCTCGATCGGCGTTCCGAACCCGCTCTCGCTGTGGCCTGACGGCATCGTCGGAACCGTTCTCGGCGGGCTCTTGGGCGTCGCTGTCGGGCTGTACGGCGTTCTCAAAGCGCTGGCGATCTATCTCGGCTACTGAATGACAAAGTCGGGCGTATCAGTCGATGCTCGCTTCGAGTCGGTCGATCAGGTCGTCGTTCCCGAGATACAGCGGCGTCCGCTCGTGTAGTTCGCCGGGTTCTATCTCAAGCAGTGACTGGTCGCCGTCGGAGGACCGACCGCCGGCCGACTCAAGGATGTAGGCCATCGGATGTCCCTCGAACTGGACCCGAAGTTTCCCCTTGGGGTGTGACTCTAGTGCGGGGTACGAGAAGATGCCACCGTAGGTGAGTACCTGATTGATGTCCGCGACCATTGCCCCGCCGTAGCGGAGTTTCAGTTCGTGACGGACTTCCTCGGCATAGGATTCGAACTCGTCGGTCCAGGAGTCGACGCCGCCGCCGAACCCGAACACTGTGGGGTCTTCAGGGACCGTCACCTCGTCGTCGACGACCCGCTTGTCGCCGTCTTCGAGGATATACTCACGGACGCTGCCGTTCCGGGCAACGACCATCGAGGTGATCGGGCCGTAGATGACGAACCCGGCGGCGAGGAGATTGGTACCGACAGTCGGCGGCTGCTCGCTGTACACGCCGAAAATTGTCCCCATCCCGCTGTTGGGTTCGAGGTTGCTCGACCCGTCGAGGGGGTCCATCGCGACGTGGAGACGGCCGTCTGTGGTTTTCACCTCTGCACGTTCTTCGCTGGCGTAGGAGGCAACGCCGTCGATGCCCAGCACCCGCTGTTCGAACAGTTCGTCGGCGCGCAGGTCAGCCGCGAGCTGGTCGTCGCCGGTGGGGTTGACGGAGTTGCTCTGGCCACGGTAATCGGCAACAGCGCGGCGGACGTCCGGTGTCGTCGCGACGATGGTGTCGATGACTTCCGTGACTGTCTGCTCGGCTTCGGTGGTCGAGATGTCGAGTGACTTACTCATTTGTCAGATGTAGGGGCAGAGACTGGCCATTCAGTGACCAGTCGAATCTTTCTCCGAGCCTGCTGCCCGCAGGGTTTCTCATCATCAGTTGGTTCTCCGGCACACCATAAGTATCTTTTTGCTGACATTTACTACATTTCGAGTGAATATTCAGCCGCGGGGCAGTGCTTGCCGCTAAGCCTGTGACAGATTCTCTCGGTAGAATTTCAGCCCCGTGATGCTCCGATACCGTCGGCAGACTTACACAACCACCCGACGAAGACGCGGGTATGCATCTCGAAACAGTCGACACCGTTGGCGTCGTCGGGGCTGGAACGATGGGTAATGGCATCGCCCAGGTCGCAGCGACGGCCGGCTACGATGTCGTCATGCGTGATGTGACGGAAGAACTGGTTGCCGCCGGGTTCGAGGAGATTCAGTCGAGCTTTGAAACACTCGTTGCGCGCGACACAGTGACAGAACAGGAGGCGGAAGCGGCAACAGCCCGTATCACCGGAACCACCGAGATGAACGACCTTGCGGATGCCGACCTCGTTGTCGAGGCCGTAACAGAAAACATGGACATCAAGCAGTCTGTGTTCGAGGACCTCGACGCAGTCTGCGGGCCGGACACGGTGCTAGCCAGCAACACGAGCACCCTCTCGATTACGACAATCGCTAGTGTCACTGAGCGACCGGAACAGGTCCTCGGACTGCACTTCATGAACCCCGTACCGGTCATGAAAGGCGTCGAACTCGTCGTCGGTGAGAAAACCAGCGACGGGACAGTGACGCTGGGCCGGGAGTTCGCCCACGACATCGGCAAAGAGACGTGGGAGGCCGACGACAAGCCCGGCTTCGTCGTGAACCGTGTCTTGATGCCCTGGATCAACGAAGGCATTCGTGCGTACGACGAGGGTGTCGCCGACAAGGCTGACATCGACCGCGGGCTGACCCTCGGGACGAACGTCCCGATGGGGCCACTCGAACTGGCCGACCACATCGGCCTTGATGTGGTTCTCGACGCCTCTGAAACGCTGTATGAAGAGCTGGGTGACCGCTACAAGCCCGCATACCTTCTCAAACGGAAAGTCGCGGCCGGCGACCTCGGGAAAAAATCCGGGCAGGGCTTCTACGACTACGACTGACAGAGCGGCGGTGACGAACGCCGACAGTAGCGGGCCGAGTACGATACCCGGCAACGGGCCGCGCGTTGGCCAACAGTAAAGACCCAACCCGCGTTAGGATTTATCATGGACTTTAGCCCCACACAGGAACAACGCCAGATACAGGACATGGTCTCGGAGTTCGTCGACGACGAAGTCAAGCCGCGAGCAGCGGAGATTGACGAAACTGACGAATTCCCGTGGGACCTTGTCGACGAAATGGCCGAGCTCGGCCTGATGGGAATGCCGATTCCGGAGCAGTACGGCGGGGCCGAACTGGACTATCACAGCTACGCCATGGCCCTCGAAGAGATTTCGCGGGGAAGCGGCGGACTCGGCACAATCGTCGCCGCACACATCTCGCTGGCCTGTAACATGATCTACGAGTTCGGCAACGAGGCCCAGAAAGAGACCTACCTTACGCCGCTGGCAGCGGGTGAGGAAATCGGCGCGTTCGCCCTCTCCGAAGCGGGCGCGGGCAGTGACGTGCCAGCGATGGACACCACCGCCGAACCGGTCGACGGCGGTGACGCCTATTTGGTCAACGGCGGCAAGCTCTGGATTTCCAACGGGTCCGTCGCCGACACTGTCGTCCTGTTCGCGAAGACCGACCCTGAGGCCGGCAACAAGGGCATCTCCTCGTTCATCGTCCGCCCCGAGGAGGACGACGGCTTCATCGTTGAAGGGACCGAGCACAAACTCGGCGACAAGGGCTGTCCAACCGCCGAACTCCGGTTCGACGAGATGCGCATCCCTGCCGACCGTATGCTCGGTGAGGAGGGCCGTGGGTTCGTCCACGCGCTCAAAACGCTCAACGGCGGACGCATCACTATCGCGGCCCGCGGTGTCGGCATCGCCCAAGCCGCGCTGGACGAGGCACTGAAATACGCCCAGGACCGCGAGCAGTTCGACCAGCCAATTAGCGATTTCCAGGCTATCCAGCACAAACTCGCCGACATGGACACGAAGACGCAGGCGGCCCGCCTACTGATGCACCAGGCCGCCGATAAGAAGATGGCCGGCGAGTCGTTCGTCAAGGAGGCCGCACAGGCCAAACTGTACGCCTCAGAGGTGTCCCGAGAAGTGGCGAACGAGGGCATTCAGGTCCACGGCGGCTACGGCTACACGAAGGACTTCCCGGCTGAGCGATTCTACCGCGACGCCAAACTCAACGAGATTTACGAAGGCACCAGCGAGGTCCTTCGGAATACGATTGCCAGCGAGCTTCTCGATTAGGGAAGCGAGAGGAGTCCTTCGACGACGACCGCACGCGTGAAGTAGAATGATTTTCCGTCGGCACGGTACCGGTTCGCGCTGATGGTTCCCAGCGCGAGGAGCACGGCCACGCCGACTGTTGCGGCGGGCATGCCGACAACTGCTGACGGCTGGATAGCTGTGCGTGCGAAGACATACGTTGCGACGCTGGCGAGCGCCGCAAACGGGAGGGCGTCCAGGCCTGCCAGGAGGAGCGAGCGGGACAGGGACATACCTGTGTTCTGTGGGACCGCTCACAAAAGAATATCCCATCAATCAGTGCCGGCGAAACGAAATTCGGCAGGAGCCGTCGAGCAGCAGCGTCAGCCGTCCTCGCCAAGCGCCTCCCGCATCCATTTGAACTGGGCTCGAAGCCGTCGCTCGCCGGCGCCGGTCAGGGAGTACTTGTCGGCGATGCCGTCCTCACGGTGTTCGACGAACCCAGCCGACTCCAGCGCATCAAGCGCGCCGTAGAAACTCTTCGGTTCGATCCGCGTGTCGTACCGGCGTTCGAGCCGCGTCTTTAGCCGCTGGCCGGAGAGTTCCCCGTCTTCGGCGGCGGCCAGCAGAACACACATATCACGTCGGCGACCACTCTGGAGCCACTTCGCCATGGGCGTTCGTGGCGGTCCGTCCGCTTCGCGTTTATGATTTCGATCGGACCGTCAGGTTCGCATTCCCTCGGTTCATAGTCCCGCCGATGACCGATTCCGAACTCCCCGTCGAGGCGTCGGCCGACGGTATCACGGCCACCTACCGAGAGACCGACGAGGAACGGCTACTGATATTCGAGAGTAACGGCGGGAGCGCCGCGGTCGCACAGAATATCGAGGGGTACGCAATGCTGAAGGTCCGACCGACAGCTGACGGCGACGAACTGGAACGATACTACGGCTTCGATATGGCACTCGATCACGCGGCAGAACTGCTTGGCGTGTCCCCGAACACGCTTCCAGTCCCCGACCCGGCCGCCGACATGGGGATGTAACACCGCGTCACGGTGACTGCTCGTTCGACTTGTGATGTGACATAGGGCGGGTTCGCACTGTGTTGACTATCCGACTCGCCCACTGGTAAGTAGGTGATGACCGATCGATTCATCAGAGGATGTTATCGGAGTCAGTCAGCACGTATTCTGTAAAAATAGCAGTATTTGTGATATGTCCTATAGGTTAGGAGTACGGTGAGAACTGATCTCATAAGAGCGCTCTGAATACATCATACAAATATTATAAACTTGCTTTAATAATCACTGCTACCCCTCACTCGCATGGTCGATTTCACTCGACGGCAGGTACTTTCACAGTCGGTGGCTGCTGCACTTGGGGCCAGCGTCATCGGCGTGGCAAGTGGGGAAGAGGTCGAAGAGACAGACACACCCGGGGCACCGAGTGTTGCCGGTAGTCTCAAACGGTTCTCGACGACGGCGTTCGGCGCGGAGGTGACGGGACCGTTCGTCTTTGAGGACGGGTCACTGCTGTACAGCCTCCAGCACCCGGAGGGAGAAAACCCCGAACCGTTCGGACGGGCCGCGGTGGGCTATTTCAGCGGCTTCCAGTTCGAGTTCGACGGGAGTAACGACGATTTCTCCGAGGTGGGGATTCCGGACACCGAGGAGAAACAGCGTCAGGTCCGGTCCGAAGCTGGTAACTACGAGGTCCTTATTCAGGGCCGCGAAGAGATTCAGGGCGGCGAGGAACGCCTCGGTGTCCCACAGACACCTGACGGTGTCGACCTTACTGCGCTCAATGGAAGCAGTGGTGGCTATGGGCAAAATCCAGACTGCAACCAGTTCGTCGCAACAGACGACGAGGGCACTGAAGGGTATCTATTCACAAACTGGGAGAACTACCCGGGGTGCATCTCGCGGGTCCCGATAAGCCGGGACGAGAGCGGCGAGTGGAGTGCCGACGTCGGTTCGGACATGACGCTCAACGTCGTCAATACCGAGGCGTTCCGCAATCTTGGCGGGACGTGGGTCAACTGCTATGGTGACCTCAGCCCGTGGGAAACGATGATCTCGGCCGAGGAGAACTACAGCCACCCGCGCGTCTCATATACGTACACAGTGGGCGACATCGTGGAGTCTGGAACCGGTGTCGGCAAAATCGGTGGCTGTCAGTTCTGGAACCGTCCGAACCCGTCGGAAATCGGGGAGGCACTGGGTGACTACGTTGAGGCCGGTGACATTGCGGAGGAGTTCACCATTCAGGGCTACTGGTCCCAGGCCGGTGTCGAGAAGGCGGCGTACTACCTCGGTGCGGACACGGTCGACCAGACCGAGGACGGGAACGATATGACGCTCATCGATGACGTCTACCCGAACCCGTACCGCTACGGGTACTTCGTCGACATCCGGGAACCGGCTGCCGAAACGCCGAGTCCGATGAAGTACTATGTCATGGGTCGGGCCGCCTGGGAAGCACCTGATATTCAGGGCGACCAGAAGACGGTCTACGGCTGTTCGGACGGCGATAGCAAGGGTATCTACAAGTTCGTCGCCGACGAGCCAATTCCGGAGTACGACAACACCGACGACATCGCAGGCACGCTGTACGCGCCACAGATTACCAACGACGCGGCCAACGCCGCCGAATCCGACGGGCGGAACTCCCCGGCACAGACACCACTTGAGATCGAATGGATGAAGCTCGGTCACGCCACGAACGGCGAGGCTGCTGAGTGGATCGCGGAGTACGACGACGTCACGCAGGCCGACTACATCACGGAGCACACCGAATACAGTGTGGACGAAATCGGAACGGATGTCTCGGTGTCGGACGCAGTCAGGGAAGCCGACCTTACAGTCCTCCAGAGCGCAAGCGGCAATCAGAGTTACATCACGAACGAGGAAATCGTCGAGTGGGCCGAACAGTACGAAGCAAACGGCCCGGACGGCGTCGACGAGGAACTCCGTCGCGTCCCGTTCCTTGAGACCCGCGCAGCCGCCAAGGAAATCGGTGCGTCCATCGAGTTCAACAAGGCCGAGGGCGTCGACACCGTGGATGACTCCCAGCCCGGCGACTTCATCTACTTCGGCATCTCGGAGTTCAACGACGCACTCGCAGACGACGAAGGCGATATCCAACTCGACCGCGTCGACGGCGGCGTCGTCTACCGCGGTGTGCTGGAAGCGGACTACAACGTTTCGAGGCTCGAACCAGTCATCACCGGCCCCGACTTCACCGATTCGCCGGAAGACGCAAACGACGCGCTCCGGAACGTCGACAACGTCTATACGATGCGCGATGGTCGCGTTCTCTGCTGTGAGGACGGCTTCGGTGGCCCTGCGCGCTCGTACCCGAACGACGGTCTCTATGTCTACCAGCCCACCGTCACAGTCAGCGCCAATTCCGCCGCGGTCGGAAGTGGATCGACGGGCAGCGTCTCGCTGACCGCCTCATCGCTCCCTGCTGGCTTCTCCGGCGCTCGACTCACCGTCAGCGTCTCCAACCCCGAGATCGCGTCTATCACCGGTGTCTCCTTCCCCGACGCGCTCGGTCTCACCGAGAGTTCGATCAGCGACGACGGCTCGTCGGCGACAATCCGTGTTGCCGATGTCAATACGAACGTCCAGTCCGGCGCGATGGACGCGTCACTCGCAACGCTCGATGTCCGCGCTAACGGCGGCGGCACGACCGACCTGACTGTCTCCATCGAACAAATGGACGACGAGAACGGGAACGCCATCGAGGCAGAAGCCCGAAACGGTATCGTTGTGGGTGGCCCGCAGACGGTCGTCGGTGACACCGCGCCGACCGATCCCGACGGCGACGGTCATTTCGAGGACCTCAACGGCAACGGCCGTCTCGACTACGAGGACGTACAGGTGTTGTTCTCGAACATGGACTCCGACAGCGTCCAGCTGAACACCGGCGCGTATGACTTCAACGAGAACGGTAAACTCGACTTCGCGGACGTGACGGCACTCTACGAAGAAGTCAACTGACGACCCCGACCGAGTACCTCTCATCTTTCCATACAGGAACACAATGACAGACGACACTCACCTTTCGATACGCGGCTACGTCCGAAGCGCTCGCCTCCCCCTCGCGCTCGTCGCACTCATCCTCCTCGCGGGGACAGTCCCCGCGCTCGCTGCAGGGCAGAGCACGCCAGCAATCAACATCGAGACCAGCTCCGTCGCTGCTGGTGAAACGATGGCTGTGCCGGTCATCCTCACCAGCGCACCGGACGGACTGGCCGGCTACCAACTCGAACTCGTCGTCGATGACCCCGCTGTCGCCCGATTCGAGAACGCGAGCTACCCCGACCGCCTCGGCCTCACGACTGACCCTGTCATTAGTTCAGACGGCGGGACAGTCACGCTCGAGGCGGCCGACCTTGACGGACAGATCGAACCTGGAGCGAGCGATGTGACGCTCGCGACGGTCCAGCTTGCCGGCGTCGATGGCGGCGAGACAGAGGTGACCGTCGCGTCGAGCCAGGTCGACGCGGACGGCGGCGGAGTGGTCGAGCCTGCGACCGAGTCGACAGCGGTCGCGGTTTCGGCGAGTGCGACGACGGAGACAGTAGCCGCCGCGACCGAAGCATCTTCACCTGCCAGCGAGTCCGTCGCCGAGTCAGCGGGCACCGAGGCCGCCGCAGATACCTCAGATGACGAGGCCGCGGATGGTGACGACCAGTCGACGACCGGCGCGAACGGGTCACTCCCGATAGCGCTGGCCATTGCCGCACTCGCCGCGGTGGCAGCATTCGCAGCCAGAACGAGCCGACAATCATAACACCAGCCCAACTATCCATGCCACAATCAGACACCACTGCTGTACCGATGGACTGTTCGACCTATCGTGAGTACATCCTCGACATACGCATCACCGAACGACCGACAGACGAGGGCGACACACGCTACCGATTCGAGGCCCCAGACCACGAGGGCATCGAGTTCGATGACCCCGAGATGGCGACACTATACGCTGATGTGTACTTCGACGTGAACGGCTTCCAAGAAGCTGGGACCGGCGAGCGCGGTGTCCCGCCGACGGTCATCCAAGCGGGCCGCGATACGCTTGTCGCCTACTTCCTCACACAGGACGGCGTCGATGTCCACTGGGCCGCGTCGTTCTACGGTGAGAAACCAGAGAAAATCGAACGGTACGTCTCACGCGTCCGCAAGCGGTCGAAGAAAATCCGCGAGGGGGCGAAGGAACAGGGTCACGCCTGAATCGCCATTTCAGCGTCTCCAGCAGTTTCTACGGCAAAACTCACATCGGACGACGCGACTGCATACGCATTCGGTGCGCTGCCAGAACGGAACAGCGACCGCATCGAACCGACACTGTGCACGGGTAGATTCGCCGGAAACGGCGCTACTGGAACGCGAGGCTTTTTCATATCGGGGGTGTGAGCGTCACTTAATGGTCGGTGATCAGTGATGTCGGTTCGCGTCGACTGGCGACAGAGTGTCGCTCTGACCGGCACTGTAAGCAAGTATCTCGCCGTCGCAATGCTGGTCCCGCTTGGGATCGGGTTGCTGTACGGAGAAGATACTGTTGTCTTCCTGATCTCTATCGCAATCGCCATCACGCTGGGCGTAGCGCTGGAGCAGGTCAGCGACAGTCACGAACTCGGGCCACGCGAAGCGCTGCTGTTCGTCGGGCTCTCGTGGGGGGCTGTCGCAGTTATCGGTGCAGTCCCTTACGTTATCGCCGGGTACGGGACCGAATCAGCGCTCGGTGAGCCTGTGAACGCACTGTTCGAGTCGATGTCCGGGTTTACGACCACTGGCGCGACCGTCACCAATGAAATATCGTTTGCTCGCCACTCCCACGCGCTGCTGATGTGGCGACAGCTCACCCAGTGGCTCGGCGGGATGGGTATTATTGTTCTGATGGTCGCCATTCTTCCAGAGGCAGCCGTCAACGGGGCACAGTTGATCGAATCGGAGGCACCAGGCCCCGAACTGCAGAAACTGACGCCGAAGATAGCCGAGACTGCCCGACTCCTCTGGCTGTTCTATCTGGGCTTTACCGTGCTGTATATCCTCATTCTGCTTGGCCTCCATTACACAGGCTATGCACCGAATATGGACGCCTACAACGCCGTTGCCCACGCGTTCACGACCCTGCCGACCGGCGGCTTCTCCCCACAGGCTGAGAGCATCGCCTACTTCTCACCGGCCGTCCAGTGGGCCGTCATTCCGTTCATGCTCATCGCCGGGATGAACTTCGCGCTGTTTTACCTCCTGTTGCAGGACGAGTACGCCGCCTTCCTCCAGGACCGTGAACTGCAGGCGTACCTCGGTGCAAACGCCGGCGTGGCCGTCATCCTCTGGGGTCTGCTCTTTACCGGGTCCGCGCCGCCGCTTGAACTCGGAGGCATTACACAGGGGGCACTGGAGAACTCGCTCCGGCAAGCCACGTTTCAGGTCGCCTCGTTGCTGAACTCGACCGGGTACGCGACGAGCGACTTCGCCCAGTGGGGCAACACCGCACAGGGAGTCCTGTTGTTCGCGATGTTCATCGGCGGCTCCGCGGGGTCAACCGGTGGCGGCGTCAAAATCGTCCGATGGCTCGTCGTGCTCAAGAGCATCCGACGCCAACTGTTCACGACAGCCCATCCCAGCGCCGTCAAACCAGTTCGGCTCGGCGGGCAGGTCATTGACGAGGACGTTATCAACGCGATATACGGGTTCACGCTGCTGTACCTGCTCACGTTCGGTATCGCGACGGTGTTTCTCCTCCTCGATGCCGGCCGTGTCGGGCTTGAGCTGACTGTCTTCGAAGCCATCAGCGCAAGCTTGGCGACCATCGGGAACATCGGTCCCGGGTTCGGGTTTCTGGGGCCGTTCGGGACCTATGAACTCTTCCCGGAGACCAGCAAACTGCTGATGATCTTCTTGATGTGGATCGGCCGATTAGAGATCATTCCAGTGTTCGTGATATTTACCGGAGCGTTCTGGAACGAGTGAGTCCGGGAGACTCGTTCCGTCGCTATCTGTAGCTGCCAGTTCAGTTATGTATCTCCCACATGGAGATGTCAGTATGTCCAGTCCTAAAACGAACCGACACTAACTGAGGGGGTCCCGGATAAAGTGACAGCGGAACTGCCACAGTTGACGCCTGATGAACTCCACAATACGGTCATCCATGCGCAGGAGCTGTTGCAATTCCACGATGAGACAGCCTCATCGGTGGAGCCGGACCCCAATGAGGAAATCCTTCGCGCGACCAAACGCGACGGCTACACCGAGGTAGTGAAGTGGACTACTGTGCTGAAGAATGAGATGACTGCCCACACGGACCGTATCTCTACCACGTCAAAGAGGAGACTAGACCCGAAGGTGGCACGAAAGTCCGCTGGATGTTTCTTGGCGAAGTGTACCCTGACGAAGAGTGAGAGGTGGACTAAAGGGACGTTTGACGGCTTACGGGTCTAGCCCGTACAGTCCGGCGCGGATGAACACGAGTATCGGGATAATCTCCAGCCGGCCGACCCACATGTTCAACACGAACATCCCCTCCGCGAGTGGGGACATCGACGGCCCGGTGATGCCCGAGGAAAGGCCGACGTTCCCTTGCGCGCTGGCGACTTCAAACAGGGCATCGGCGTAGCCGAACCCCGGTCCCGCGACGTTGGTGAGGACGACGCTGCTGGTGACGAGAATGATGAGCCACAGCAGTGTCACGATGGCCGCTTCGCTGAACTCCCGCTCCATCGATTCACGGTCCAGCGTCCGGTCGCCGATGCGGGCCGTAATCACCGCGTTTGTCGGGAGGAACACCCGCGAGAACTGCCAGATGATGCCGCGAACGATGGTGTACCCCCGGATGATTTTGATGCCCCCGACAGTGGACCCCGCGGCGCCGCCAAGTACCATCGCGCCGGCCACAAGCACCTTGCCGCCGGCGAGCCAGCGACCGATCGGTGCCGACTGGAAGCCAGTACAGCTGAGTGCGCTGACCCACTGGAACGTCGAGTCCCGGACCGCATCGATCTGTGCGGCGTCAAGCATCGGTACCGAAAAGGGCAGGAACGACTGGGTGGCAAACGCCTCAGTCGTCGCGGGAACGGACCACGCATTTTGTACTGAGAGGCCGAAGACGCCGAGCGCGAGCAGAATGAACAGCCAGCGGGTCTGCAGGTCCGATACTAGTTCGCGAATCTGCCTGTCGTGCAGGACAACATAATGGACCGGGAACGCAATCGCACCGAGAATCATAATCGGCAACAGCACGGTCTCGACGAGCGGCGAGTTATACGTCGCAATCGAGTTGTCCGTGACCGAGAACCCACCGGTCGTGAGCCCAGTCATGGCGTGATTGAGCGCCTGCCAAGCGGCCTCCCACAGCGGCAGCGACTCCGCGTACTCGCTGTCGCTGGCGAGGATAGCACCGAACAGCAGCGCGAACGAGAGAACCGTGTAGCCGGCGACGAGTTTCCAGACCGTTCGGACGGTGGAGACGACGCTCGGGTGGATCTTCTCCTCGCGGGCCTCACTCTGGTAGAGCGCGTAACTGCCGCTGCCAGGCCGTGACAGGATAGACACGGTCAGGACAATGACGCCGACGCCGCCGACGTACTGGATGAACGACCGCCACCACTGGACTGCGCGCGGGAGCGAGGGCTCGTGAATCGCCATCGTCAGGCCGCTCCCGGTCCACCCGCTCATGCTCTCGAAGAAGGCATGGAGCGGGTTCCGGAAGTACGCCAGGCTGGAGAGCGTCGTCGTTCCGCCGACTTTGATCGGCTCCCACGTACTCGTGTCCGTCCCGACCGGAACGAACGTATCCATGACCGCAGGGGGCGTGAACCACGCGGTCAACAGGAACGGCAACGAGCCGAACGTAGCAACCAGCAGCCACCCGCCGGCGGCGATGACCATGCCGTGTTTCATCTCTGGGGCCGGGGCATCGGTGAACCCGCGGTTTGCGATGCCGCCGACAGCGGCTGTTATCCCAGCCGCAGTAAAGAACCCGAACGCGGCGTAGAACTCCCGAAAGCCCAGCGCAATCACGGCCGTAATCGTCATCAGCCCGGCCTCCATCAGCAGGAGGGACCCGATATCGCGGGCGATTGTTTTCAGGTCCGTCGGGAACAGCCCGCTGTTCCGTCGCGGCATATCAGTTGTGGTCCTCGGAGTGACCGAAGATATCGGTCACCTCCGGCGTCGCACCCTCTCCCGAGTAGACCGTGAGGAGGTCGTCTGCCTCGATACGCGTATCGCCGCGGGGCGTTATTGGGTCACCATCGCCATTACGCTCGATAGCTACGATAAGCGTCTGGCCGCCGATGAGGCTCTCCGAATTGGCTTCCTGTAGCGTCTTGCCAGCAATCGGAGCACCTGGCGTGACCGTTATCTCGAATACTTCCGCGTGATCGCCAATGCGCATGAAGTCAACGATAGACGGCCGCTTGACGGCCCGATAGAGATACTCGGCGATGAGCCGCTGTGGGTTCTGCATCGTGTTGACGCCGATCTGGCGGAACACGTTCATGTGCTCAGGATTGTGGACGACTGAGACGATGTCCGGCACTTCCAGTTCCTGTGCCAGCAGACAGACCATGATGTTGGTCGCGTCCTGATCGGTTGTCGAGATGAGCGCGTCAGCACGGTCCGCCCCGGCGTCCTCCAGCGTGTCCTTTGACGTCGCATCGTCGTGAATGACGAGACAGTCGTACTGTCTCGACGCACGTTCCGCCCGCTCCTTGTCGCGTTCGATGACGACGACCTCGTTCCCCCCCGCTGTCGCAATCTCAAGCAACGGCGACCCGATATCGCCGGCACCGACGATGACAATATACATTTTTGCCAGTGTACTGAACCGATAGTTGAAAGCTTACCGTTCCCAGTCGCAACGAGCCCATTGCGGTCGTTCGGGGCCGTGCCGCTCCCAAACCACTATACTGTCTCCGATTGAACTCCACGGTATGGCAACTCTCACCGAACAGTTTGAGCATCCGGCGTGGCTGACAGCCGCCGGGACGCTGGCTGGCTACGGCATCATTCTCCTATTCATGTTCCTGTTGCTGTTTATTCTGCCGTATCTCCTGTTCCCAGCCTGAGACGGGGTACTGCAGTCGGACGCCGGTGTATCGAATAACTAGACAGAACCACGTCGGCCGCTGCGGTCAATATGGCCGCTACAGGGGTATCGCAGTTAGTAAATAGGTCCGTGCGGGAGTACACGTCGATGGAAGGGAAGGCAGCAGCGCCCGCAGCAGGGACGGTCCTTAACGCGCTTGCGACCGGCCGCGGCGCGGCGTTTGCTATCGACGAGTACACGACAGCGACCGTCACGCTCTCGACCGAGACCGATGGCGTCACCGGCGAGGTGGACGGTGCGCCGGACGCCGACACGCGGCTTATCGAACGCTGTGTCGAGTACGTCATCGACGCCCACGGCGGCCCACAGAACGTGGGTGTCCCGGCGGTCTCCGGCGGGACCGTCCGCACCGAAAGTGAGGTCCCGATGGCGTCGGGGCTCAAAAGCTCCAGTGCGGCCGCAAACGCGACCGTCATGGCGACGCTCGACGCGCTCGACGCGACCGAGCGGATGAGCCGCGAGGACATGGCCCGTCTCGGCGTCATGGCCGCACGCGACGTGGGCGTCACCGTCACCGGGGCTTTCGACGACGCGTCGGCGTCGATGCTCGGCGGCGTCACCGTCACCGACAACGAGGACGACGCGCTCCTGACCCGCGAGGAAATCGACTGGGACGTGCTCGTCTGGACGCCGCCGGAACAGTCCTTTAGTGCTGACGCGGATGTCGAGCGGTGCCGGCAAATCGCGCCGATGGCCCGCCTCGTCGAGGACCTCGCGCTTGATGGTGACTACCAGCGGGCGATGACCGTCAACGGTCTCGCGTTCTCGGCCGCGCTGGATTTCGAGACGGACCCGGTTCTCGACGCGCTCCAGCACGTTGAGGGCGTCTCTCTGTCTGGGACGGGGCCGTCATTTACTGCCGTCGGCGAGCGGGCGGCACTCGAAGCCGTCCGAGACGCCTGGGACAAGCGACCCGGAGAGACATGGCTGACGACGACACAAACAGAGGGGACACACATAGTATGACCACGAATCCAAACCCAGAGGACATGTCGCTGGACGAACTGCGCGACGAAATCCGGACGATCGACCGTGAAATCGTTGAGAAGATCGCTCAGCGAACCTACGTTGCCGACACCATCGCACAGGTCAAAGACGAGAAAGGGCTGCCGACGACCGACGAGCAACAGGAGCAGGCCGTCATGGACCGTGCTGGCGACAATGCGGAGCAGTTCGACGTCGACGAAAACCTCGTGAAAGCGATCTTCCGGCTCCTGATCGAACTGAACAAGGTCGAACAGCGAGAGAACAGGTAGCAAGAATCTGTTGTGATGGAGTCGGTCTAGTCCGAGAGTTAGTTTCACCGTTCTGTCCACCGCTTCCAGCGTCCCGTTAGTACTCCCAGAGGCGGTTGATCCGTGAGTCGATATCGGGATGGGCTGCCCGGAGCGCGTCGATATCGGTTTCACCGTGGACATTGATGACGTGGACTTCACCCCGTCGGCCGCCGTACACGTCCTGAAAGTCGTAGACGACGCCGACCACGTCGACAGCGTCGGGAACGTCGTCACTGTTTCGAAGAAACTCGACTTGCCTGTCGACGTTGTACTCGACGAGTCGGTTGATGGCCGCCGCTCGCTCAATATCCTCGGGGAGATGTTCCAGCGCAGGCTCGAGATGGGGCTTGAGAACACTGAGACAGTGGTCAATGCCGGCCGGCTCATCAAGGCCGTCCGTCAGGTCGTCATAGGTCGCCGTCACCGCTCCACAGCCGGTGTGGCCGACGACGACAGCCGTTTCGGTCATCGTGTGCTCGATAGGGTACAACACGTCACCAGATACCGCCTCGCCGGAGGCGGTCCGCTGGATGACTCGGTTCCCGATGTTGCTACAAGTAAAGAGATGCCCCGGCTCGCTGTTGCCCCACATATGGTCCTGAAGTACCCGCGAGTCGGAGCAACAGACCGTGACAGCATCTGGAGTTTGTGAGTTCTGAACACTGTCGAACCGGTCCCGGAACTCCGCCGCGTGGTCGGCGTTTCCGACAAGTAAATCACGTAATAACTGACTCATGCGTGGGCAGATAGCCGCCATGCAGTAAACTCATTGGACTTGGGCAGTGTTGGCGTCCCCAACTTGGCACTGATTACATGAATCCGTGCTTCCGGAATGCCTTGGCTTCGCTGAGATCGGGTTTTTGAAGACAGATCTGTATTATTTAGCTGTACTACTATGTAAAATCCGGCTGAAAGATTGGTCTGGAAGGGTAACAGTATGGGGTCGGAGGGATTTGAACCCCCGATCGGCTGATATCTCCGTCCTGCGCCTCGGAACTCCAGAGGGTCATCGTCGCGAACCGGTGATCAGCCGGCCGCTCAGTATATCAGCCCTTGGAGTGTCGTCCCAGGCGCGTGGCCTCTGGAGTCAGCCGCCTTCCCGGACTAGGCCACGACCCCGCACTCCGGCGTAAGCCGACTCGCATTAAAGGGATTTCGATTGGCAGACGGCGCTTAGTCGCGGTCGGTGTCCGACCAGTCGCATTCCTGGCACTTGTACCCAGTAACAAATTCCAGTGCAGAAGGCATGTACCCCACGGAGATGACGTTTTCGCCACACTCCGGGCAGTCGTCATCGGCGTCTTCGATCGGCTCTGCGTCCATGACACCCTCTCCTTCGATGAGTTCGGCCAGGCTCTCGGGGGTCTGCATCCGACCCTGGACCACGCGATTGTCGCTCATACCGGACAGCCGAGCCTGAGAGGCCTAAAAGTTCTCCCTCGTCACAGCCACGGGGCGCGCTCTTGATCCGGCTCGTACTCGACTGCGGCCCCTTCGTCGGTCTGTTCGTCGGCGGCGACGCCTTGGGACGCGCCGCCGTCAGCGAAGGCGGCAGTGAGGTCCACGGCGTCGGGTCGGTATTCCGTGTGACGCGTGCGGGCGTTCTCCGGGTCGAATGACAGCAGCGCCGTGACAGCAAGCACGGCTAGCGCCACTGGCGCGTCGGTCGGCATCACGCCGAGGACCGAGAGAGCGAGGACGCCGAGCGCGACAGCGCTACCGAAGCGGAAGCGGTCGATGTCGACGGCGTTACGCAGCCACGGGCTCGCCAGTGCGACGGCGAGGGCGAAGCCGATACCGACGCCCGTGGTGGCGGCCGCGCGGAGCAAGACACCGGGTTCGATAGCGGTGACCAGCTTTGCACCGGCGGGGTCGAGGCTCGCCAGCAGGCCGAGGACGACGATGATGGCCGGCCGCGGCAGGTACTCACCGATTCGGGCGCTCGCGGTCTGTGCGGCGATTGCGAGGATGACGAGGCCGGCGAAGCGTTCGAGGGTCCCCAGTTTGACGATCCCCGCAATCGTCGGCGCAAGGGCTGCTTCGGTGAGCGCAATCGGCATCAACACGGCTCCGATGATGAGGACAGAGCGCGCTTGCTGCCGGGGACCGCCTTCGAGTTCGGCTAACACGACAGCAACGGTGGCTGACCCACCGAAGACGAGCAAGCCCACTTCGAGGACGCCCATCCAGGTTGAAAGTGCCCCCGCGAGGACGAGTACCGGGAAGATGCCGTCGACGAGCGGAAGGCCCATCACGGTCGCTAAGAGCCGACCACCGCGGCCGACCTGCTGCTCGATGTCGAGTGCAATCGGGTGTCTGGAGCTACTCATGTCGTGTTACGGTCGAGCATAACCCAACTCTCGTTGGGAGGTTCTCACTCGGTCCTGACGAACACGACAGAGTTGCCAGAATTTCTTACCGAACCACGTGAACGTTGTGTTGCCCGACGCTGTGGACGTCATCTGGCGGGCAGTACCGTTCCGTGCGGGTTCGGTGAGTCGCATGTTTTTAATTATCCTTCATTCGCACATAACCGTTGCGTGAGAACTGCGCACATACGCCACCGCTTTTCCGGAATGCCCCGATGTTTGTGGACGAATGTCTCACCTTCGGGACCAGGGCGTGACAAATGAGAGATCGATGGCGGATTTCTGGAAGGGGCTGCCGGAGACACGTGTGGCATCGAACCCCACGTAGCGCCGAGTCTCGCAACGTTTTTGCCGGGCCGTCGTGGACGATTTACATGGCGAACGATTCCGAGCCTTTCTCAGAGAAGCTCCGAGTGCCGGAGGCGCTGACGTTCGACGACGTACTCCTCAGACCCAAGGAGTCCCGCGTCGAACCAGACGAAGCAGATACCACAACGCGGGTCTCGAAGTCGGTCGAACTGACCGTCCCTGTTGTCTCCGCGGCGATGGACACCGTCACCGAGAGCGATATGGCGATCGCGATGGCACGCCAGGGCGGTATCGGCGTCCTCCATCGTAACATGAACGCCGATCAGATGGCGACCGAGATCGAGCGGGTCAAACGCGCCGACGAACTCATTATCCGGGATGTCGTGACGGCCAGCCCGAACCAGACCGTCCGCGAGGTCGACGATATGATGGAACACGAGGGCGTTTCCGGCGCGCCGGTCGTCGACGACGACAGTGGCGAAGTGCTGGGCATCATCTCCGGGACGGACATCCGCCCGTATCTGGAGGTCGGTGAGGACGACGCCGTCACGGATGCGATGACCGACGAAGTCGTCACCGCACCCGAGAACGTGACCCCCCGCGAAGCGCTAGAACTGATGTACGACCACAAAATCGAGCGCGTCCCTATTGTCGACGACGAGAACCGACTCGTCGGGCTGGTCACGATGCAGGGCATCCTCCAGCGTCGCGAGTACGACCAGGCCGCCCGCGCGGACGACGGCTCGCTCCGCTGTGGTGCCGCCGTCGGCCCCTTCGAGATGGACCGAGCACAGGTCGCCGACGAGGCCGGCGCTGACATCCTGTTCATCGACTGTGCGCACGCCCACAACGCGAACGTCATCGAGAGCGCTCGCGAGATCAAGGCCGAAGTAGACGCCGATGTGGTTGTCGGTAACATCGGGACCCGGGAAGCCGCTGAAGCCGTCGTTGACTTCGCCGACGGTGTTAAGGTGGGTATCGGCCCCGGTTCTATCTGTACGACTCGTGTGGTCACCGGTTCGGGGATGCCACAGATCACCGCCGTTGCGCAGGTCGCCGACGTGGCGAGCCAGCACGACGTGCCGGTCATCGCCGACGGCGGCATCCGGTACTCCGGCGACGCTATCAAGGCCATCGCCGCCGGTGCGGACGCGGTGATGCTCGGTTCGTACTTCGCCGGAACCGATGAGGCCCCAGGCCGCGTCATCACGATGAACGGCAAGAAGTACAAGCAGTACCGCGGGATGGGTAGCGTCGGTGCGATGAACGAGGGCGGCGGCGAGCGCTACCTCAAGGACGACGAGGAGGGCGAGGAGTTCGTCCCTGAAGGCGTCGAGGCCGCGACGCCGTACAAGGGCTCGCTGGCCTCCGAACTCCACCAGCTCGTCGGCGGGATGCAGTCCGGAATGGGCTATGTCGGAGCCGAAACGATTCCCGAGTTCAAGCAGCGCGCCGAGTTTGTGCGTGTCTCCGCCGCGGGACAGCAAGAGAGCCACCCCCACGACGTGATGATTACGGACGAAGCGCCCAACTACAGCCCCGACAGCTAAACGCTGCCGACCGAAGGAACGCAAAAAAGCCGAAGCTGATTATAAGTCGGTTTCGCAGGCCGGACTACACGCTTCTTTCTGTGCCGCATTCGCGTCGGGATACGCTTTGAACGACGCACCACAGCTCGAACACTCGAACGTGCCGAAGTCTGACATAGCGGCCCAGTGTACTCGCGCCGCGGAAAAAATTATTTCGGGATCTTCGGTCAGTCGTAGTAGTCTTCGTCCAGCGGTAGTTCCGTTCCGGACGACGTGACTTTGTCGACGGTCGACTCCAGACGAAGTGTCTCACTGCACTCGGGGCAGATGACCGCCACGTCGACCTGTAGAGATTCATCGGCGTCGTAGATTCCCAGAACCTCCGCATCAGAGGCGTACAGATACTCCGCCGACAGTTCGTGCTCGTGATCACGAGCGTAGTCGTACGTCATACGTGCCCGCTTCACCCGCATCTGTGTTGATGGTTTCGGCGATTCTCAGTGACAGCACATACAGGGGACCCGCTCGAAACCGCGGGCATGAACCACTTGGAAGTCGATGTCGGCACCTGGGATGCGTTCCGAGACGCAGCAACGGCCGTTCGAAAAGCAGTGTTCGTTGAGGAACAGGGCGTCTCCGAGGATGAGGAACTCGATGGAAACGACTCGGACGCCGTTCAGTTTCTGGCCCGTGACGACGAGTATCCCGTTGGGACTGCTCGGCTCCGGTTCCCCAAGCCCACGGTCGGCAAGGTTGAGCGAGTCGCGGTCCGTGAGTCCTACCGAGGGGATGGTGTCGGCGCAGCGCTGATGCGGGCCGTCGAAGATGCCGCTCGTGACGATGGCGCAACTGAACTCAAACTCCACGCACAGACTCACGTCGAGCCGTTTTACCAGCACCTCGGCTATGAGACGGTCAGCGACGTATTCGAGGAAGCCGGCATCCCACACGTCAAGATGCGAAAACAGCTGGACGGCTGAACGGGGTGTCCAGTGACTTACGGGCCGAGTGCGCCATGAGAGAAGAATATGGTATCGCTGGGGATCAGTCGTAGCTGTCTCGTGATCTCGGCTGTCGAAGCACAAACATGTTTCCCTGCTTCCGCTGTTTTCGGAGTATGGCGCGACGAGCCGAGTGGATCGCAACGGCGAAGACAGTCGCCGGTATCGCGTACGAGAGCGATATCAGGTACATCGCCACATCGCTGGCGTACTACGCGTTCATCTCGCTCATGCCGGTGCTGTTGCTCGTGTTCATCATCTTCGGCCGGCAACTGGCTGGCGTGGTTTCAGTCACGGGAGCGCAGTTCCTCACTCCCGATACACAGCAACTGTTATACGAGGGATTGACGGCGGCGACGGGCCGGACAACAGCGACAGTCCTCTCCGTGGTCGTGCTGGCATGGAGCGGTGCCAATGTTGCGGTCGGCTTCCTGACCGTTGTCGAGCGGATCGAGCCGGTGGCGGAGCAGCCACTCTCAAAGCAGGTGTCCGACGCTGTAGTTGTCCTCGGGACGCTTACTGCTGCAGTTCTCGTAATCCTCGTCCAGAGCGTGTTTCTGGCTCTCTTTGCCACCGGTCTGCTGCGCGTGCTCGTCGGATTCGCTGTTCTGTTCGTCGCTCTGACTGTGACGCTGCTGCCCCTGTATTTTGTCCCGTCACGTGTCGCCGGCTCGCTTACCGCATCGCTCCCGGGCGCGATAACGACCGCACTGGGCTGGACTGTCCTCCATGCGGCGATCCAGTTCTTTGCTGCCAACGCCGGACAGTACGCCATCTACGGCGTTCTCAGTGGACTCATACTCATCCTCACAAGCACGTATGTGGCCGCGATTGTCCTGATGCTCGGTGTCGTTGTCAACGCAGTACTCGCCACTGATGCTGGCGACCTGTATGTCTAAGTGGCTAAGTCTAGTCTGTGACCGTGGCTTCATCCATCATTCAAACCTCTTCTCATCGAAGTCGCACCGCTCACGGTTTTCGTTTGCGGCGCAAGAATACGGGCCGGAAGGGATTTGAACCCTCGACCGACGGCTTAAGAGGCCGTCGCTCTGCCAGACTGAGCTACCGGCCCAGTGCATTCAATTCTCTGGACGGCCCGGTAAAATAGGTTTTCATTCGGACGCCTTGTGTCGGTCGGTCCCACGTTTCTTGCACACAACAGTCGACTAGCGGCGATTGACTATCATAGGAGTCAGGCGGGGCTCGACTGTATCCGTGCTGGACGACGTTTGAGGGCCTCTCGGACCGGTTCTTCAGGAGGCCGTTCCCAGTTGTTGGAGAAATAGCTGGCATTAAAGAGGCTTGACGCCAAGCGATACAGACACTAATGAGTACAGCCAGCGGCATCACGATGGCCTCTATGTCGACCTACGCCATCCTCGGGTGTGGGAGTGTTGGCCACGCCGTGGCGGAAGAACTCGTCGGGGAGGGGAAAGACGTCCTCATCCTTGACGCGGACGAGGGGCGAGTGGAGGCGCTCCGCGATCAGGACCTCAACGCACAGCAGGCGGACATCTGCGAAACCGACGTCGCCCAGACGGTGGCCGACCGCGACGTGGTTCTCATCATGTCTCCGGATGTGAACGCCAACGCCGAAGCGGTGCAGAACATCCGTGAGTCCGGCGGGGAGCAGTTCATCGTCGCTCGCGCCGACGACCCGGTGTCCGCCGACGACCTCACCGAACTCGGTGCGGACGTGGTCATCAATCCCTCTGCGGTCATCGCGGACTCGGCGCTTCGAGCACTGGAAACGGGTGAACTGGAGTACAAGGCTTCCCAGCTTGGGGATGTCATCGATGGGACCGAGGACCGCATGGCGATACTCATCCACCGGTCGCCGGACCCGGACTCCATCGCCTCGGCGGCGGCGCTGCGGGCCATCGCCGCGAGCCGCGACGTGGACGCCGACATTATCTACGAGGGCGAGATCGGGCATCAGGAAAACCGTGCGTTCGTCAATCTCCTCGGCATCGAACTGACCTCGAACGAGGATGTCGACCTCGATGAGTACGATACGTTCGCGCTAGTGGACGTTGCCAAGGGTGGCGAACCGGCTATTGAGTCGGTCGATATCGTTGTCGACCACTACGAACACGAGCATGAACTGGAACACGACGCCGCTTTCTCCGATATCCGGCCGAACATCTCGGCCACGTCGACGATTCTGACGAAGTACATTCAGGAACTGGATCTCAACCTCGACCAGAGCGTCGCCACGGCGCTGCTGTACGGCATTCGCGCCGAGACGCTGGACTTCAAACGGGATACGACACCGGCGGACCTGACCGCTGCGGCGTATCTGTATCCATTCGCCGACCACGACACGCTCGAACAGGTCGAATCGCCGTCGATGAGTCCGGAAACGCTTGACGTGCTCGCTGAAGCGATCCGGAACCGCGAGGTCCAGGGGAGCCACCTCGTCTCCAACGCCGGGTTCATCCGGGATCGCGACGCGCTAGCGCAGGCAGCCCAGCACCTCCTCAATCTGGAAGGCATCACGACCACAGCGGTATTCGCTATCGCCGATGACACTATCTATCTCGCCGCCCGGTCCAAGGACATCCGGATGAACATCGGCAAGGTGCTGTCGGACGCGTTCGGCGAGATGGGCGAGACAGCGGGCCACTCCACCGATGCCAGCGTCGAGATACCGCTTGGTATCTTCACCGGCCTCGATACGAGCGACGACAACAGAGATACACTGCTGGAACTCACTGAAGAAGCGGTCAAGCGGAAACTGTTCGAAGCGATGGGCGTCGACAGTTCCAGCAGCGAGAGTTCGAACGGTAACTAGGCGGGGACTTCTTCTTCTTCGTCGCCGGCCTCGGGCTGGCGAAGCCGTTCGACGATATCGCTGACGATGACGACATCGCCGACAGCCTGAACCCACCGGTACGGGATGATGACGCCTCGCGATGCGTTCACTTCTTCGTCAAACAGTTCTGTGTTAAGCTGGTGGAGTGCCAGCCCTGTCACTTCCTTGCGGTCGAGTTCCAGCCGAAGGTCTTCGACTTCGCCGACGAACACGCCGTTTTTCGAATACACCTCACGACCCACGAGGGCTGTAATCTCCTGTGGCAGATTCTCCATTCCCATACGACGGTGGTCGGTCGGACGGCTTATAAAGCTTCTTTGCGACTGAAACGTCTGCGGTGCAGGGACTCAATACCACACAGCACTCCCGGAAACCGAGCGCCGAGCTGATTCCGTCTCGCCGGTAGCACTGCCGCCACACAGGTACCAGACGCCTGTTCGGGCCGCGGGACTTTTATCCCACTTTCCCGTTCGCTCGGTATGCTCTCCGCTGGTGATCCCGCCCCGGATTTCGACCTGCAAGGGACCGCGGACGGCGGTACTGGTGCCTATCGGCTGTCGGCTGCGACGAACCGCGCGCCGGTGGTCGTGGCGTTCGTTCCCGGCGACGACCCCGAGTCGCGGACTGTCCTCAATGCGCTAGCCGACGCAGACTGGGCGAGCGTATCAGATGCCGTGGCTGTCTTTGGCGTTCTCCCAACAAATATCGGCAACTGCCGGTCGCTCGCAGCGGCGCTGTCGCTTCCATACCCGTTGCTGGCCGACACCCACGGCGTCGCGACGCAGTTCGGCATCAGAAAACAGGATGAGAGTATCCAACAAGCGGCGTTCGTCGTCGACCAGCGATGTCGTGTTCAGGTGGCAACTGTGTTCGACGACACCGACGGGACCATGCCGGCCCTCGACACGGTTCTGCGTGGCCTTGCCGAGTTGTAGCTACTCACCGTGGTCCAGTTCGCCCTCTAACAGACCGTAGATGTACACGTCTTCGTAGCGACCATCGCGGAACCAGTGGTCCCGCAGCGTCCCCTCTCGCTGGAACCCCGTCTTTTCGAGCACGCGCTGGGAGCCTTCGTTGCCGGCGAAGACCTTCGCGTACACACGATGGAACCGGCGCTCCTGAAAGGTGTACTCGGTGAGCGTCCGGGCGGCGTCGGTCGCGTAGCCGTTGCCCCATGCGTCCGGTGTGAGCCAGTAGCCGAGTTCGGCCATCCCTATCCGGTCCGTGACGTCGTTCAGCCCGATGATGCCGACTGCTTCGCCGTCGACACAGACGAGCAGATGCACGTCACCGGTCTCGCCGCTGGCGACGGACTCGACCCACTCACGCTCAGCCTGTTCGGAGATCGGCTCTGTGGCCGAGAGCCCGTGTCTGACATCCGGGTTGTTGATCGTCTCTTGCAGGAACTCGACGTCTTCGACTTCGACCGTTCGGAGCGTTACCGTCTCGCCCCGGAGGAATGCTGGTCCGGGCATACACAAGCCGACGAGGGGGTACTGAAAGAAGCTTCGGAAGGTGTGTGAAAGAGATTCATGGATTCCACTCGTCAGCCAGCAGGCCGTACTCCAGTAGATCGACGTACTCGCCGTCAACGAAGGCGTGGTCCCGGCGTCGCCCCTCCTGCTGGAATCCGACTTTTTCCAGCACACGTGCGGAGGCCGGGTTGGTGGCGTAGCAGTCCGCGCCGAGTTTGTTCAGTCGCAGTTCCTGAAACGCATACCGTGCGAGACAAGCCACAGCATCGGTCGCGTAGCCGTTGCCCCAGTGATCCGGGCATATCGAGTACCCGAGCACACCAAATCCCCACGGGTGGTGGTCTTCGTGGAGCATACACGTCCCGACCGGCTCATCGTCCACACAGACGACAAAGTGCGTGTCGGCATCGCGGTTATCAAGGTCTTCGGCGGCAGGCTCGGAAAGTGGCTCGTTGAAGCCGATATTATGCCGGACTTGTGGCTCGTTTAATAGCTGCTGTAGCAGGTCGCTATCGGTTGCTTGCTGCGGGTGGAGCGTCACCCGCTCGCCGTGGATGAACACTGGTCCTGGCACGCATGAAATAACCCATAGTTGACACAAGGGTGTTGCCATAGGTTGTGTAGTGGTAACATGTAATCAGCAGGCAGTGGAGAACGACACGCCAAAGGGAACACAGTACTGCCGTGAGATATGGGAACGCCGCTGGAGTCACGCAAGGAACAGGCAACGGAGGTCGTCGACCGACTGCACGAGGAATACCCCGATTCGGCGATTTCACTGAACTACAGCAGCCGTCTGGAACTGCTGATTGCCGTCGTCCTCTCCGCACAGTGTACTGACGAACGAGTCAACGAGGTCACAGCAGACCTGTTCGAGAAGTACCAGAGTGCTGAGGACTATGCTGCGGCCTCCGAGGAGCAACTCGCCGAGGACATCTACGGCATCACGTTCCACAACAACAAGGGCGGCTATCTTCAGGGAATCGGTGAAATCCTGGCCGAAGAACACGACGGCGAGGTCCCTGATACGATGTCCGCTCTCACTGATCTCCCAGGTGTCGGCCGTAAGACGGCGAACGTTGTCCTCCAGCATGGCCACGATGTCGTCGAGGGCATCGTCGTCGACACGCACGTCCAGCGGCTCTCGCGGCGGCTGGGGCTCACCGAAGAAGAGCGCCCGGAAGCTATCGAGCAGGACCTGCTCGACGTGGTGCCCGAAACCGAGTGGCAACAATTTACGCACCTGCTCATCGACCACGGGCGAGCCGTGTGTGGTGCGCGCTCGGCCGACTGTGAGGCGTGCGTGCTCGCGGACATCTGTCCCTCGGAAAAGGGCGACAGCGAGGGCGACCTCGCCAGCGGCGAGGCGTGGTAGCCTCGCGCTGGGCGACTTAGTTTTCGTCGTCACTGAGGCGCGCAGTGAGCACTGGCACGTCGGACGTGCGAACGACCTTTTCGGCGACGCTACCGAGCAGATACCGTTCAATACCCGTCCGACCGTGGGTGCCCATGACGATGAGGTCGATATCGTTCTCGTCGGCATAGTCGAGGATTGCCCTGTGCGGCGGACCGCGTTCGATGGCGGTGACGGTATCGACTGTGTCGACTTCGTCCGCCGCCGCCTCGACAATGGCCTGTGACCGATCCTGCAGTGACGAGTCGATGTTATGCTTTTCGCCGACCATGCCCGGCTCCGACTCGTCGTGTTCCTCAGCAATCATGCCGGTCGTCGCGCCCTCCGGGCCCGCGGAGGTCATTCCGATGTGCGGCGACGACGTATCGAGCACGGTCATGATGTGTAACGTCGCGTCGTGCGTTTCGGCAAGATTGCGTGCATGTTCCAGCGCGGCTGCTGCTCCGTCACTACCGTCGGTTGGAAAGAGGATGTGTTCATACATTGGAACCACAGCTAGCGATGGACATGCAAGGCTAATGAAACATATAGTCCATTCGCAGAAGCCGAGAATCAGACCGGCTGTCAGCGACACTCACGCCACATACCGGAGGGCGTACCGAGCGATACCGACCAGATACGCCAGCAGCCAGAAGATTACGTAGCCGAACACCCCGATACGGAGCCGAGAACGCCAGTGGCTGAACGTCTCGTCGCCGATTTCGTCCAGTAATAGGTCTTCATCATACTCGTTGTAGAGGTCGTGTTTCCGCTTCGCGCGGAAGATACGGACAATACCCGTCCCGCCGAAGGCAAGCAGCGCGTATGCCTGCAGACCGAGCATCGCGTGGACAGCGGATAGGCCTCCAAGTTGGTCCGGGAGCCGTGGGATCATCCAAAACACCATCGGAACGGTGGTCAGCACCAGCCCCGTCGTGACGAACTTCAGGTGATGCACAAGCACGTCCCAGGTGACCGGCTCCGTCTCGATGATGTAGTACGCGCCATACAGGAAACAGGGGAGGCTGAGACTCACCGACAGTAACACGACTGTGGCCACGAGGCCGTCCGACACCATGGGCCGACCTAGGGACAGTGCTCGCTAAAGACTGCCGGATGCAGAAGGTCAGAACTTGTAAGCCATCGCGGTCCGTACACCCGAGCAATGGCCGACCCGGACTCGACGTCTCCAACGGAGGACGAGCGCGGGAATACCCCTGCGGACGCGGTAACTGCCGAAACCGAGCCCGGTGAACACGGGGCTGAAGGCGACGGCGGTGAGACGGGCGAAGACGGCGAGTCGGGCGAGGAACTCGACACGGAGGCACTCCGGAAACAGGTTGAAGAGAAGTACGACTTCGACAACTTCGGCCCGGCAGACATGGCCGAGATGACTGCTGAAGAGTGGGACGTTGCCTTCGATGAGGAGTCCTGGATCATCGGCGACGAACTCCTCGACCGGGTCACGCGGGACCTGCGAAACCGCGTCGCAAGCCGTGACGTGTTCGCCCGTATCGAACACCATCAGGATCCGCCGCGGGTGCTTGCGTACTCCGACGAAGGCTACGCTGTCGTCTATCCCGATGGAAGCCTCGAAGGTGAGGGGACCGTCATGCGCGACGTGAAGCCCACGGTCGCATTGTGTTCGATGGATTCCTATGACGTGCCCGAGAGTGTCCCCGACAGGCCCCTCCCCAAGCCGGAGGAGGTCCCCGAAGGTGGCGGCGAACTCGGGAACTGGATGTTACAGGCGATTGCCGGGGCACAGTTCCTTGCCGGGATTGCCCTGCTGGGAGGTGCAGCACTGGCGACCGCTGGCGTCATCGGCAACAGGGGGACCAGCATCGCGCTGCTAGTCGTGGCTGGCGTTGCCTTCATCGGCGTGTCGCTCGTCCTCTTTTTCACCGTCGCAAACGCGAGGCTCTCGGACACGTTCCGCTCTGAGGAGTACCGAGACAGACTGCGGGCCATCGGACTCGAGGACGGCGAACGACCGGAGTTCGTTCCGGAGCTGAGCCCGCAGAATTCGGGGTCTGAAGAAGGGGCTGGCGAAACTGACGAAGCCGGGTAATGACGGTTCCTGCGGGTGGTATTCGGTGGGTTTATACAAACTCAGTCCTGATTCCACAGTGTATATGAACAGACGGGAGTTCGTCCGGACAGCAGGGGGGGCCGCCGGTGCCGCGGCGACCCTCAGTGCCACCGGCGCAGCCGCCGCACAGGAGGAAGGCGGTGGCGGTGGCGAAACCGTCCCGGACTACGGCGGTTTCCTGGACCAGGTCGGGAACTTCGACGGGTCGACCGTTGACGCGACCGGACAGGATACAGTAACTGTCGAGGTCGGCGTGCAGGCCAACGGCGGCGCGTACGGGTTCGGTCCGCCAGCCGTCCACGTGGACAACGGCGCGACTGTCCAGTGGGAATGGACAGGCAACGGTGGCGGGCACAACGTCGTCTCGGACGGCGATGGTCCGCTGGACTCCGGCAGTACGGCCTCCAGTGCCGGCGTCAACTACGAACACACCTTCGAAGAGGACGGCATTTACCCGTACCTCTGTGTCCCCCACGAGGGACTCAACATGAAGGGGGCTATCGTTGTCGGTGAGGAGTATGCGACACAGACAATCGGTGGTGGCGGCCCCGTCGAGGTCGCCCCCCACGAGGCCGGCGTCCCCATACAGCCACACTACGTCGGGTTCGGTGCTGGACTTGCAGTCATCATCCCACTGATTTACACGTTCTTCCAGCTGAAGTACGGCGAGTCGCCCCACACTAGCGGAGGGAACAACTGATGGCATCCGAAGGCTCCACCTACGGCGATATTCACCGATACGAACCGCCACGCGAGAGCACAGCAGCGGCTGTCGGCATCGTGCTCCTGACCATTATTCAGGTTGGCCTGGTCGGGCTCTTCACCTACGGCATGATTGCCGGGTGGGCGTCCGGCATCGGCGCGTCGCTGACGGTCCGACTCATCGAGGCAAATATGTTCCTCGGTGGCGTGCTGACGGCAATTTTCATCGATCTCTCGTTCATCATGCTGCTGTACCGCAAGGAGTTCCTCCCTGACGTGATGATCGTCAAGAAACGCCGTCGTAAGTGGGAGGACCTCTACATCCGTCAGGAAGACGTCGACGGCACGACGGTGGCGGACGGC
Organism: Haloarcula sp. H-GB4; assembly: GCF_030848575.1. Taxonomy (NCBI): domain Archaea; kingdom Methanobacteriati; phylum Methanobacteriota; class Halobacteria; order Halobacteriales; family Haloarculaceae; genus Haloarcula; species Haloarcula sp. H-GB4. Next base: position 1,102,512 of record NZ_JAVDDX010000001.1, on the reverse strand, counting down.
GACGAGCTTGCAGAGACGTTCAAACGCGCAGTGTACCCATACTACAAGAAATAACATGCCACTTGATGAAGACAAATACCCGGCCGAAACAGGCCGTCGTCGCTTTGTAAAGGGCGTCGTCGGAAGCGCTGCACTCTCGGGCGTTGGCGTCGGTGGCGCGGCAGCCGTCGACGCGACGACAGACTCCGCCGGCGAAGGCGGCGGGACAACCCCGTTCGTCGCCGTCGAGAACACCGGTGGACCGGCCCCGCGGGGGATGCCGATCATCCCAATCGAAATCGACGGTGGCGAGATCAGTGGGCTTTGGCCAGAGTACGACGAGAACGCCGGTGCGGCCGTTGCACCGGACTTCGGCGGGAGCGGTATCGACTACTCCTCGCAGTGGTTCCAGTACTGTGGTATCCAGAGCACTGCCGCTATCTACCCCCAGTCTGACCGGAACAGCACGTTTCTCAACGACACCGGGACCTTCTCTTGGCAGGGAGAGTACGAGTCCGGCAAACCACTCACGGTCGATATGTTCGAGGACTACCAGGACTGGGGCAACGGAATCGGCGACCCCGGCGTCGGGAAGCCTGCGAGCGTCGTCTGGCGGACCAACAGCGACGGAAAGAACGGCGCTCCGGTGCAAATAATCCGGTCAGCCGAGGTCGAGAAGATGGCCAACGGCGAGGGCAAGTACGCGGACCTTCCCGGAAGCGTCCAGTCATTCGTCTCCGAGGCAACTGACCAAGGCTTTATTGCCTGGCTGAACAAATGCACGCACTTCTGCTGTGTACCCGGGTTCAAAACGCAGACCGGGAGCGCTAACTTCGGCGCGGCCAACAATATCTATTGTCAGTGCCACCAGTCCGTGTATGACCCGTTCAGCCCCGTGCAAGCGACGTTCGTGGCGCTGCCACGCCCACCACAGACGGAGTAACCAATGAGTCTCGAACGCAAAGACGAACACGATCACAAAGGCTGGATGGAATCGCGCGAGTTGACGCCGATCGAATCGGTGTACCTGACCGTGCTTGTCTGGCTCGACCGACGGCTGCGCGTCGTTGACTACCTAGAGATCCTCGAAGATCTCTACTACAAGGTCAACATGCAAATGCCGAAGAGCCACACGGAACAGTACAACCTCGACAACAAATTCTGGTACTGGTACCCACTGTACGCACTCGGGTCGTTCTCAACAGTTGCGTACATCGTTGCCGCGATATCAGGCGCGCTGCTGGGCTTCTACTATGCTCCAGCCGCCGCGGCTGCCGACGGGTCGCCGACGGTTGCGTACGACTCAGTGATGCTCATCATGGGCCAGCTCAACCTCGGCTACTTCCTGCGTTCGGTTCACCGCTGGGCCGCGCAGATTATGGTCGCCGCGGTGTTCCTCCACATGCTCCGTGTGTACTTCACCGGGGCATACAAGGAACCGCGCGAGCTGAACTGGCTCATCGGCATCGTCCTGATTTCGCTAACCCTGGTGTTCGGATACACCGGCTATCTGCTGCCGTGGAGCCAGCTCTCGTTCTGGGCCGGCCAGATCGGAGTCGAGATGTCCCTCTCAATCCCGCTCATCGGTGAGTGGGTTGCACAGCTGATGTTCGGCGGGTTCACGCTCTCGCAGGCCACGCTACAACGGATGTACATCCTGCACGTGTTCTTCCTGCCGTTCATCACGACTGCCATCATCGCGGTCCACATCGGCATCGTCTGGATGCAGGGGATCGCTGAACCACACTAATACTATGAGCGACAACGACACAGACGACGTTCGCACGGACGGTTCCGGCACCGGTATCGTCTCGCCGGACGATGAGACCCCAGCGTGGTCCGAACGCAAAGAGCGGACCCAGGGGCTCTCCCGGCTGACGTACGAGTACTTCGAGCGGGCGCGCCGCGAGGACCAGGACCTTCGCCAGCAGTCGGACTACGTCGAGCGTGACGTGCTCGCGTTCCCGGCCTGGCCCCACGAGATGATGCGCAACATCGCGCTGACGTCTTTCTTCGTGGGCATGATCCTGTTCGTCTCGGCGACGCTGCCCCCGGAGATGCCGAATCCGGCCAACTCCAGCGTGACGCCAGCGATTATCCTGCCGGACTGGTATCTCTACTGGTCTTTCGGCCTGCTCAAGCTTGGCCCGCTGAACCCCGATCTGAGCATCCTCGGCGGCTCAAAGCTCATGGCCGACCGAACCTACGGTGTGCTGGCAAACGTCGTGGTCGTCGGCTTCGTCGCCATCGTCCCCTTCCTGAACAAGGGGTCGGCCCGCCGACCAGTCGAGCAGCCGTTCTGGGCTGCGGTCGGGATGTCCGGCGTCATCTTCAGCCTAACCATTGCCGCACTGTCCATCAAGAACCTCGCCCCGATAGCACCACATCTGCTGTTCGACCTGACGTTCCTCGTCCCCATCGTCAGCGCGACGATCACCTACGCAGTGCTCAAGACGATGCGCGAGGGCTACATGTTCGACCTCAACCGTCGGTACTACCGGCTACGACCGCCGAAGTAACCCCGGTCGGTCGGTTCCTCCGTCATTTCTTTTCACCCACAGCTCGTTTCCACCGCAAGCATTGCGGCCCCGTCTCGCCGCAGTAAAGTGGCTCCCGTCCTTACTAGTACCGATGACAGAGGACCAGTCAGCGGGGACTGAAGACGGTTCAGAGCGGCGGGACGTTGTGGTGCCGCTTCGTGTGTACAAAGCCGTGACAGTGTTTTCAACGCTGTTTGCGATCGTCAGTGTCGTCGCCGGATTCATCCTCGTCGACGTGGCAACACAGCGGGCGTCAGCGCCTGCCTCGGAGATCGATGTTCCGGTCGGCATCGCCGGAATCGCGTGTATCCTCGCTGGCACAGTCGTCTATGCGTTTTCGACACGGTTCCGTACCGAGGAAATGGGAAAGTCTAAAGACGACGCTACCTAACGTTCGGATAATGGCTGACGAGTTCATGAAGGGGTTCGCGTGCCTCATGGTCGGCGGACTGGGTTGGATGACCGTCAAGGGCTGGTACAACACGCCGAGTTTCGAAGGGGCACAGCTCATCGGCGAACTTACCATCGAAGAACCGACCACGTTCGACCAGATTGCCCTGTTCATGGGCGACGCGCTCTTCTGGTTCGCAGTGCTGGGCGCGCTGACCTTCTGGGTCGTGCTTCCACTGATCAGTGAATTCCAGACGTACCTGAACGAGCGGTCGGCGTAACAGTACGCAGTAGCTTTTTTCGGGACCGACGCCCCCCTCAGTTTGCAGTCCGATTGACCGGTGGGCTGTCTTCGTCACGTACCTGAATCCCGCGGGAACGAAGCGCCGCGGCGAACTTTGTCGGTGACACCCCGCTGTACGTCGCCGCTTCTTCTAGTGTGAGTGTTTCCCCGCGGTACAGTGTCAGCGCCGTAGTGAGGGACCTGTGTGACATTTTCGTCTACATAGACACAACTACATCGATAGTATTAAACAATTTCGCCTGATTCTAGGCCATTCTGTCGGCCAGAACACTCAAAATTAAGTAAACATGCACTTATTTACTACTTGAATGTACATTCGCAAAGTAATTGGTGTGATGTGATTGCCGGCCGCATACGCGGGGCTATCGATAGGCACGGCTAGCAAAGTACAGGTGCTTGATGACGGCAAAACGGGGGCGGTGTTCAGACGATGGAGCTCCAGGGACCCTTGATGACCCAGAACAAGCTCTGGTAGCCCGCGTACATGAACATCACGAGAGCAGCGACGATGGCCCCTTTCGGCCGTTCCAGCGGGATGTCACGGCGGGCTTCGACTTTTCGGGACTCGAACTCGAAGAAGTCAGTGATGACCGCACCGAGTACGAGCACGGACAAGACCATCCCGCCATGGTGGTGGAGCGTCATGTAGAAAAACGACAGCACGACCAGTGCGATGTTGGTGAACGTGTGTGCCGGGTGGCGGCTGATCGCGTCCGCGCCATCGTTTTCGTACTGTTTGACGTGGCTTCTATGGGCGAGTTGCCGCGTGAGGAAGTTTACAATTACCACTCCGAAGATGATGTACTCGATGAGGAACGAACCGCCGACTGTGGGGTTCCCCAGAATGGTATCCAGTGGCCCAAAGAGCGTTACGGATGGCTGCATATGCAAAGCTCTGTCCACCGTCCATTAGTGTCTTTCCAATCTCACTCGAATCTGGACCGGCTTTCGTCGACAACAGCGGTCCGGACGGGCGACCCGACCGAGATTGTGATACGCTCCTGATAGCTGACGGGGCGGGATATGCGGTCATCGACGAGCAACTCGACAGTCGCCTCGTCGCGCTCAATCGAAGCACTGAGTCCGTCGACAGGCAACACCCAGTGATCCGGGTCGGTTGCAAACGGTGCGATCGGTGCCACCACTGCCTGGTCCGACGGTGCCAGAATCGGACCGCCGACGCGGTGGGCATAGCCCGGTGAGCCGGCAGCCGTCGCGATTACGACACCGTCGGCCCGGAACTGTCCGATGCGGTCGGCTGTCGACGCGATAGTGAACTCAGAGATGCGAGCGGCGTCGGCGGTGACGAGAGTCACGTCCCAGAATGCCTGTTCGACCGTCCCGTCAGGCATTGTCACGTGGAGAACTGGATGCGTCTCAATCCGGGCATCAGCAAGTCCCGACACAGCGGCGACGGCGTCGTCGCGTGGCACTGACCGGACGCCGCGACCCGCTGCGACCGGTAACACGAGCGGGTCACCCTCGGCCCGTGCCACGGCAGCGACGGCGTCCTCACCAGCAGCGACGACTCGGTCGGTCTTCGGAACAGCGCCATCACGACCCCGTTCAACAGCCACGCCGGCGTCTCGAAGCACATCTGCCAGGGCGTCGTCACCGACTACACCAACGGGGGTTTCCATCATCTGAAACTCCGGGCCGGCGGAAAAAAACCTGCCGCACTTCGTGCAGCCGCGTCAAATATCGAGGCGACGGCGCGCGTATTCGACGAGAATCGGCATGTCAGAGAGGTGGGTTAGCTTCGCGATCGCCCGACGGTCGCCGCCGTTGATCTGCCTGAGGGTGTCCTGTCCGGTACTCCGGAGGTCATCCATCAGCTGGTCATACCGTTCGTTCGGGGCGAGATACAGCAGTTCCGTCATCATCAGGCGCGCGTTGTGTTTCGGGGCCACCTCGCTGTGCCAGAGCTGGTCGTAGACGGAGAGGTTCTCCGCCGACGTGTCGGGTTCGTCTGGCTTGAGCGCTGAGTCAGCCGTCGCGGCGGCAGCGCGGGCCGACTTCATCCCTTTGTGGATTCCCTCGCCCCATAGCGGGTCAACAGTCGGGACAGTGTCGCCGATAGCCATGAAGTTGTCCGTGCTCATCGAATCGGGTGGCTGGATGTGGGCCGACCCGCGGTGAGCTTGCGTGCCCTCGATCCGCTCGGCGTCGTCGAACCGGGGGTCCGAATCGAGCCAGTACTCCAGATAGTCGTCGATCCCCATCCCGTCTTTCGCGTACTTCTGGTGGGAGCCGTTCTGGATGTAACAAAGGCCCACTTTCGCCGTGTCTTCACCAGTGTGGAAAATCCAAGAGTAGCCACCTGGAGCGAGGTCGTGATCCAGACGGAGCATCATCGCGTCACGGAGGTCGGCGTAGTCGTCGTGGTCGACTTCGACGCCCTCAAACTCGTATTCGACGCCGATAGCCTGATGATTCCGCTGGAGGTTACACACGTCTAGTTCCTTCGCCAGCGGCGCGGCAGGGCCAGTGGCGTCGATGACGATGTCCGCGTACACCTCTTCGTCGCCGTCGTAGCGGACACCGACGATTTCCCCGTTCTCCATGATGGGGGCCGAAACGCGGGAGTCAAAGCGGTAGGTCGCGCCCTTGTCCCGCCCCTCCGAGACAAGCCACTGTTTGAACTCCGCGAACTCAAGAACGGCTCCGGTCTGGTTGCGGACGTAGTGGTCGTTAGGGGACTCAAGGACGACGTTGTCCGTGTAGTTCATTACCACGTCATCGGGAATCGCAAAGCCCGTCATCGCTGACATGAACGTCCCGGCGGTGGACTTGTTGCTCTGACGCGGGAACCCGTCTTCGGACTCGGTCTCGAGAACGAGCACCTCGTAGTTTCGCTCCGCTAGATCACGGGCACACTGCGCCCCAGCAGGCCCGGCTCCGGCTATTACCACGTCAAAGCGCTCGCGCATGGTTGTGGGTATTCCCTGTCGGTAATCAGTCTTTCCGAATACACCGAGGGCAGTCTCGAAAGGGTAAAGACGGCCCCACTACCATGACGGGAACACCCGGGGCGACATACAATGGTTCTCAAGACAGGCGCGGGCGTGCTCGCTGACAGGCGGCGACTGCCAACGGCGCTACGGGCGGTGCTGGGATACTATGCGGACACCGGCGTGTTCGACGCCGGCAGTCTCTCGCTGAAATCTGAGATCGACGACCGCACCGAGGCGATGGTCGACGACGTAACCGACCGCATCGAGGACGCCCTCGAAGACGAGTTCGGCTGGCCGGTCGAGTTCTCCTACGACACGAAGCTTATCCTGCCAGCACAGCTGACGCTGGGCTACATCTACCGCAATGCCCGTCAGCAGGCACCCGGCGATCCTGTCATCGATGCTATCGCCGACGGCGTGCCGACCGTCGACGAGACGGCGCTGGAACAGGGGCCAGCACAGGACCTTGCGCCCCGCGAGATGGTCGTCCGCGCGGAGCAGATGACTCGCCTCTCCATCGAGGCACTCATCGATGGCGACATGCGCGACGCGATCAACGACGACGAGTTCGAGGATTTCGAGGTTGACTTTGACGCGAGTGAAGCCGACCGCCGCCGCGTCGCCGAGGTCGCCCAGTCCGCGCTACAGTCCCACCTCGACGGCCTGTTGGAAGATATGCCGCCTGTTGTCGAGAACGCGTACCAGTGGGCCGTCGACTACAGCGAAGCGCACCAGAACCGCGACGACTACTTCCGGGAGCTGATGACTGCAGCCGAGGACGGTGATGCCGATGCCCTGACTGATATCCGCGAAGCATACAAATTTGCTGAGTACGACGAGGAGCCAGCGACCCTCACCGAGACAGAGAAGGGACTCCCCTACAGCAAGACCCAGTACGCTCGCGTGGGCGTCCTCTACGACGGGATGCTTGACCTCTATCGGCTCGCCGGCCTCGATATCGACGATGAGTTCGCGAAGGCCATCGTCCTCGCCATCATCGGCGCGCAGGTGTGGCTCGACGACGTGGACGACTACGACGACGACCGCGCTGAGGGGCAACTGACGCCTGTCACCGCCGAGTACCTGCTCGCGCCCGACGACGAAGCCGCCTATCGACGCGTCGTCGATGTGACCGAACAGTACCTTGATCTCGCGAAGTCGTATGCGACGGCCGCCGACTCGCCGCTGACCGGCGTCGCTGTCGAGTACATCTACCGCTCCGGCGACCCGGATGTCCTGCCTGGCAAGCCTGAGTAGGCACACGGGCGACATCGACACCAAGCACCAGAGTTTATATCCCGCCGCCCGCACCGAGATTTGAATGCTCCATTCGTGGGTGGGTAGGGTCGTCGCTATCTGTGGACTGCTGGCTGTGCTGTTTGCACTCATGGTCGGACTGGGGGCGACCACGCCCACTCCGGCACTGGGTGACTACCCCGATGGAAATGCGATGGCCCAGCATCCCGACACTCACGTTGGCGAATCTGTTCAGGTGACTGGCGCGGTGACTGGGACCGAGCCGGTCGAGATCGCCGTCGAGTACGAGTACGCTGCCAATGGTGAGTACCACAGCGGCACGCTCACGGTTACGGTCCAGAACATCGACAGAGCTGTCGCCGAAGGCGAATCGCTGCAGGTGTACGGGACGCTCGGCTCAGACCGGACCATCACCGCGGAGAACAGCGTGAGCGTGCCCGCGACAAATTACACTGCGATGTACCTCGTCTCTGCCATCGCCGGCCTGTGGACCCTCGGACGGCTAGTCTGTGGCTGGCGGCTGAACTGGCAAACGGGGGCACTGTGCCGGCGTGAGGAACCACTCCGGCCGATACAGACGCTCCGCACACGGGTGCAGGAGGTGCGTACCTGATGCCGGACCTGCTTTCGCACGCTTTCATCGCGTTCACCATCTGTACCCTCCTGTCGCTACGGTACGACTGGCTCACTGGGGAGTATGTCACTGTGGGTATGGCGGGCGCGTTCATTCCGGATATGGCGAAGATCATGATTCTTGTAGATGCTGCGGCCGTCGAGGCGGTGCTGGACACCCCGTTTGACTGGATGGGCGTCCACACGCTCGGTGGCGCGTTCGTCGCCGTCCTCGTAGGGGTAGTGGTCGTGAACCGCGCCGACCGACGGCGCGTGTTCGGTCTGCTGTCGCTCGGAGCGGCCAGTCACCTGTTTGCCGATTCGCTTCTGCTGAAGGCCTCTGGGCGGTCGTACGAAGTGCTGTGGCCCCTGACACAGTACCACCCGCCCACGCCGGGGCTCTATCTGAGTACGGACATCTGGCTCACCGGCGTCACTGGGGCTGTCGCGGTGGCAGCGTGGCTGTTCGCGGCCCGCTCGTGACTATACGGATCGGTCCACTTGCCAGTCCTGTGGCCATACTTCCCGGGATGACAACTGTATTAGTATTATATTCCTAACTAGTTTGTATGGCACTCAGTGCCCGGAACAATCTCAACAGAACGATTCGTTCAGTAACGATGGATGAAGTAATGGCTGAGGTTGTCATCGAACTGGACGGTGGCGAGACAGTCACGTCGACGATTACACGGGGGTCAGCCGACCGGCTCAACCTCGCCGAAGGCGACGAGGTGTCGGCGGTAATCAAGGCCAGCGAAGTGATGGTCAACAAGGACTGAAAACGGCGTCGGCGACGCGCTCGACCCGCTTACCGCTTCCCAAGCGCCGTCTCGAACACGCGCTGTGCTCGCTCGTAGGCGGCGTTCCGGTCGACGATTGGGTGGTAGTAGTCCGGGGCCAGTTCCTTGCGTTCGCCGTCTGAGAGCGTCGGCCAGTCGACGATCTTGTCCGCCGGAACGTCACGAAGTTCCGGCACGTACTCCGTAACGTAGTCCGCCCCACTGTCGTACTTGCTCATCTGTGCGACTGGGTCGAAGATCCGCACGTCCACTGAGTCTGTCCCGGTCGAGGCCGTCCATTGCCAGCTGGCGGCGTTGTTAGCTGGGTCGTGGTCGATCAGTCGCTTCCGGAAATGCCGCGCCCCCTCGCGCCAGTCGACGAGGAGATGCTTCGTGAGGAAGGACGCAACGTTCTGGCGCGGCCGGTTGTGGATGTATCCCTCCTGTTCGAGCTGGCGCATACCGGCGTCAACGAGCGGATACCCCGTCTCGCCGCGCTTCCAGGCCTCGAAGTTGTCTTCGTCGTTTTCCCACTGAATGTGGTTTGGGAACGACTTGTAGTTCTCCGACAGCAGTGTCGGGTTGTGGTACAGCAGGTGGTAGCTCTGTTCGCGCCACGAAAGCTCGTAGCGGTACTTCTGGATGTTCCGCTGGGCGTCGCCGGTGGCTTCGGTATGTCGGTCGGACGCATCGCGCCACATCTCGCGGATGCCGATCATCCCCGCCGCGAGGTACGGGGACATCCGTGAGATGGCGCTGGTCGGCCGCTCGACGGCGGCCCGCATATCATCCCGGGTGTCGTTGTACGTCTCGATGCCGCCGGTGAGGAAGTCGTCGTACCGCTGCCGTGCGCCCTCGTAGCCGGGCGTGGGTAAGTCGATATCTGTCTCAATGGTCGGCGCTGTCGTCGGGTCCGACACGTCGACGAGTGAATCCGAGTCCGGACTGCCGACCGGCGGTAGCTTGTGGTGAGCCTGCCAGTCGTCATAGAAGCAGCTGTGGTTCTCGTACTGACTATCGAGCCCTGCCGGGTCAACGAGCACGAGGTCAGTCAGCGATTTCGTCGGGAGCGCTTTGTCGACCCGCCGCTGGCGGTTCCGCCGCACGGGCCGGTAATGCTTGTTGTAGTACACCCGGTCGGCGTCGTACTCCTCGACGACGTCTGAGAGCACCTCAACGGCGCTCCCCTTCCTGACGAGCAGGTCCCCGCCGTGGTCCCGATACGCCTGTTTCAGCGCTCGGACACCGGCCAGCAGGAATGCTCGTTGCCGCTTCCCAACGTTTGCCAGCAGGTCCGTGTCGAGAACGTACACCGACAGTACTTCGTCGTCTGCGGCGGCAGCAGTCAGCCCCCGGTTGTCCGGTATCCGAAGGTCCCGCTGGTGCCAGAAAACATGCATACTATCTGTTAGGGATACCGGCATATGGGTCCAAACCCGATTCTATTGTGTGTGCGAACGAGAGTCACGATACCGGGCGCTTTGTCTCCCACATATTGCCAACCTACCGCGGCGAAGGTTTGCGAACAAGATAGCAGTACTGTGTGAAACTGAAAAACGTCTCTCCGGCGACCTCCTGCTCCCGTAGGTCGTCCGCCCAGGCCTGTGCCGCCATCCGCCCGATGGCTCCATGGCCAGCTGCATAGTCCTCGATGAACTGCATGAGATGATACGCGAACGTCCCCGCTTCGAGCCGACTGTTGACGATGGTGTTCGGTTCGACCCGGTCGACTGTCAGCCCAGCCTCACGGAGAACCGGGGCCAGACGGGAGCCGAGCCGTGGCTGCGGGCAGTGGTCGTCAAACGCCTTGAGGACGCGGGCCATTCGCTCGGGATCTGGACTGCGCCAGACAAGCGACGAAAAGTCCGCGTCACAGACGACAGCGGACCCGCCGGGTCGCAGGACACGGGCCAGTTCTGCAACTGCCGACGCAGGTGTTTCGAGGTACTCGAACACCTGCACCGCAACGGCCGCGTCGACCGATTCGTCAGCCACTGGAAGGTTGCCAGCGCCTCCCAGTGACACGGTCACCTGCGGGAGCGGGGCACAGCGTTCCCGGGCGAGTTCAAGCATCGACTTGCTCCGGTCGATACCGTGGACGTGTCCCGCATTGCCGACCGCCCAGCCGATCTCCGCCGGCTCGAAGCCCGGTCCACAGCCAATAGAAAGAACGGTGTCGCCTGGGTCAGGTGCGAGCAGGTCCCGGACTCGCTCCCGACGCGCCGCTGCGGCCGGTGTTCTGTATATCGCTTCCTCCTGCCGGGCTTCCGCCTCGTCGTAGTTGAGCGTGTCACCCATCTTCGTACAGTCCTCAGTCAGCTGTCATAAATAAAACCATTCAGCAGAGTTACATTCGCCACAACTCGCTGCCGGGATTCATTACTAAAAACGGCCCGTCCGGGCAGTCAATAGAAGCGCAGGTAGTATACGGCGACCGCAGGCCGCCGTTTCACCGGAATCGAGGCTGCAGCCTCGATTCCGGCCTTTTTACCGTAGATTTTTGCGCCGAGTGGTGCGCGAAGCGTACCCGAGGCGCAAAAAGGTACTTAGTAGAACTCGCGGACGAGGTCCATCGCGCCCTCGGGCGCGCCGTCCGGAATCTCGGCCATCGAGCCCTCGACGCCCTCACGCTCCTCGAAGGGAACGGAGTCCTCGTCCTGATATAGGACGCCCATGTACTCTTTCTCGCTTTCGAGGATCTTGTCCTTGGCCTGGTCGCGGTCCGACGGGTCGTGGTCGGACTCGTCGAGGTCCACGATGGCATCGCGGAAGTAATCGTAGGTGTCCACGTCGTTGAACGTCACACACGGCGAGTAGACGTTCACGAAGCCGAAGCCGTCGTGTTCGACGGCCTTCTGGACGATTTCGGCGTGTCGCTGTGCGTTCGAGGAGAACGACTGCGCGATGAACGTCGCACCGGAGGCCAGCGCCAGCGCCTTCGGATTGACCGGCGGCTGGTTCGGCCCGTCAGGCGAGGTCGAGGTTTCGAAGTCCTCGCGCGAGGTCGGCGAGGCCTGCCCCTTCGTCAGCCCGTAAATACGGTTGTCCATCACGACGTAGCTCATGTCGACGTTGCGTCGCACTGCGTGGATGAAGTGGCCGGCACCGATGGAGTACCCGTCACCGTCACCGCCCGAGACCATCACTTCGAGGTCCGGGTTGGCCATCTTCACGCCGATGCCCACCGGCAGGGCGCGGCCGTGGACGCCGTGGAGCGCGTAGCTGTGCATGTACGTCCCGATCTTACCGGAACAGCCGATACCGGCGACGATGAAGGTATTGTCGGGGTCGTTGCCCGTCTCTGCCAGTGCCTTCATCATGCCGTTCATCGTCCCGAAGTCACCGCAGCCGGGACACCAGGTCGGTTGCTTGTCGGATTTGAAGTCTGTGAAGCGAACGTCGGAGCTCATTGTGTTGCCTCCCGAGGTGTGGCAAGCGTTTGCTTGATCTCGGTTGCCAGTTCGTCTGCTTTGAACCGCACGCCGTTGTACTTGTTGATGCGCTGTACCCGTTCGAGGACGTCGTGTTCGATGACGTCCGCGAACTGGCCGGTGGCGTTACACTCGACGACGATGACGTCTTCTGCGGCTTCGATCTCTTCGGAGAGGTCCGGACGCGGGAAGATGTACGGCACCGAGAGGAACCGAACGTCGTAGCCGTCCTCTTCCAGCAGCGTCAGCCCCTCGCGCAGGGCGCCTTCGTTGGAGCCCCAGGAGATGACGAGCGTGTCGGCGTCGGGGTCGCCGAATTCGCGGTAGTCGAAGTCCTCCTGCTCGCGGGCGGTCTCGACTTTCCGCTGGCGCTTGTCGACCTGCTCGATACGCACGTCCGTGTCCTCGGTCCGGCGACCGAGTTCGTCGTGTTCGAGGCCGGTCGTCATGTGCGCGCCGTCGGTCGTGCCGGGGAACGCACGCGGTGAGACGCCGTCTGCGGCCGCGAAGTGGGCCTGGAAGCGGCCCTTCTCGTCCAGCCAGGCGTCAATCTCGTTCTCGTCGACGACTTTCCCGCGGTCGATTTCGACCTCATCCATATCGAAGGTCTCGGGCGAGAAGGTCTGTTCCGTCACGGCCATTGCGAGGTCCGAGACGAGGAAGACCGGCGTCTGGTACTTTTCGGCGAGGTTGAACGCCTCGACAGTCTTCCAGAAACACTCCGAGACGGTCGTCGGGGCGACGACGAACCGCGGAATCTCGCCGTGGCCGCCGTACAGCGTCATGTTGAGGTCGCCCTGCTCCTGTTTGGTCGGCATCCCGGTCGACGGACCGGAGCGCATCACGTCACAGATGACCAGCGGCGTCTCGCTGGTGGCGACAAGCCCGAACGTCTCGGTCATCAGGTCGATACCCGGACCGGATGTGGCGGTCATGGCTCGGGCCCCCGCGCGCGCCGCACCGAGAGCCATGTTGATGGCCGACAGTTCGTCCTCGGCCTGGACGACCTTCCCGCCGAACTGATCGACGCGGCCGGTCATGTACTCCATCACGTCCGTCGCCGGTGTGATGGGGTAGCCGGCGTAGAAGCGACAGCCGGCGGCGATAGCGCCCATGCCGATGGCCTCGTCGCCGTTGAGGAGCACGTAGTCCTCGTCCGTGGTCTCCATGTTGTAGTCGAACTCGCCGAACTCCTCTTGGACGTAGTGCTGCCCCTTCCGGGCGGCTTCCTTGTTGTTCTCGACGATGGCCTCGCCCTTGTCGCCGAAGCGCTTTTCGAGGCTTTCGTCGAGATTCTCGATTGGGAAGCCGGTGACCTCACACGCCGCACCGAGGGCGACGACGTTAAGCATGATGGCCCCACCCGCGTCCTCTGCGAGCCGTTTCAGCGGTACTTCGAGTGCCGTCGCGTCGCCGGGAACTTCCACGTCCTGCATCGTCGAGCGCTCGCCGTCGTAGATGATGACGGAATCCTCGTGGAGTTCGTCCTCGTTCTCGTGGATGGTGCGCTCTGTGAGTGCGATCAGGATGTCGAGGCGGTCGACGACACTCTCGACGCGGTCGACTGACGTCCGTACCTTGTAGGCAGTGTACCCGCCACGGATGCGGGAGGCGAAGTCCTTTGAGGTGAAAACGTGTCGACCAGCCCGAGAGAGTGCCTGCGCGAAAATCTTCCCGGTGGAGTCGATTCCATCGCCGGCTTCGCCGCCGATGGCCCAGTTCAGGTCCTCTGGCATTATATCCCTCGGGTAGCCAGCGTGGTAGGAAAAGCCTTCCGTAACCGCCCGCGCGCGCACTACTCGTCTTCGAGTGAATACCGGGGTAGTTTCGAGTGAAAAGCGGCATAATCACCCGTATGTTAGAAAATAGCGGCAATAAGATCTGCCGGACGGGAAACTCCGCGACCGTAACCCCCTTGCCCAGTCACGGCAACTCTCAGGTATGGATGAACAAGTCCTCGACGTGGTTGCCGTCCGAGATGTCGGGCCGGACACCGTGGCGATCGACTTCGAGACACCGGACACCTTCGACGCACAGCCCGGTCAGTTTGTCAAGCTGACGCTGGGCGTCGACGGGGAGGATATCTCGCGGTTCTACACAATCTCCTCGCCGACGGTCGATGAAGCGTTGGAGATTACCGTCGGTATCGACCCCGACGGCGAGCTAGCCCCCCAGCTCGGCGCGCTCGAAGCGGGCGACGGTGTCCGCATCGCCGGGCCGTTCGGGTCGGATTATTACGAAGGCGAAAGTCGCGCTGTCGTCCTCGCCGGTGGTCCCGGTGTCGGTCCAGCCGTGGGTATCGCCGAGCGCGCGCTGGACGACGGCAACGAGGCCGCAGTCGTGTATCAGGACGATGCACCGGTCCACGAGGAGCGGCTGGACGCGCTCGCCGATGCCGGGGCGCTCGTCGCGGTCATCGGCAGCGAGGAGTCCCTGACCGAGCCAGTCGCCGACGCCGTCGAGGACGGCGGGCAGGTGTTCATTTACGGCTTCGCGGACTTCCTCGACGCCGCCACGGAAGCGCTGGAAGCTGCTGGGGTCAACACTGACGACGCGAAGGTCGAAAACTTCGGATAGGTCAGTCGAGTGCCGTTCGGGCGCTGTCTTATCGGCTGGCTCCCTACGATAGACCGCTAGTAGCGGTATTATTGCTCCTCACCGGCGTCCGACGCTCGAACGGTCATCACCGGGACCGGCGAGGTTCGGACCAGTTTTTCGGCAACGCTGCCCAGTAGGTAGCGGTCGATGCCGGTGCGGCCGTGAGTTCCGATGACGACGAGGTCGGCATCAGCTTCCTCAATAGCGTCGAGGATGGCCCGATACGGGACGCCCTGTGTGATTGCTGTCTCAACGGTTTCGACTCCCAGCTTCGAGAGTCGGTCAGATGCATCCTCGACAGCATCCGTCGCGACCGACTCCAGTTCGTCAACGATAACGCTTGACCCGACATCGACACCGAGCGACCGCGTGTCCACGACCGAAACGAGACGAACAGTGGCATCGGTTGCGCTTGCGAGTGTGCCCGTCGGTTCGATAGCTGCCTCCGCGCCGCTACTGCCATCAGTTGGGAGCAGAATGTCGTCGAATGAGACGGTTCCCGGCTCCGCGTCGGCTTTGACAGAAAGGACTGGCACGTCGGCGAGGCGGACGACCTTTTCCGTAACGCTACCGAGGAGGAACCGCCGGACGCCGGTTCGGCCGTGCGTTCCCATGACAATGAGATCGATACCGGTCTCGTCGGCGTAGTCGAGAATCGCGTCATGAACGACTCCTTCGCGGACGGCGGGGGTAACAGACAGATCCTCGGTGTCGACGTGGTCGGCCTGGGACTCGATGAAGGCTTCCGCCGGGGAGTCGCCGTCGTAGTCCCAGTCGTCCGTCGGTCCGTGCTCATCAACGACAGAGAGGACGTGGACAGTGGCGTCGTGAGTGCTTGCAAGCGTCGCGGCGGCCTCAAACGCGCGCTCGGAACCGGGACTTCCGTCGGTCGGCACGAGGATACTATCGAACATCGGTTGGTGTCGCTGTTCACCGCCGCCGGTGATAAAGTATCGTGGCGGATGGAGGAACTGGCCGGGAGACGGCGACGGTGGTGCCACAAGAACAGAACAAAGCCTATAACAATCGGATGCCAACTTCTCCCATGCGCGAGGCAAGTCGGACGACGCGCCAGCGCATCGCTGACCAACTACGCGACGAAGCGATGGCCGCCGGGACAATCGCGAACGAGTTCGAAATACAGACCAGCGACGCGCTCACGCACGTAGAGCATATCTCGAAATCTCTGGAATCGACCGACGAACAGCTCCTCGTTGCTCCACCCGAGTGCGAGGAGTGCGGCTTCACGGACTTTGATGACCTGACGAACCGACCGAGTCGATGCCCAGAGTGCAAATGCGAGGCCGTCTCGGAGCCGGCGTACCGGATCAGCTGACAGGAGAACGACTCCCAGCGGCATCGGTTCTGTGCGCTCAGTTCCCGGAGAAGCCGATGCGACCGCGCGACGAGAGGTCGTGGTCGCCGGACGGCCCCTGATTTTCGAACTCATAGCGCTCGTCGGTCAGGTAGACGTCACCGTCCTCGGTAGTGATAGCGACTTCCTCCAGCACCGCCCCCTCGCAGGGGCCGTAGTTACACAGCCCCGAATCGGATTCGAACGTCGCCCCGTGTTTCTCACACACGAGTTGCCCATTGCGAACCGTCGCCCCACTGCCTTTGTCCAGTCGGACATCTGTCCAGTGTGGACAGTAGTTCTCGAACGCGACGACCGCGTCGGACAACTCGACAATAATCGCTTCCTTCGTGTCGAACCCGTCGCGAACAGTGAACAGAAACGTTCCGTCATCAGGTACCTCTTCCAGCGCGACGATACGGCTGTCCTCGTCCATACTACACACAGGTAAGGAAGTAAGGCGTTTCAAACCGCCGGTCCCGGCCCTATTCTCGTATCGAAGGGACGACGCTAGGACCGAGTCGGCCTCAGTAGTGTCGCTCCTCGATTCGCTCGTCGAACAGCCGCTGGAGGAGCTTTGTCATCGGTCCGCTTCCCACGGAGATGCCGTCGACGGTCGCAATGGGGCGGATCTCCCACGTCGAGTTCGTGAGAAACGCCTCATCGGCGTCGCGCAGGGCATCGAGCGAGTAGTGGCCGGTTTCGACGGGGAAATCCTCGCCTCGGGCGATGTCCATCACCACGTCGCGGGTAACGCCCGGTAGCAGGTCGAGGTCCGTACTCGGTGTCCGGAGACCGTTGTCCGTGACGAAAAAGAGGTTGCTCGTCGCTCCTTCGGCCAGATTCCCATCCGTGTCCCGGATGAGACACTCGTCGGCTGGTTCGCCGCCGGCGGCGGCTTTCCGGAGTTCCAGCCGCCCGAGAATCCCGTTGAGATAGTTGTGCGTCTTCGCGTCCGCCGGGACGGCCTCGCTGGGAATCCGCCGGGTCCTGATCGTCTGGACCGACGCCGGTTCGTCCCAGACACGCTCGCCGTCAAGGCCGCCCCGTGGCAGTCCCTTACAAATGACGACGACTGTGGGGTCAACGTCGCTCCCTGGCGTCAGCTTTCCGGGCTGGACGCCCCGCGTGACAGATAGCCGGACGTACGCCTCCTCCAGATCGTTAGCCGTGAGCGTCTCGTCAACGCGCTCCCGGAGGTCACCGGGCACGGCGTCGGCGAAGCCCAGCGTCTCGGCCGTCCGCCGGAGGCGGTCGCGGTGGGCGTCCCACCGGAACGGCTCGCCGCCGTAGGCCCGAAGCGTCTCGAACGCCGCGTCGCCGTACATGAACCCGCGGTCGCGCACCGATACCGTCGCCTCGTCCTCGGGGACGAGCGTTCCGTTTACGTGGTATTGCATAGCAGGCAGAAGTTCTCGATCATGGTCTTTCCGTGGTCGGTCAGGATGCTTTCGGGATGGAACTGGACGCCGATATGCGGGCGGTCGTTGTGGCGGACGCCCATGACGACCTGCGACTCGTCAGTGCCGTCGGCAGTGGCAGCGTCGGCTGACTCCGGTACCGTAGCGGCTCCAGCGTCCTCGTCACTGACGGTGTACGCTGTCTCGGTCAGCACGTCGGGGAGGTGCTCGCGGTCGACCGCCAGCGAGTGGTAGCGACCGACGTCGAACGAGTCCGGAATATCTTCGAACACACCAGTACCGTCGTGGGTAACCGACGAAGATTTGCCGTGGACGACCGCCTCGGCGTGGCCGACTGGTGCACCATTGGCCGCACACAGCGCCTGGTGGCCGAGACAGACTCCCAGCGTCGGGTACTCCAACTCTTCGAATGTCGGCATCGAGACGCCCGCCTCCTCGGGCGTCCCCGGCCCCGGCGAGACGACGATGCCGTCGGGGTCCATCTCCTGGATACCTTCGACATCAATGGCGTCGTTGCGCCGGACGATGACATCGTCCTCAGTCCCGCCGAGGCGGAGGACCACCTCGCCGACGTACTGGACGAGGTTGTACGCGAAGGAATCGTAGTTGTCGATGACCAGCACGGTCGGAGCCAGCGAGTCCGCCGGGCCACTCCCATCGCCGGTGTTGCCGGCATGGGGACCACTCATTGCTGTTCCTCCATCGCTAGGTCGACGCGCCGCCCCAGCGCCTCGTCAACGGCGTTGACGAGCGCGCGGCCCTTGTCCAGCGTCTCCTGATACTCGCTGTCGGGGTCCGAATCGTGGACCACGCCGGCACCGACGCGGAGGTGGTACTCCTCAGCGTACCGAACCAGCGTTCTGATAACGATGTTCAGCGTCGCCCGGCCGTCGAAGCCGAACAGGCCGATAGAGCCGGTGTACGGTCCCCGTCGCGTGGCCTCGACCTCGTCGATAATCTCCATCGTCCGGGGTTTGGGCGCACCCGTGATGGTGCCGCCGGGGAACACCGCGGCAATGGCGTCCTGCAGCGACGCGCCGTCACGGAGTCGGCCTTCGACGACAGAAACGAGGTGCATCACCTCTGAGTAGCGGTCGACGCGGCGGTAGTCCGACACCTCGACGCTCCCGAATTTGCTCACTTTCCCGAGGTCGTTGCGTTCCAGGTCGACGAGCATCGCGTGCTCGGCCCGTTCCTTCTCGTCGTCGAGCAGGTCCCCCTCCAGTCGGTCGTCGGCCTCAGGCGTCTCGCCACGCGGCCTGGTACCGGCGATGGGTTCGGTCTCGATCCGGTCGCCGTCACGGTGCAAGAGGAGTTCTGGACTGGCACTGACGAGGTCGACGCCGGGGAACTCAAGCAGTGCGGAGTACGGTGCAGGGTTCACAGTTCGAAGTGCGTCGAAGGCCTCGACCGGGTGGACTGCGGCGGGTGCGCGGAGGCGTTGTGAGACGTTCGCCTGGAACGTGTCGCCCTCGCGGATGGACTGCTTGACTGTTTGGACCCGATTAGCAAACGACTCGCGCGTGCAGTCACTCTCGAAGGTCGCTTCGTCGGCCTCAACCGGCGGGTCCTCGACGGCAGGGTCGCCCTGCACGGCCGCCCGTGCGAGGTCAAGGGCATGTTGCTTGCCGAACTCGTAGGCTAGTTCGGGTGTCTCGAAATCACCGACCCGCGGACAGGCTGTCACGCGCAGCGTCACCGACTCACCGCGGGGTTCCTCCCAGGCGGCGAAGCGGTCGTATCGAGCTATCTGTAAGTTCGGGAGCGCACGGTCGGCGTCGGCACTGTCGGGCAGGGACTCCAGTTCCCGTGCCACGTCGTATGAGAGCCACCCGACGGCCCCGCAGGGATACGGTATGTCGCAGTCACCGCGAACCAGCTGTTCGCCGTCGAGAAACTCAGTCAGTGCGGCGAGGGTGTCACCCGCTCTCGGGTCGACTTCGCGGAAGTCCGCCGGAGCGGTCCCGAAGTAGCCCCACCCAGACTGGCCGCCGGTGGTCGCCAGATACACGCCGCCGGTCTCATCGCGCGCCCGGCGGTAGGCGAGAAACGGGTCATCAACGTCCACTCGAACCTCGACAGGGACGCGCGCCTCTGCGGGCGCGTCGGCTGCGAGGTCGGTGAACGTAGTCCGGTCGGTTTCGACCGTTGGCATTACCGAACGAAAACAGTGCGGCGACTAATTCCCTTGCGGTTCGGCGCAAAAAGATGGACCGCCAGTGGTCTTAGAAGTCTTCGGCCCGCTCGATCCAGCCCGAAACACGGCTCTCTGAGAGGTCGGTGTCCGCGGCGATGTCTGCTGCATCCGCAGCGGCCAGTTCGCCCACTGTCTCGATACCAATATCCGCGAGTCGGTCGGCGTAGGCGGGGCCGATTCCCTTGATGTCCGTGACGGGGGCAGTACTTCCCTCGTCCTCGGTCCCGGCTGCGTCTTCGTCGTCAGCCTCGGCCGGGTCCTCGTCAGCGGTGGCCGCCGAGTCGCTGGCTTCGTCGTTGGCCGCCGTTTCTGGCTCGGTGTCTGTGGAGGAATTATCGGTCGCAGATGCCGATTCGTCGTCGGTGGTGGCCGGTGACGCGGCAGTTTCCGATTCGTCTGTCTGAGCAGGTGTCGCACTCCCATCCCCTGATTCAGTACCGTCCCCAGCCGCGGTATCAGATGTGTGGGTCTCGGTAGTCGTCGCGGTGTTCGTCCCTTTCACAGCGTCTTCGTCTTCAGTAGAGGGCTCTCGCTCGACGGTCACGTCCACGTCGCGATTGGTTCCCGACGTGGATGACCCAGTCCCGTCAAGCCCGAGGGCGGATTTCAATTTCTGAAGCAGACCCATACGTGAACGTATTTATCCCCCACACAAATCTCTTGCTGGTGACCGCTCCGCTACAGGTGTTCGCGCAACTGGTCGTTCATCCTGCCCACGGGCGCGTCCTCGCCAGTCCAACGTTCAAACGCCTCAACCCCCTGATACAGGAGCATCCACGCGCCGTCAACAGTCGTCGCGCCAGCGGCCGCCGCGTCCTGTAGCAGGCGGGTCTCGATCGGCGTGTACACCGCATCGAGCACCGCGAGGCCGCTGTGTAGCGCGTCGGTGGGAACCGGCGTCTCGTCTTCCTCCATCCCAACGCTGGTACAGTTGACGAGGATGTCGGCGTCCGCAAGCAGGCCGGAGAGCGATTCGAGCCCATGGCCGGACGCGTCCGGGACCTCGTCGGCGAGTGCGTCGGCTTTTGACTCGGTACGGTTTGCGACCCGCACCGACAGTCCCTCATCGGCGAGGCCGAACGCGACCGCTCGCCCCGCACCGCCGGCCCCGACGACGACCGCCGTGCCCGACAGCGACACGTCGTGGTGGTCCAGCGCTCGGACTGCACCGATCGCGTCGGTGTTGTAGCCCGTCGGTGTCCCGCCGTCAAAGGCGACAGTGTTGACCGCACCAATGCGCTCGGCGAGCGGCGCGGGGTTAACGGCGTCTAGCACGTCCTGCTTGAACGGAATCGTGACGTTGAGGCCGTCGACTCCGAGCGTCTCTGCCGCTTCGATGGCTTTGGTACCAGAGTCCGCTGGTGGTTCGAACGTGACGTAGCGTGCAGCAAGTCCCAGTGCCTCGTAGCCTGCCTCGTGCATCGGCGGCGATAGCGAGTGCCCGACCGGGTTGCCGATGAGTCCGTAAACGTCCATATCAACGCCAGCGCGCCCCGGTCGTATCAACGCCACGCTCTGTGGGAAGCACGGCCTCGGGCCGACACTTTCGCAAGCTTTTCAGCCGAACCCAGCCACACTTCCGACAGTGAGTCGTTTTCGCCATCCACTGATGCAAGTCGCAGTCGCGCTGGCCCTGACTGTCGGCTGGATTTACTTATTCATTTCCGGCATCGAGGTCGGGAACGTGACCACCGTCGCAGTCAGTGGGCTCGCCGTCCTCGGGGCGTCGTTCCTCCTGGCCTGGGGCGCTGAAACCGCCGAGAAAGACGTACCGAGGGCGTTCGCTATCGCTGTTCTCGCTATCCTCGCCGTGGCTCCCGAGTACGCCGTCGACGCGCTGTACGCCTGGAACGCCGGGGCTGGTGGTGCGACAACGGAAGCCTGTCGCCAGTTCACGGCGGCAGAAATCGAGTCCGCGACCGGGGGGCTTGCTCGCGCCTGTCACGACGCAAACCTCGCGATTGCGAACATGACCGGCGCGAACCGCATCCTCATCGGCATCGGCTGGGCGGGCATCGCTGTGTTCACCGTCTGGCGCGCCGCAAAGACGCGGGACCCCGCAGTCACGAAACGCGATGGCTTCCTGAAAGACGCCGTCCAGCTTGACACCGACATCGCAACCGAGATTTCTTTCCTCTTTCTGGCGACGCTGTGGGCGTTTCTCGTCCCTCTTGGCGGCGGTATCGGTATCCTCGATACGCTGTTCCTGGTCGGCCTCTACGTCGCGTACATCGGCCTCGTGCTCAAGTCCGACATCGAACACAGCGAGCACACTGTGGGCGTGCCAAAGTACTTCCAGGAGTGGTCGCTGCCGTGGCGGCCGCTCGTCGTCCTAGTGCTGTTTGGCTACTCTGGCGCGATGATATTCACTGCAGTCGAGCCGTTCGCCCACGGCCTCGAAGAGATCGGCGTCGCGAACGGCATCCCCGAGTTCTTCATGATCCAGTGGGTTGCTCCGCTGGCCAGTGAGTCACCCGAACTCATCGTCGTCGCCGTGCTGGTCAACAAAGCCCGGTCGACCGCCGGGTTCAACGCCCTCATCTCCTCGAAACTCAATCAGTGGACGCTGCTCATCGGGACCATCGCGGTGGTGTACTCAATCGCGCTCGGCGGGTACGGTGTCCTGCCGTTCGACGCCAGACAGGGCGCGGAGATCTGGATTACAGCGGCCCAGTCCTTCTTCGCGCTCGCCATTCTGGTCAACTTCGAGATCAGTATCCGCGAAGCAGTCGGACTGTTCGCGCTGTTCATATCACAGGTGGTCCTAGAGTTCGTCATCATCAGGGACCTCATCGCTGTGCCGATATCGAGTCACGACCTCCTGCTGGCGTATACGGGCCTCTACGTCGCCCTCGGTGTGGGACTGTTCGTCCAGCGCCGCAAGGCGCTGAAACATCTATTCGGACTGGCCGGTGACGCTGTCCGGTCCGCGATGGGCCGTGAACCAGTCCATCTGGAGAACGCCGATTGATGCTTGGAATCGTTGTCTCACATGCCGACGCGGCGTCGACTCACATCGGGGAGCACCTTCGCACCCTGCGGGGCTGGGAGCCAAGCGTCGACGAGACGCGACCCGCTTCCGAGGGCGGCGGCACGGTGTACCGAACAGACAGCGTCGAACTCCGCGAGTTCGAGGCGTTACATTTGGACATCGAAAACGTCGCGGCGGCGTTTGACGATCTAGACCTGCTGGTGTTCGCTTCAAAACACGCCGGCGAGACGGACGAACTCCTGACGGCTCACCACACTGGGAACTTCGGCGTCGCGGAGTACGGCGGCGAAGACGGGCAGTTCGCCCGCGCCTGTCCCGGTGCTCACAAGGCCGTGGTGTCAGCGCTCCAGCGCCACGCCCCGCCGGACTACGAGGTTGGGATGGAGTGTACGCACCACGGCCCGACAGACGTCGGCGTCCCGTCGATGTTCGTCGAAGTCGGCAGCGCGGAGCCACAGTGGGAGGACCCTGACGCCGCCGAAGCCGCCGCCAGAGCGATACTGGACCTCGCCGACGAACCGGCTGACAGGCCACGTGAGAACGGGACGCGCCGCCACCTCCTCGGCGTCGGCGGCGGCCACTACGCCCCGCGGTTCGAGCGGGTCGTCCGTGAGACGGACTGGGCGGTCGGCCACCTTGCCGCCAACTGGTCGTTAGACGCGCTGGCGGAGTGGGCCGACAGCGACGAGGAGCACGACACCGTTCTCGACCGCGCCTTCCGGGCCAGCGCGGCCGACTACGCCCTCATGGAGGGCGACCGGCCGGACCTCACGGCTGCCATCGAGTCGCTGGGCTACCGCGTCGTCAGCGAGACGTTCGTTCAGGAGACGACCGGTGTCGACCTTGGCCTCGTCGAGACGCTGGAAGACGCTGTCCGGCCGGTCGACGACGGGCTCAGGTTCGGGGAGCTCGCACCCGGATACGATGGCGAGTGGACCGTACTCGACCTCCCGGACGAACTGATCTCGGACGTGCGCGGCATCGATAGTGCGGCATTGCGTGAGACTATCGACCGCCAGTCTATCGCGTACGCGACCGAGCAAAACGGCACCGTGCTCACCGGACCGATTGTCTGTCCAGCGATGACGGAGCTAGAAGCGGTCGTCGACCCGCTCGTCGAAATTCTCGAACGGCGCTTCGACAGCGTCGAGCGAAACGCGGACGAACTCATTGCCCGCGAGACAGCGTTCGATCCGGACCTCGCGCGAACTGCTGATATCCCTGAAGGACCGAAGTTCGGGAAACTCGCCTCGGGCGAATCGGTCGAAATCGATGGCGAAGAGATCAACCCGAAGCGGTTCCAGCGCGAGCGTATACGTCGATATACGTTGTGAACACTGGCGCGTTAGCCGCCGAAGCTGGCACTCAATACGTCAGACGAGCGTCAGACACAGGGGGAAAACTAATAACTATTCGTCTGCAAGGACGCTTTAAATTATGGATTCGATAATTGACGACGCTATCGACGAGGCAGAACAAGACGGGGAGGACGCGGCTGGTGGAACCGTCGACGAAACGACATCGACGCCGTCCCAAGACATGTCCACATCGGGGACGATGTCCGACGAGGAACTGGCAAGCGTCGTCAAAGATCTGGAGACGAAGATTACGGTCGTCGGCTGTGGTGGCGCTGGCGGGAACACGGTCACCCGGATGATGGAGGAGGGCATCCACGGGGCCAAACTCGTCGCCGCAAACACCGACGCACAGCACCTTGCCGACGAGGTGGCCGCCGACACCAAGATTCTCATCGGCCGCAAGCGTACCGGTGGCCGCGGCGCGGGCTCCGTTCCGAAAATCGGCGAGGAGGCCGCACAGGAAGATATTGAGGACATCCAGCAGTCTATCGACGGTTCAGATATGGTGTTCGTCACCGCCGGCCTCGGCGGCGGAACCGGGACTGGCGCGGCCCCGGTCGTCGCACAGGCCGCGCAGGAAGCTGGCGCACTCACCATTTCTATCGTCACGATTCCCTTCACCGCGGAGGGTGAGCGCCGCCGTGCGAACGCCGACGCTGGCCTCGAACGACTCCGTTCGGTCTCCGATACGGTCATTGTCGTACCGAATGACCGCCTGCTTGACTACGCGCCGTCGATGCCGCTGCAGGATGCGTTCAAAATCTGTGACCGCGTGCTGATGCGCTCGGTCAAGGGCATGACCGAACTGATTACCAAACCCGGCCTCGTTAACGTGGACTTCGCCGACGTTCGGACCATCATGGAGAACGGCGGTGTCGCGATGATCGGGCTCGGCGAATCAGACTCCGAGAATAAGGCACAGGACTCTATCCGCTCGGCACTCCGCTCCCCGCTGCTGGACGTGGAGTTCGACGGCGCGAACTCGGCGCTCGTCAACGTCGTCGGTGGCCCCGACATGAGCATCGAAGAAGCAGAGGGTGTCGTCGAGGAGATCTACGACCGTATCGACCCTGACGCTCGTATCATCTGGGGTGCGTCGGTCAACAACGAGTTCGAGGGCAAGATGGAGACGATGATCGTCGTCACTGGTGTCGAGAGCCCACAAATCTACGGCCAGAGTGAGGCCGAACAGGAGAAGGCCGCACAGCAACTCGGCGAAGACATCGACTACGTCGACTAAACTGCCTCGTCGTCTCAGTTCTTTGTTTCTCCGTAACTACCGTTATATACCGCTCTACCTACATTTTACTATCATAAATGATATTCTCGCCGAAAAGCGTTTATCCGGAAATTCAGACTGTTTGTCTATGTACTCAGATTCGAGGCGTGGCGTTCTCAAAAAATGTATCGCAGCTGGGAGCTTGGGCCTCTCGTCTGGCTGCCTTGGGACTCTGAGCGGGAGCGGGGGCACTGTGCAGTTTGGTGCGCTCCTTCCGCTCAGTGGTGCGCTCGCTCCGCTCGGGCAACACGGCAAGCGCATGGTTGAGCAGGCAGTGAGCGACGTCAACGCGGCCGGTGGTATCGGCGGTACCGACGTTGAAGTGACCATCCTCGATACCGAAGCCAGCGCTGAAATCGCTGTCGAGCAGTACCGGACGCTTGTCGACCGTGGTGTCATCGGCTTCGTCGGTGGCCTCGTCAGTGACGCGTCACTCGCTCTCGCACCGGAGGCGGCCAACGACGAGATCATGGAGGTCAGCCCCGCCAGTACTGCCCCACAGCTATCGACGGCCGGCCAAGCCAACGGGCGGAAGTACTTCGGCAGAACGGTGCCAAGCGACGGGACGCAAGCAGTCGTGATGGCGAAGGCCGTCGACGACTCGCTGTACATCGACGCGGACTCCGTCGCGTTACTGAGTATCGACAATTCGTTCGGTGCTGGACTGGCAGACGCACAGCGTGAGGCACTGGACGCTGAGATCGTCGCCGACGTTCGGTACGACCCGGCGTCGGAATCGTTCGGCGACACGATCGGGGACGTGTTCCAGAACGACCCTGATGCCGTCAGCTTCACTAGCGTCTCCGGCCAGGAGCGCGGTATCCTTGATGCGTACAGCCAGTCGGAGTACGACGTTCCATGGGTGCTGTCTGCGGGGATGTTCGGTGGCGACCTCCCGTCGTACTACGATGGGTTCTACAGCGCGTCACTGTCCTCTGCGCGAACGCAGGCGTACTTCGAACTCGTCCGCCGACTCCCGGATATCGACCAGCCCAGAGCGTACTCGGTCAACGCCTACGACGCGCTGTTTTTGATGGCGTGTGCCGCCGAACAGGCCGGTGAAGCCAGCGGTCCGGCAATCGCCGAGACCATTCAGTCGGTCTCCGGCGGGTCTGGACACACTGTTTCAGTCGGTGACTTCGGTCGTGTTCGGTCACTCACTGACGCAGGCCGAGCAGTGAATTACCAGGGCGCATCCGGTGGCGTCGACCTGACAGCGAACCTCGAACCGCTGAGTTCGTACCTGATCGAACGGGTCAATAATGGGTCAGTCGAGTCGCTGGAGCTATTGCAGTCACGGTTCTTCGAATCGGGAGGGAATCAATGAGTTCGCTCCCGAATCGGATGATGCAGGCGACGGAACGTGCGCTCCCTGACGTTATTCGGCGGCGGTACGCGGCGAAGTTCGGCGTCCTGTTGCTCGGTGTGGTCGTCGTGCTCGCACTGGGCGGCGCGGCCATCCACCTCGACACGGGGTCGCTGGTCGAGTCACAGACCGAGGAGCAGATTCTCGGTGTCGCAGAGTCCCAGTCGAGTTCCGTCTCGAGTTGGGTCTCGAACAAGCAATCTACGACGTCGTTCCTTGCGTCGTCTATCGGTGACCGGTCCGAATCAACCTCGGATACAGACCACCAGCGGTGGCTCGAACAGAAGCTCATCGGGCTCCCGGGAGATGTCCGGGCGCTTCATTACGTCGACGCTGCTGACGGCACAGTCACCGCCAGCACCGACGACGAACTGAACGGTGTCGCACTGAGCGACGTTGACGACCCGTGGACCGACGCGAGCGGGGCAGTCATCTCATCAGGACCAACGGGCACGTCCGAAGCGTACCAGAGCGGGAACGAATCGGTTATCGCGTTCGTCCAGCCCGTCTCCGGCAGCGAGGAATACGTTGTGCTGACGGCATCGCTTGAGGCGCGCTCCCACGAGTTCACGTCACCGTTTGCGACCGGCGACGTGAAGGTCGTCGGGTCAAACGGGCAGATCATCCTCGACAACCGGAAAAGCTCGATTCTCGAAGAGTACGCGGCAACCGGGGACGCGACCGACACGAGTGTCGACGCGGCACTGAACGGCGAAACCGGCTACAAGTCCGTCTCCGCCAGAACGGGGATGGAAGACGGGCAGTACGTGATGGCGTACACGCCGGTGACCGGCACTGAGTGGGCGTTGCTGTATCACGTTCCCCAGGACCGCGCGTTCGCACTGCAGTCGGCTGTCTCACAGAATATCGCGCTCCTGGTGGCGCTTGCCGTCGGGGCACTGTTCGTCGTCGGTGTGACAATCGGGCGCGGAACCGCAAACGCACTCTCCCGCGTGGCCGAAAGCGCCGAGGACATCGCCGCCGGTGATATCAATAGCACCCTCCCGGAGACTACGCGCGTCGACGAGATGGGACAGTTGTACGACTCATTCGCGTCGATGCAGGCGTACCTGACGACCGCCGCTGACCAGGCTGACGCGCTCGCGGAAAAGCGGTTCGACGACCCGGCGCTCGACGAAAGCATCCCCGGGGAGTTCGGCGCGGCGCTGGAAGAGATGGGCGAAGACATCCAGACGTTGATTACCGACGTCGAGGCCGCCAGAGACGAGGCGGAGGCGGCGAAAGAAGACGCGGAGTCGATGGCGTCTGCTCTCGAAGCGAAGGCAGCCGAGTTCAGCAACGTGATGGACAAGTCGGCGGCCGGGGATCTCACCCAGCGGATGGCCACCGACAGCGACTACGACGCGATGGTCGATATCGCGGAGAGTTTCAACGAGATGATCGCGGAACTCGAACGGACGGTCAACCGCATCGAAGGGTTCGCCGGCACTGTCGACAGCTCGACAGAGACGATTTCCGCGAGCGCACAGGAAGTGCGGTCGGCCAGCGAGTCGGTGAGCGAGTCGGTGCAACAGATCGCTGAGGGCGCTGACGAGCAAAACCGGAACATCCAGCAGGTGAGCGACGAGATGACCGATCTGTCGGCGACTGTTGAGGAAATCACCTCATCCACCGACGAAGTCGCCTCGAAGTCCCAACAGGCCGTCAACGACGGCGAATCCGGCCGCGAATACGCCGAGCAGGCCGCCGCCGAAATCGAGGCGCTCGAACGGAAGTCCACCGAGGCAATCGAACAGGTGGAGTCCCTTGCGGAGGAGATGGAGCGCATCGGCGAGGTCACGACGCTCATCGACGAAATCGCGGAACAGACGAACATGCTCGCGCTCAACGCGAACATCGAAGCCGCGCGAGCTGGTGAGGCGGGCGAAGGGTTCGCTGTCGTGGCCCGCGAAATCAAGACGCTCGCCGAGGAGACGCAGGAAGCAACGACCGATATCGAGTCGATGATCGGCGATATCCGGTCCCGGACGGACTCCACCGTCGAGGACATGCGAGACATGGGCGAGAGCGTCGATGCCGGCAAAGAGACGGTCGAAAACGCGACCGATGCGCTGACCAGTATCGTCCAGCAGGTCAACGAAGCCAACGACGGCGTGCAGGCTATCAGCGACGCGACCGACGAGCAGGCGGCCTCGATGGAAGAGGTCGTCTCGATGTCCGAGGAAGTCGGCTCGATCAGCGAGGAGACATCTGCCGAGGCCGAGAACGTTGCCGCGTCCGCCGAGGAACAGACGGCGTCGATCACGGAGGTCACCGAGAAGATACAGTCGCTCTCCAGTCAGGCGACCGACCTCAAGGATCTCATCGACCAGTTCGAAACCAGCGATGCCGATGGCAGTAGTGAACTGGGGTCACACGGGTCGGACGGAACCGCGCTGACCGACGACTGACTGAACGGGTTCAGAACGCCCGTTCCGATTATCGATCCGTTCTGTCGGCTGATTTTTTATCGGAGGCTATACCCAGCGCACTCTGTGAGGGGTGCGGACTCGTCGCCGCGCACCACAATATAGAAAAGCCACCAGTGGGTACGACCCGCTATGGACGTTCCATACGATCTCACCTCCTACATCCGCGTACTCAAACTGGCGAGTACGCCGTCGTGGGAGGAGTTCTCCCAGATCGCGAAAATCGCCGGCGCGGGCATCGCGCTGGTCGGACTGCTCGGGTTCATCATCTTCGCCGTGATGACCTTCATCCCTGGCAGCAAGCCGGTGTAAACTGATGGGGATCTACGCAGTCAAAACCACGGCCAGTCAAGAGCGCACCGTCGCAGACATGATTATCTCCCGAGAAGAAGACGAGATCCACGCCGCGCTCGCGCCGGACTCGCTCACGAGCTACGTCATGGTCGAAGCGGACGATCACAACGTGTTCGACCGTATTCTCGACGAGATTCCCCACGCCAACGGTGTCGTGCAAGGGGAATCCTCGATGGCGGAAGTCGAGCACTTCCTCTCGCCGAAACCAGACGTGGAAGGCATCGCGGAGGGCGATATCGTCGAACTCATCGCCGGCCCGTTCAAGGGCGAGAAGGCGCAGGTCCAGCGTATCGACGAAGGCAAGGATCAGGTCACCGTCGAACTGTACGAGGCGACGGTCCCGATTCCGGTTACCGTGCGTGGTGACCAGATCCGCGTTCTCGACTCCGAAGAGCGGTAGACGAAGCGCTCCTCGTTTAATTCGAAGTGGGAGCGGAGCGATCCGCAAGAGAGCGGTCAATTAGCGGTTTCAAGTTAGTTGACAGTTACTGCTGAGCAAGGTCAAGTACCGTGGTAAAACACCGGCAGTCGCTATGCTTCGCCGCCTTCCAGTCGGTCGATGACCTCGCTCATGTTCGCGGCGGCCTCGACGGACTCCTTGATCTGTTCACGGCGGCGGACCTCGGCGGCGGAGGCGTCGTAGGCGCGAACGTACTCCGCGCGGGAGTGTTCGTCGAACGCGTGCTTGATAGCGAAGTAGCCGTCGGGGACGACGGCACCACAGACCTTGCACTCGATACGGTCGTGTTCGACTGACTGGTGGATAATAAGCTCTTCAACGCGGTCGAACTGTCTCTCGTCCCCTTTGATGTCGCACTCCCAGCGTGGCATTTGCTCAGTCGCAGGCGACGCGGGGTTAAAAACGTTGGCTGCCATCTGTCAGAAGTCTGTCCCTCAGATTGCCAAAACGGAAACCCCTAATGGCAGTACGGAGTTAGCGTTGACCGTGCAACCCGAGGGGTACGCCGTTGATCTCCACGTGAAAGTGCTCGATGACGGGGTTGTCGAGCGCGCGAAGGCACGTGGCCTCGACGCGCTGGTGTATGCGCCGCATTTCACGCGGCTGTCGGAGATACGGCGGCAAGCAGAGGCGTTTTCTGACGAAGAGCTGACTGTGTTTCCAGCCAGAGAGATATTTACTGGCACCTGGCAACAGCGCCGGCACGTGCTGGCGATCGGCCTCGAAGAGCCTGTTCCGGATTTCATTACCTTCGATGGCGCGATGCGAGAACTGGACCGCCAGGACGCGGCCGTGCTCGTCCCGCATCCCGGCTTTCTCAATGTCAGTCTTGGACTGGACGACATCGAAGCGTACGACGACATCATCGACGCGCTAGAGGTGTACAACCCCAAGCAGCTATCCCACCATCGAGACCGCGCGCAGTCGTTCACGTCGGAAACCGGCCACGAGCCGTTCGCCTCGTCGTATGCCCACGTTCGCGGCACCGTTGGCGAGGCGTACGTAACGTTCACCGAGGCGTTCGAGAGCGTGGCAGCGCTCAGTGCGGCGCTGCAAAACAATGTGGAGCGGTCGCTGTTCCATCGCGATGGTCCCTCACACGACCTCCGACGGGCGGCCGAGTGGGCGCATCTGGGGCTAGAAAACACGTGGGGCAAGTTCGACCGACTGATGTTACAAGGGACCGAGCCGACACACCCTGATCACGTCGCGTACGACGGTCGATTCAACGACGTGAAAGTGTACTAAACCAGAAACGCGCTGTTCTCGACGACGAAGGTCCTGACCGTTGGCGGCAGATACTGTGGGAGCACGTGGACGAGCAGGGCAACCGCGAGCAGTTCGAAGGCGGTAATCACGACGGTAACAGCTTCGGCGCGATCGCTTGACGTTGTCACGCCCGTCGGCGAGCCGTACTCTGTGTCCGAGAACGGGTAAAACAGCGCAATGCCTCGGCGAGACCCGAAGTAGTCAAGCACGTAGTGCGTAAGGACGCCGAGCCACACCCACTGGAGATTGCCGCCGTGATACAGCGGATGGGCCAAGAATATGATGAGGACGGGGATATTGTGCAGGGTCTTGCGGTGCTTGCCAAAGGCGGTGTCGACATCGGGAAACAGTGCGCCCAGAACGATGGGAAGGAACACCTCCGCGATTGTCGCAAAGGTCGTTACGTCGCCCGAGGGGTCGAGAACGTACCCCAGTCCGATGCTCAGGAGGACGGCGTTCAGGACGTGCCCACGTTTGTTCATCTACCTGACCGTCCGTGTCCCAACTGAAAGAGCTTACTACTCCTGTAAGGCGGTTTCCAGGTCTTGGAGCGCCTGTGTCGCGATGGCCGACTTAACCTCGCGACGAGTGCCGTCGAACTCGTAGCGGGACACTGTCACGCCAGACTCGTTGGTTCCCCACGGGGCAGCCTCGGCAACGGCGATGTACACCGTCCCGACGGGCGTCTCCGGCGAGCCGCCGCTCGGCCCAGCGACGCCGGTCGTGGCGACGCCCCAGTCGGTCCGGGCGGTATCGCGAACGCCCCGAGCCATTTCGATAGCAACCGGCTCTGAGACCGCGCCGTGGGCGTCCAGCGATTCCCGCGAGACGGCAAGCAATTCCTGCTTGGCCTCGTAGGAGTAGGTGACCAGCGAGCGGTCGAAGTAATCGCTCGATCCGGGGATATCCGTTATTTTCGACCCGACAAGGCCGCCGGTACAGGACTCCGCGGTGGCGACCGTGGCAGTAGCCTCTCGGAGACGCTTGCCGACGCGCTTCTCGACTGGGTCCGCAGTGTCGTCTGCCATTGGGCGTAGTTGTCGTGATAGGCGAATAAACGTTCAGGACAGGCCGATATATTTCAGCTTGGAGACACAACTGTATGTATGAGCTATCAGACGACGCTTGGCTGGTCACTCATTATGTCGGGCCTCGTAACGCTGTTCCTCTGGGTTCTGCCGGGGTCGGACCTCCTCTGGGGGTTGTTGTTGCTCGTCCTCGGCGGACTGACGCTGTATATCCGCCAGTAGACAGAAAAGCAGACGGGGCCGGCGGTCGGAGTGTGAATATGGACTACACGGAACCCCAGTTCTTCCGGGTCATGCAGTACGCGGCCCGGGCCGACCGGGACGTGGTGGACATGGTGTCGGGCAATCCCGACTGGGACCCGCCCGAGGGGCTTCGGGACGGCCTCAGAGACTATGCTGAGGCCCCGGCCGACGACTACCAGTATCCGCCAAGCGTGGGCCTCACGCCGCTCCGCGATGAAATCGCCGCTCGGCGCGGTGTGGACCGGAACCGCGTACTCATCACGAACGGCGCTGGCGAGGCGAACCACCTCGCGATGACCGGCGGACTCCACCATTTCGACGGCAACGAAATCCTCCTGACGGACCCCGTCTACCCCTACTATGCCGGCCGGGCGAACTTCATCGGCGCGGATATTTCCTTCGTCCCGGTCGACGAGCGCAACCGACTGGCCCCCGCGGACGTTCGGGCGGCTGCGAGCGAGGAGACGGCCGTCATCGTCGTCAACTCGCCGAACAACCCCACCGGCGCAGTGTACGACGCCGACGCGATGGCCGAGTTCGCAGCCATCGCCGAGGAGTACGATGCCCTGCTACTCAGCGACGAGGTGTACGACCACTTCGACTACGCCGGTCGGTTCAGTTCGGCACTGCACGCCGACTCAGATCACGTCGTCGCCACCAACTCCTTCTCGAAAACGATGGCGATAACAGGGCTCAGGGTCGGCTATGCGATTTTTCCGCCGGAAGACGGGCCTACTGGTGCGCTTCTTGAGCGCGCTCGCACTCAGCACATGCTCACGAACGTCACTGGGAGCCGACCAGCGCAGTACGCCGTCTTGCGGGCGCTGAAGACGACGAGTCCGGACTACTACGCCGCCTGCCGACGGCGGCTCGAAGAACGCGTCGACGACTTCTGTGCCGCGCTTGCGGAGGCCGGTGCCGAGTACAACCGCCCTGACGGCGGCTTCTACGTGATGGCGCGGTTCCCCGATTTCCCCGGGTCGTTCGAGAACGTGTACGAACTGATCGACGAGGCTGGCGTCGCCGGGATGCCCGGCGAGGCCTTCGGCGAGTCCCGTAGCGATTGGATACGGTTCGCGCTCGTGACGTCACGGGTCGACGAGGCAGCCGAACGGCTGGCGCACTACTTCGAATAAAAAGCGGTCGCCGGCTTAGCCGAAGATCAGTTCCACGTCTCTCGTCCGCGCCAGCAGGTCATCGTCGTAGTATTCCTCGGTCTGGGCAGGGTGGGTTTCGTCGATGGCTCGAACAGTTTTCACGGTGTTGGCGAAGTTCTTGTAGGTCGCTTCGTCGACCATCTGGCCGTCGACGACGACCGCGCCAGTGCCCTCGCGTTTGGCCTCGTTGAACGACTCGATTTTGTGGAGGTCCCGCTCCATTTCTTCCACTGTCGGCATGTGGATGCGGTTCGCCTGTTCGGTCTGCTTGGGGTGCAGCGACCACGAGCCGTTGATGCCGATGGTCGCCTCGTACTCCACCTGATCGGCGTACCCCTCGGCGTTGTAGTAGGTGACGCCGGCGCGCTCGTGGAACAACTGGTCGAAGGGGCCGCCGATGGCGACGATATCGGCCGCGCTCGTCTCGTTGGAGAGCGCTTCGAGCAGGCCGTCCCAGCGGGGCCGCTCGCCGTCGAGCGTGCGACCGCCGAGTTCCGCCGTGTAGTCCACCGGCCCGAACACGAGCCCGGAGAGCCGGGAGTCTGTTGCGTACTGGCAAATCTCGCGGAGGTCCGAGCGGCCGGGAGCCGTCTCCAGAATGATCGCCATCTCCAGCGTCCCCTCGGGAAGCCCGGCGTCGCGCTCCGCGTCGGCGATGACACCTGCGGCGTCGCGCACGTCGTCAAGGCGGCCGGTTTTCGGGAAGACGAAGCCATCGAGTTCTTCGCCGACCTCCTCGGCCAGGCGAGTCACCTGCTCGATGCCGCGCTCGCGGGCGTTGGCGTCGTCGTAGGCCCATTCGACCCGCGGGAGGATGTCCCCGGCGAACTCGTCGGCGTGGTCCGGGATGTGCTCAACGATGTTGTCGACGGCCTCGTCTTTCATTGACGGCGCGGTGCCGTCCTCGATATCGGGGACGAGCCAATCGGGGGCCTGAAACCCCTCGCTGGTGAGTCCTGAGACGAGGAACTTCGCGCTGTTGTCGTTCGGTATCGCGGCCGGTGCGGTCTGGAATGTGCGACAGAGTCGTGTCATGTATCTCGCTGAATGAGTGCGGTTCGCCGGCCCGAGTAGACCGGGGTCTGGTCCTGATTGAACGCGACGTGCTCGAACGTGACCGCGCCGGCCTGCTCCGGTCCGGCGTCGGGGTCACAGTTGAGGACGCGAGTGAAGCCGTAGATAGTGTCGCCCAGCGTGACGAAGTCGTGGAACCGCTCGTCGGCGAAGCGACGCTCGCGGTAGGTCGCCTCATCGGAGCGGGCGTGGGCCAGCGCAATCGAGCGTGTTACGTCACCATACGCGACGATGTCGCCCGACGGCGAGTCGGCCATCTCGTCGCGGTTGTGGTGCTGGCGAGCGGTGTTGAGCGTCGCCAGCGGGAGGCCGGCGACCAGTTGGTCGTCCATCGTCCGCCCGCGTTCGTGGCGGTAGGCGACGGCGGCGTTCTCCGCGTCGGCACGGTCGAGTGCCGTCTGGAAGCTCTCGAAGCGCTCCCCGTCGGGCGAGATCAGGGTGTCAGGAAGCGTCGGCCCGCTCTCGTCCTGTTCCCCGACGGCACCGCCGTCAGTGGCTGTCGGCTCACGGCGCGGTATCATGTTCGTTCGCTGGTAGGTGACCAGCGTCTCACCGGTCTCGCGGTCCCGGCCCTCCGTCTCCCAGGTGACGATGCCGTATTGGGGTCTGGAGGACGATGTCGTGGTGTCGACGACAGTCGAAGTGACCGATAGCGGCGTCCCGGCTGTCACCGGCTGATGGAACGTCACGTCGTCGCGGCCGAGGAAGTAGCCACCCTTCTCCGAGAGGTCTTCGACGGTGATGCCCATCACGCACGCCAGCAGGTAATCCGGGTGGACCGGGCGCTCGTCGAAGCCGCGTTCGCGGGCGGTGTCGGCCCGCCAGTACGCCGGGTCGTGGTTGAGCGTCTGGCCCATCCACTGCTCGCTGCCGTGGTGGGTGAGTCTGAGCCCGGGGTCGTGAGCGAGTTCGTCGCCCTCAGCGAAGAACTCGAAGAAGTGCCCCTTCTCTCGGGTGGCAGCCCGGTCGACCATCGAGTCGAACGTCTCGCTGTCCGAGAGGTCCAGCGCGTCGGGGTCGGTCCAGTCAGTCATCAGCCGGCACCCCCCGGGCGGCATCGCGTCTGGCAAGCGCCCGTCGCATCTCGTTCGTGACAACCATGAACCCCTCGTCGAAGCCCATGCCTGGTTTCGCGAGCACTTGCGCGGCATCAGTCGCCAGCGCGACGTGGGCACAGGCTCGCGCGGATGTCACGGTCTCGTTGCAGGTCCCGCCGACGTAGGCGCGGGTGTCCGTGCCGTCGCAGTACAGCACCGCTTCGGCTGAACGCTGGATGCCGCCCAGGTCCGGTGTCTTGATCTGGACGAGGTCGGCCGCTTCTGCGTCGACAAACGCCTGCACATCCTCGAAGGTGTTGCACCATTCGTCGGCAACGATGTCCACGTCGACGCCCGCATCAGCCAGTCCTTCTCGGAGTTCGGCCATCTCGGTTATCTGTGCCTGCCGGCCGCCAGCGTCCATCGGCCCCTCGACCTGAAGGGGGTACGGCGCGGCGGCCTCCTGCAGCGTCTCGAAGTAATCGGTCACTTCGGTCCGGTCGTACGGCGGGCCGAACACCTTCCCGAGGATACCGTACACGTCGACGTGGAAGCGCGGCGAGTACGGCTCCGGTCCGAGCGCCGTCGCCCGGTCCGAGAGCCAGGCGAGGTAGTCACGTAGTCCTTCGCCGTTCTCGCCGACCTTTTCGACGCTGTTGAACAGGCCGTGGGGCAACACCGGCACGCCCTTGATGAGCATCTTCTCGGCGTTGATACGGCGCTCGTCGCCCGATTGCCCGAACACCGGGACCGGCGAAGTTGCTGGGTCGGTGTTGTAGGTGTCGGCGAGCACGTCCGTCGGCGTCATGCCCTTCGCTTGCGCAGCGGCGTTCAGCAGTGCCTGCGACACGCCGTAGCGGACCGCGGTGTGGAGCTGGTCGCCGCCCGAGCGCTGGGCGTTCATCTCCTCCAGCATCGTCGCGTTGGCCCCGAACTGGGTTGCGTCCTGCCCGCGGAGCGCGTCGGCAACGGGACCCTCGACGACAGGGCGGTACTTCTCGGCCCGGAACAACGGGTCGCGGCCGCCGGCCCCGGAGTACTGGACCGCGGCGCAGTCGCCGGTCGCGATGGAGCCGTCAACGAGTTCGATTTCGACGATGAGGGCTTCGCCGGCCTCGCGAATGCGGTCGAACCCATCCGTGACCGGCTGGCCGTCGTAGGCAAACCCGGTCTGTGTCGCCCCGTCTTTGATGGCCTGCTGGTCGTCAAAAAAGAACCCTGAGAGGCCCGGAACCGTTCGAACGTCCTCAATCCGCATCGCTTGCACCCCCCGCAGGGCTGTTGTCGCCGGCTGGGCGCCCGATGAGCTTCCCGTCGCTGATGGCGTCCACGTCGTCGGCGACCATCCGGAACGACTGATCGCGGCCCTCGGTCTCGGCCCGCTCACCGAGCCGCGCGGCGTGAATCTCCTTGATGCTGTCCGGGAGCGCGAGGTGCGCGAATTCGAAGATGCGGACCCGGCCGTCGTCGTCTCTGGCCGGCAGCACCGCGCCCTTGGCGGCGTCGCTGGGTGCAAAGGGCACGTCCAGCGCACCGCTGTCGAAGGCGTTGATAACCCCTTTTGCAACGTCGCCGTCGCCGGCCTCGTAGATAGCGTCCATCAGCGCCCGCGTCTCTCGCTCGATGAGCGCCTGTTCCTCCTCAATACCCCCGAGGTCGATATCCTGTTCGATCATCATATCGATAAGCTGTCTCGTCGTTCGCAGTCCGGCCGCGTTGGCCTCCTTCGTCGGCACACCTTGGAACTCCTGAGCGGATTTCGTGATGACCTTGTCCGGCTGGGCGACGGCCGCCGTCGCGCCGCCGAGACTGATGACGCCGTTTGCCCGGGCCTCATCGGGCGGGAAGCCTCCCATCCACTCGTGGAAGACGGTCGTGACAGTCACCTCGTCGCGGAGGTATTCGTTGCCGAGCTTCCGCAACGCTCGCAGCGCCGCCACGTCCTGCACGAGGTTTCCGACCTGTCCGTACCCCAGCGTCAGCGACCGGACACCCTGTGTCGCGGCGAGTTCGCCCTCGACAAGCATCACCGCGATGGCGATGCTCGGCGGGACGAGCGTGCCGGTCAGCGGACCGAAGGGCTCGCGGTTGATCGTCACGCCACGCTCGGTGTAGGCCCCACAGAGCCGGTCGACGAACTGCCAGTGTTCGATGGTCGTCGCGAGATCGTGCCGTTTCGTGTACGGAATGTTGTAGGAAATCGGCCCGCCCTCGAAGCTCTGGAAGCCGCCAGCGAGCGTGACCATCGCCAGTAGTCGGGCGTCGGGCGTTCCGTGACGGACCTCAACTGGGGCGTCGAGCGCCCGGATGAGTCGCCGGCAGTCTTCGACACCGTGGTTCACCGCGGGGAAGCCGTTCAGTTCGTTCTCGTCGCTGCCACGGGAGGCGGCCAGTCCCTCTTCGGCCTTCTCGTACTCGTTGTCACGCGTGTACGAGTCGATGGTCGTTGGCAGGAGGTCCGCACCGCCCTCGTCCTGTAGATACCGGAGCAGGTCGATCTGTTCTTCGAGGCAGGGAACGCCCGCTCGCGGCTGGAGGAGCGGCTGGTCAGCCGACTCCAGCACGGTGGCGAACTGCTTCGAGGCCGGCAGCGACTCGTGGAAGGCGATGGCCTCCTCGAAGTCGACTTCGCGGCCCGTGTGCCAGTTGTCTCTGAGATCGTTTGCGATGCGCTGTAGCTGGTCGTCGCTGAGTCGCTCGTCAGTTGGCATAGTCACCCGTCAACCCTGATCTGCTCCGCCTCTGTTGTTGTCAGTTGCAGGTCTTCGCGGAGCATTTCGATTGCCTCCTCCGGGTCCGTTTCCGCGTCGAAGACGCGGTCGAAACCCATCTGCCGGAAGGTTGCCTGCGTCTCCTCGAAGTCGGACTGTCCGACGGCGAGGTTCCCACCGACGTATGTGAGCACGTCGAGCCCAGCGTCGTCGAGCTCGTCGTGCAGCCCCTCGCAGTCCTGGCGGGCGTGCCCGTACAGCGAGGATACCAGTACTGCCTCGGCGTCATGAGATTTCGCGGCGGAGACGAACTCGTCCTGTGCGGTCTGGACACCGAGGTTGATGACCTCGAAGCCAGCGGCCGAGAGCGCCTGCTCTAGAATCGTGATGCCGACGACGTGCGCGTCGGAGCCAATCACGCCGAGGATAACGGTCCGGGGCATGTACTACCCCGTCGTTGGCGGGTAGTGATAAACCTAATGGTCTTTCATGATAATATGGCCTTAAGGAATTTATAACGGACGTTCAAGAAGGTTTATGCGGCCGCCCCGTTGTGGTTTTTGCATGGGTGCGCTTGACGACTTGCGTGTGCTCGACCTGACACAGGTCCTCGCTGGACCGTACTGTACGATGTTGCTCGCAGACATGGGCGCGGACGTGGTAAAGGTCGAACGCCCCGGCGGCGACCTCATCAGGTCGAACCCGCCGTTCGTGAGCGACGGCGACGAAGAAGCCTACGGTGGCTACTTCCAGAGCGTTAACCGTGGGAAACGCTCGCTCGAACTCGACCTAGGGACCGATGAGGACCGTGAGGCGTTCCTTTCGCTCGTCGAGCGCGCAGACGTCGTGGTCGAGAACTTCAAGGCCGGCACGATGGAGAAGTTCGACTGCGGCTACGAAACGTTGCGAGAACACAATCCGGACCTCATCTACTCGTCCATCCGGGGCTTTGGCGACCCGCGAACGGGTGAAACCCACCGACAGGGCCAGCCGTCGTTCGACCTCATTGCACAGGCGCTGGGTGGGGTCATGGAAATCACCGGCCAGTCGGATGGCCCCCCGACGAAGGTCGGCCCCGGCGTCGGCGACCTTTTCACCGCTGTACTGAACGCCGTCGGCATCCTCGCGGCCGTGCATCACCGCGAACGCACGGGCGAGGGCCAGTACGTCGATACGGCGATGTACGACTCGATGGTGTCGCTATGCGAGCGGACGGTGTACCAGTACTCTTGTGACGGCGAACCGCCGACCCGACAGGGGAACTCTCATCCGACGCTGTTCCCCTACGACTCCTTCGAAGCTGCCGACGGTCACGTCGTCATCGCGGCGTTCGCTGACGGGCACTGGGAGGCACTGTGTGAGGCGATGGAGCGCCCGGATCTCGCCGCGGAGTACCCCGACGCCGGCAGCCGGATCGCGAACCGCGAGTCCCTACACCACGAAATTGCCGACTGGACCACCACCATCGACTCCGACACGCTCCTTGACCTGCTCGAAGGGCGCGTGCCGGCCGCGCCGGTCCAGAACACCGCCGATATCTTCGATGACCCGCACGTCCGCGACCGTGAGATGCTCGCCGAGGTGGACCAACCGGGCGCGGATGACCGGATGACCATCGCCGGTAGTCCCATAAAAATGACCGAGACGATGCCCTCGCCCGGTGGTCGTGCACCGCTGCTAGACGAGCACAGGGCAGAACTACTTGATGAGGCTGGAGTCGACACGGGGACCAATCGGGTCGAAAGCGACGACTAATCGGCAACTGCCGGCAATTTTCACCACATCAGGGCAGGACCATTATCTATCATGAGCCGTAGAATAGGCTATGGTCGAAGTTCCAGATGCACTCAGTACATTGTTCAGTGCGCAAATAGAGACGGACGGGGACCGATATATTGTTGAAATTCCGAAAAGTGAAGTATCACATGGCGCGGTCTCGCAGGGCGAGACCTACCGGGTAGGTCTGCTCTCGCAGGTCGACGCCAGCACGTCGGTAACAGCCCAGCCGCAGATGCCCAAACAGAATACCGAGTCGGAGCGGGCTGACACCGGTGTCCCGCAACCGCCAGTCGACGAGGGCGAAATCCGAAACGTGACTATCGAATCGCTCGGCGATCAGGGCGATGGTATCGCCAAGGTCGAACGCGGATACGTCGTCATCGTCCCCGACGGCGAACCGGGCGACTCGCCAACCGTCGAGATCGAGACCGTACAGGAAAACGTCGCGTTCGCGAGCGTCGTCGACAACGACAGTCGGACAGTATAGCAGTACAGTCGCGTTTTCAGCGGCCTAGCGGCTGCCGGGCTGGCAGTCCTTCTAGGTCCGGGATCAACGGTCATAGCGGGTCGCTCAGCGACAGACACCTACTTGAATGGAATCTGTCGGACGTGGTAGAGGTCGAAGAACGACTAGTAATCACAGCATCACAAACGTTTATATGATTTAAATCCGGTATTTAAAACACTATATGGTCGACCCAAAAGAGAGCATTGACATCGAAAATGTCGTTGCTTCGACCGGTATCGGACAAGAACTCGACCTTGAGAGCGTCGCAATGGACCTCGAGGGAGCCGACTACGACCCCGAGCAGTTCCCGGGCCTTGTCTATCGGACACAGGACCCCAAATCCGCCGCGCTCATCTTCCGGTCGGGCAAGATCGTCTGCACGGGTGCGAAATCGACAGACGATGTCCACCAGAGTCTGCGCATCGTCTTCGACAAGCTCCGTGACCTGAACATCCAAGTCGACGACGACCCCGAAATAGTCGTCCAGAACATCGTCAGTTCCGCTGACCTCGGGAGCTCGCTCAACCTCAACGC
Organism: Haloarcula sp. H-GB4; assembly: GCF_030848575.1. Lineage (NCBI taxonomy): Archaea > Methanobacteriati > Methanobacteriota > Halobacteria > Halobacteriales > Haloarculaceae > Haloarcula > Haloarcula sp. H-GB4. The sequence continues at coordinate 1,061,118 of NZ_JAVDDX010000001.1, read as the reverse complement.
CATCGCCATCGGCCTCGGGCTCGAGAACATCGAGTACGAACCGGAGCAGTTCCCGGGCCTCGTCTACCGACTCGACGAACCCGACGTAGTCGCGCTGCTATTCGGTTCGGGGAAGCTCGTTGTCACCGGCGGCAAGCGTAAAGAGGACGCCGAAGAAGCTGTCGACACCATCGTCGAGCGGCTGAGCGACCTCGGCCTGCTGGACTAACGGCTCAGAGCCAGTGACTGGGCGGCGACCAGTCACAGCCCGTTTTTCGGTTCACTGCGGTCCCAACGCTACGCGCACAGAGCGATTGCGACGGACGGGAACCCCGCGGTTCAAATACCGGGACGACTAACCCCGTTTCGATGGGAGACTCCGCCTCGACGGGCACAGAGTCCTGGCGCGCGTATTTCGGCTTCGACGAGCCCTACGAGAATCAGGCCGACGCCGTCGAACGAGCCATCGAGGCGGGCAAGGCACGCGGTTTTCTCGCGATGGAAGGCCCATGCGGGACGGGCAAGACGATGGCTGCGCTCACCGCCGGCGCGACGCTGGTCCGTGATACGGATCTGTATGAGCGAATGGTCGTCGTCACGCCGGTCAAACAGCAACTCCAGCAGTTCGTCGATGACCTGCGAGCGCTCAACGCCGGTATCGACGAGCCGTTCGACGGCATCTCGCTGGTCGGCAAGCGCGACCTCTGTCCGTACGGTCGCGAGGGACAGTTCCCGGACGACGTAGGGACACACGACCGCTGTGAGGACCTCAGGGAGGCGACGGCGCGGTTAGTCGAGGACGACGGGCGTTCGGACGGCGCGGCCGTCGCGGACGCCGAAATCGCCGGTGAGGCAGACGACGACCAGTGGTGGGACCCGCGGAAAGGGCAGGACCTCGCCGCGGCCGCGCGCCCTGACGCGGTCGAGCAATCGACCCTTGGCGACGACACACTTCAGACAGCCGGCGCGGCCTCGCCGTACCGGCAGGCCCAGCCAACAGCTCCGGAATCGATGGCAGAGGGGTCAGACCCGCCGCTGTACTGTCCGTTCGAGGCGGACTGGTACGCCCGCAACAAAGGTTCGCCCGTCGACTTCTCGGCTGGAGAGGAGCACGTGGTGACGATGGACGGCTACCTCCCGGCGGCGACGGAGCGCGGGACCTGCCCGCATCGGGTAATGAGCGTGATGCTGGACGAGGCTGATGTTATCGTCGGGAACTACAACCACCTGTTCGACCCGGGCTCTCGCCCGCTGCTGTCGGACGTGCTCGACAACCAGACGCTCGTCATCGTGGACGAGGCCCACCGACTCGAGGAGCGCGTGCGTGACCTTCTGTCGGACCGCCTGGGCCGTCAGAGTATCGTACAAGCGCGCAACGACTGCACGACACTGATCCAGCGCGCCCAGCAGAGCGCCGACCACAAGGCGCAGGTCCGCGAGGTCCTGTCGGCCCGCGAAGTCCCGCTGGACGCAGTTGACCAGGCCCGGAAGTTCTACGACGACCTCGTCCGGTGGCTCGACAACCGCATCGAGTCCTTCCTCGACGCCGAACACGAGGGCTGGCGCGCGGACCCGTCAACCCTCCCCGAGCACGACCGCGAAATCCCGCTTCGGGACCCCGACACGGTTGAGCAGGACGAACTGACCGAGTGGGCCGAGCGCAAGGGCTACGATGGGTCGCTCTGGCGCTCGCTGTCGAAGGTCGGGGCCGCCGTTGAGGACGCAATCGACCAGCTCGGGCTGACCCGCCAGCCGGTGTGCGCCGCTGTCGGCGTGCTGGCCGGGCAGTGGTGGGAGCGCGACCACGCGACCTTCCTCCGGGAGATCGAACTGGAGCACTCACCGAACCACGGACAGAGCCTCGATTCCGACTACCAGGCCGTCTACACGCCGGGCCTGCTGTGTTACAACTGTATGCCCGCGACGGCCCTGCGGAACGTCTTCGACGACCTCGGGGGCGGTATCCTGATGAGCGCGACGCTGGAGCCGCTGGACGTGTTCACCCGCGTGTCGGGACTGGACTCGATGGCCGAGACGGGCTCGACGGCCCCCGACGAGCAATCCGGCGACGGACGACCGGTCCGGTCGACGACCTACGACCTGCCGTTCCCGCCTGAGAACCGGGCGTCGTACCTCGTCGACGCGACGCCGTTTACCGCGCGCAACCGCGGCGACCCTGGGACGATGCGGCCGCTCGGTGACAACTGGAACCCGACGCGCGACGAGTACGCACAGGCGTTGCGCGCGCTAGCTCGTTCTCCGGGCAACGTCATGGTAGCGATGCCGAACTACCGAGAGGCGCGCTGGGCCGGCGCATACCTGCAGGAGGCCGTCGAGAAGTCGGTCCTCGTGGACGAATCATCGAGCAACGAGGAGACTGAACGGCTGAAACGCGAGTTCTTCAGTGGCGACGGGAAAGTCATGGTCACGTCAACGCGCGGGACGCTAACCGAAGGCGTCGATTACGACGGCGAGAAGCTATCGACCTGCGCGGTCGTCGGTATCCCGCTGGTGAATATCGGTTCACCCCGTGTCCGGGGCGTTCAGCGGGCATACGGTGACGCCTTCGGCGAGGATAGTGCCTTCGAGTACGCCCTGACAGTTCCGGCTGTGCGGCGCGCGCGCCAGGCCATCGGCCGCGTCATCCGCGGCGTTGACGAGGTCGGCGTGCGGGCGCTGGTCGGCCGGCGGTATACGCCGGACGCGCGGCATTCAGTGTCTCCGTACCTGCCTGCCGGCGAACGCGAGGAGTTCACCCGGATGACGCCGGATTTCCTCGCGAGCCAACTGGATTCATTCTGGGCCGACCACCACCAGTAACGCCGTGTCGATTAACCGGAATATTTCGTTGCCAGCGGAAGGCATATACATCGTGGAACGAGTGTACCTATAGATGCCCGAGTGTCAGAACTGCGGTGAATTCGTAACCGAGCAGTACGTACGGGTTTTTACACCAGAAGCCGTTGAAGGCCATGGCCCCCGGGTCTGTCCGAACTGTGAGGACAAACTCCGGGACGGCGCGGACGTCCGTGAAGCGCGATCCTCGAGACAGTAGGACAACTCCTTTTCGGGAAGTACTCAAGGCCAGACAAGCGTAGCTTCTGGCATGAGCGAACTCGACGTCGAAGCGGTCGATGACATCGACGCACCCGCAGGAATCGATGCGGCGGAGTACGTCCTCTACGGCGGGAAAGGCGGCGTCGGCAAGACGACGTGTGCTGCAGCCACCGCGCTGGCCTCCGCGCGAGACGACACGGCGACGCTCGTTGTCTCCACGGACCCTGCCCACTCCCTGTCGGACACGCTGGAGGCAGATATCCCGGCAACGCCAACGCGCATCAGAGAGGAGATACCGCTGTATGCCGCGGAAATCGACCCGGAGGCTGCCGTCGGCGAGGGCCCGCTTGGTGTCGAGGAGGACGCACTGGGCGGCGTGGGCGAACTTCTCGGTGGCGACGGGATGTTCGGCGGGGGTGCAGGCAGTGCAGCGGGCGCAGGCCAGGCCGAGGACCCAATCGGTGGCGAAGAGGGGCTGCTTGGCGGGTCGATGCCCGGAGCTGACGAGGCCGCGGCGCTCCGCCTGCTGCTGGATTACGTCGACGACGACCGTTTCGACCGCGTCGTCATCGACACCGCCCCGACCGGCCATACACTCCGGTTGCTGGAACTCCCCGAGACGATGGACTCGATGGTCGGGAAGATACTGCAGCTCCGCGAGCGATTTTCAGGGATGATGGACAATCTCACCGGCATGTTCGGTGACGATCAGGACGTTGATGCAGAGGCTGGCATTGAGGACTTGCAGGAGCTGTCGGATCGGATCGAGCATCTGCGGTCGATCCTGCAGGACCCACAAAAGACGGACTTCCGCATCGTCATGGTGCCCGAGGAACTCTCTGTCGTCGAGTCTGAACGCTTGCTCGCACAACTCGGTGAATTCAACATCCCAGTCAGCACCGTCGTCGTCAACCGGGTGATGCAAGACCCGAGCGAGGTGCTTGGAGAAGACGTTGACATCGCCGGCCCGAACCACGCCGACTGTGAGTTCTGCGCGCGGCGCTGGCAAGTCCAGCAAGACGCGCTGGCCCGGTCACAGGACATGTTCCGCGGCCATGACGTACGCCGTGTGCCGCTGTTCGCCGAAGAAGTGCGCGGCGAGCGACTGCTTTCGGTTGTGGCGGCCTGTCTGGACTGAACTGAGTGGGGCGGTGATTAGCTTGTCAGCTTCCGGATGACGCCGAACGCTGCATCGCGCCACTGCGCTGGTAGGTAATCGAGCATGAGAAGTAGCTGTGCGCCCTGTCCGACGGGATACCGCGGTTCGGGATCGCTGGCGTTGGCAGCGTCGCGGATAGTCAGCGCAACCGTCCCGGGCGTGACAGAGAGCGCGTCCTGAATACCGACGAGATTTGAGTCCTCGTGGGCCTGATACAGCCAGTCGTACGCGCCGGACGTATCGAGGTTGTCGAGTTCTTCGTCGGCGCGGTTGTCGAAGTTGGTCTCAACCGGCCCAGGTTCGACGAGCACCACGTCGATGCCGAACTCCTCGACCTCCATCCGGAGCGCGTCGCTGAGCCCCTCAAGCGCGAACTTCGAGGCGGCGTAGCCGCCCTGGTTCGGGAACGCAATACGGCCCGCGACGCTGGAGACATTGACGATAGTCCCGTTGTCCCGAGCACGCATATGCGGGAGTGCCTCACGGATGAGTCGGTGCGGGCCGTAGAGGTTCACGTCGAACTGCTCGTGTAGCGCCGCCGTCGATACGTCCTCGACCGCACCAAACTGTGCGTAGCCGGCGTTGTTCACGAGACAATCGAGCCGCCCTTCGGACTCGATAAGCGCCTCGACGACCCGCTCGCACTCCCGTGGGTTTGTCACGTCAAGTTCAGCGGTTTTACAGCCTGTGTGGTCGAGGTCTTCGATGTCCGATTCCTCGCGGGCGGTCGCCCAGACAGTCCAGTCGTCGGCCAGGAACGCCTCGGCACTCGCCCGCCCGATACCCGAGGACGCCCCCGTAATCAGCACCGTCTTCGCCATGTGTTGGCCGGGAGAACACACCCCGGGAAGTTATACTGTCGGTTATCCGACCGAGCTACTCGACGGTTGCCTTCGCCTCGTCGGCGTAGCTGTCGGCCAGTCGGGTCGGCTCGGGGAGTTTGTAGCCGTCGGCAGTGGCGTCGACGGTATCCGCGGCCGTGCGTGCGCTGACGCGATGGCCGGGGCTGACGATGAGCGGATTGATGTGCCGATTCGGTGAGTCGTACTGGCGCGTCTGGAGTGCGTGGCCAATGACTGTCCCGTCGGGGCAAGTCTCGACGCTGTCGTCGGCTGCAATCGGAATCCGCGTTCCTTCTGGATACGTCTCATCGAGGGACCGCTCCGGCGTACCACAGAGGAGACTCTTGGCAACGCCGATGGTCGGCACGTCCAGTGTGACGCCGATGTGTGTCGCCAGCCCGGCTTCCCGGAAGTGGATGCGGCCGCTGCCGTCGACGAGTACCACGTCGGGGTCGGTCTCCAACTCCGCAAACGCGGCCAGGATTGCGCCGCCTTCGCGGAACGACAGCAGACCGGGAATGTACGGAATCTCGGTTCGCTTCACGGCACTGACTCGCTCGATGACCTCGCCGTTCTGTCGCACGACAACAGCCGAGACAGCCTTGTCGTCAACGAACGCCTGATCGACGCCAGCGATGAGGGGCGGGTCCGTTCGGTCGTCGGAGCTGGTGCTCAGTGTCGCCTGGTCGACGTCTGGTGCGTCTCCGGCGCGCGTGATCGCCTCGGGCAAAGCGTCCATGTCATCCTCGAACTGCGCGACTTCCGCGATGTCGCGTTGCAACTCCTCCATCTCAGTCTTCGAGAGCGACGGGTCGGGGACGAACTCGGGGCGAACCGGGTGCATCGTCACGGACGACGCCGGCCCGGACCGCCGGGACCACCCGGTCCACCAGGGCCGCCACCACCGCCGAACTGTATCTGGCCGGGCATCCGGGTCTGTCCCTTGATTTTCTGGCCGTACCAGAGCCCGATGATGAGGCCGATGAGGTGGGCAAGGTGCGCGATGTTGCCACCGAGCAGGCCGGCCCCCATCGGATTGAGCGACCCGAAGATGCTCAACAGGAAGTAGAAGCCGGTGATTGCCCAGATCGGGACGGGAATCAGGAAGTACAGGTAGACGCGCAGGTCGGGTTTCAGGACGGTCAGAAACGCCATGATTGCCAGCGCCGCGCCGCTGGCTCCAAGGACACCAGCAGACGTTCCCTGCACTGCCTGGATTGCGATCTGTCCGAGGCCCGCCAGCGCGCCGGACACGAGGAAGAAGATCGCGAACTTCTTCGATCCGATCTGCTGCTCGACGATCCGGCCGAAGAAGTAGATGATGATCCCGTTCCCGAAGATGTGATAGAATCCAAAGGGGGCGGCATGGGAGAACACGGACGTAACCCAAGTCCAGACGTACTCGGGGTGGTCCGGGCGGAGGACAAACAGCGTCTGGAACGCCTCTTCCCCGAGCGAAAAGAGAACGACATGTTCAAGCATGAACACGATGCCCATAATCGCCAGGAACAGGTACGTGACGTTCCCCCGAAAGTACGCCAGCGGCCCGCCGGGCCCGGTGTCGATACCGAACCGGTCAGCGACACCGCCGCTCCCGGAGGTCTGGCCAGTATCTACACTCTCGTCGAACCCGCTGTCGAACACGCCGCCCGGATCGCTCCAGTTGTCCAGTCCGGGGCAATCGTGGGCCTCGGGAAGCCGGTGTTCCGCACAGTAGGTCCCCCCACAGTGCCCACACTGGTACGGCATGTTCTCCTGCTTTCCACAGGCATCGCACTCCGACATTGTACTACGGTAGGAGTGGGCGGTGGAAAGGGATTGTGCTTATGCTGGGCCAGTCACTGGCAGACCGCTGTGATACTGCGATGTCTGCGCTAGTAGAATCAAAAGGCGGCACACAGCAGCTAAACGGCGACTCACTCGCCAACGTCGGGGTTGCTTTCGGCGTCCCGAAGTACACCAATCCACGCCGGTTCGCCATCGTACTCAATGGACCCGCCGGACACCTCGATGGTACGCGTTTCCCCGTCGGCCTGTCGGCCCTCAAACTCCGAATGGAACGTATCCAGTTCGTCTGAGTCCGCTGTTCGAAGTGACTCGGGCAGTCTGTCGCCGTCGCCCTCCGCTGTGAGGAGAGCCGGCGATTCGTCGATGAGTTCACTCTGGTCATAGCCGAAAATGTCGGCCAGCTTCTGGTTCACGTAGACAAACGTCCCGTCCTGAATAATACAGACGCCCGCGAGCTCCTGTTCGACGAGCCGTTGATACCACGAGAGGGCGTTCCAGAACCGCTGCTCGGTGCGATGTTGCTCGACGGCATTCTCGATTCGGTTGGCGAGAACATCGTATGTGTCTGACCGGCCTCCCTTCTGCATATAGTCCGTAACGCCCGACGCAATTGCCTCGCTCGCAATTTCCTCGCTACCCTTGCCAGTGAACAGAATAAATGGAATGTCCTGATACTGCTTGCGGACCAGCTCAAGAAACTCCAGCCCATCAGTGTTCGGCATATCGTAATCGCTGACGATACAGTCGACTTGCTCTGTCCGGAGGAAATCAAGCGCGGCGACAGCGCTGGCCTTCGTCACGACATCGAAGTCGTCATTGATACGTTCGAGATACACCTCGACCAGTTCACCGACCTGTGGATCGTCGTCGACGTGCAACACAGTACACTGCTGGGACTGCTCGACTTTCGCCAGCGGAATCGGGACCTCTGTCCGCATCTCGTCACGCCGGTCCACTGATTCGGTCCGGAGAAGCGGTGTATGCCGCGTTGCCGCGCGTCGGCTTCCACTGATGGCCGTGCTGGGGAGCTCCACTGTCTTGTCGCCGAGCCACCACTGCTCCTCAGAAGCCATCTTTCCTCCCGGTGGTGTCGACAGCACAGAACCCGTTACCCATCCATTCCATCGAGCCACTCGCGATTGTTGTAGACATTGACCCCCCTGTGTCCGACTCAGAAAGCGAGCCAACAAGACGTATATCTGTCTGATAGTAATCAGGCAATTTCCATTCAATCATCAATACCCAGTCCTGTTCATTAGTTACATACCAGTCTACTAAACGCTACTGATGGGGGTGTTGTTAGAGTGATTCTCATACGTACGCATGGCACGTGCGTGTAATTTTCCCCCTAAATATGCGATTTAAGCCTTAGGTGAGTTGATTTCTGGATTTATCTTTTTATTCTATGCTTAATACAATATATAATATGTAGGTACTTTTCAAATAAATTTAATTATCTCCCTACCATCATCCAAATTGTATCATGTCAGATACCACAATGCGTGAATACCTCGCAGAGCACCCAAAAATGGCCGGCGCACTCTTCACCCTCCTGATGCTACTGTCTCAGGCAGGGACTGCAGCAGCCGCTAACAGCAACACGTACTTTGGGCCGTAAGTTCGGTCAAAAAGCAATCTGGTACGACCGGCTTTTACTCCGCACACTAGTGCGCGAATATATCGTATGAGCGTTACGTAAGCAGAATCAGAGTTCTAATTCAACAGACGAACTCCAATATAGTTCGCCAGAAATCCTCACAGGCACCTCTTGCATCTGTAAAAATTCATGCAGGCTCCCCTCATCGACCTGAAACGTTTTCAGCCTACCGGAACTCAAAAAGTATTCATCAATTTCATCCAAGAGTGGCATAATGATACTTCCAATCCCCTTGTCGTCTGTCGAATAGGTAATCATGGTAACATCGTACACTTGATCTCTGGGCTTTATTTTTAACATATTAGGCGTCCCACTTCTTGCCTGCGTCACGGTAACACCACCGTCACCCACAACAATATACTGCCCACCGAGAATGCTCTCACCGCGTGCGATAGTAAGCGCCGCTCGGAGTGGGAACCCACAGTTTAACAGTCGGGCAACCGCTTCGCCGATGCGAACCGCGCCGTCGTTGAGAACTTCGTTGAGCGTAACGATGCCGGCGATGGCACCCTTTTCAACGAGCGCGAGGCCCTGATTGTACGAGTTGCAGGCGTTCAACAGGAACGTATCGATGCCGACCGAATCGACCGTCGTCACGTCGAGCTTGCCGTCGGAGCAGACGAAGCCGTCGTGCTCGGTGTGGCCGATATAGTGGAAGAACTCCGCGTCGGTCGTGAGGACTGTTCTGAGTTCCGCCGTCGTCAGATTGTCGTGGACTGTAACATCGAACGGCAGGTCGTCGCGGGTGCCGTACACTTCGTCGACGAGCTCTCGTTCCTCGTCCATCCGGGCGTCGTTCTGGACGACGCGAATCGTGATGTCCTCGGCGTTCGTATCGCGGTCAAGTCGGTGTTCGAACGCCGCTTTGGTCAGCTTGCTCGCACCGATAGGGATGCTGTCCCCGATCCAGGCCTGTTCAAGCGAGTCGTGGGCCTGTGGCTCGACATAGTCCGTTTCGGCTGCGGCGGTGCCAGCGTCGGAACTCGCGGCACGAGTGATGACATCGTCGCGGGTGAACTCGGCCTCGGCCTCTGCTGGAACGCTTGCCTGATTCAGTCCTTGCTGCTGGTGTGTCCGGACGATGGCGAGGTCGTCGACAACGTACGGGAGCTGTTCCGCGTTCGTCGGCACCGGGTCGATGTGCGTCGTCAGCCGCCACTTCGGAATGTGGTCCTCAATAACGTCGTACGGGACCTGCAGATAGGTGGCGACTTGCTCCGCCAGTGGTTGCTGGTACAGCGACTGGAAGTCGAGGTCGACGTAGGGCTCGATAGCTGCTCGCTCATGCAAGTCGATCTGATGGAACCCCTCAGTGCGTGTGACACAATCGAGGAAGAAGAGACGCTTGAGCGTGCGTCCGACCTCGGATTCGAACCCTCGTGCAGTATCCAGCGAGTACGTAAATCCTGTGTCGGTCGTGAGCTGTGGCTCGGATGCGGGGACGAGCGAGGCTCCGAGGTAGTACGAAAGCGGCGCGGCAACGAAGATAGATGCGAGATCAGGCGGGAGTTCGAGCGTGACACCGGTATCCGGACTGTCGATATCCGCTGGGATATCCAGACGATTACCGATCTCAAGCGCCGGTGGATGGCCGCGGAGCGTCGGGTAGGAGCGCTCGGGGTCGTGGGCCTTGAGTGCTGACCCGAAGGTTTCGACCGCGGCCATCACGTCAGCCGGCTGCTCGGTCGTCGTGACCGTGGCAGCCGGCCGGTCGTGCTGGGAGCGAGCGCCGATGAGCAGGTCCGTTGGAGCGTCGAACTCGATCCGGGACCGGTCTGAGTCGACGGTGACCTCTATCGCGGTGTCCTCGACCCCCATATACGTCTTGATCTGCGTCAGCGGATCGAGGACGTAGTCATCCGCCGGCAGCGTCTCAGACTCGAACTGCGCAACCTCGGCGGCTATCGCTCCGTCGTCATCACGGACGTACACCATGACCACTGTCGGCAGTTCGATAGCGCGCGTCCGTATCCGGACAGCGTCCCCGACGGGATACTGAAACACGTCGGTCGCCGCCTCCCTGAGCGCGATGGGGGTCGGCGTGTGTATCCGGTAGCGCTGGCGCTCAATCTGGTCAATGACCGCGAGCCCAGGACGGTCGTCAAGCGGTTCGAACGTTAGGGTCATATAATAAACGAGGGGGACAGTATTACTCTCGTACAGTGAGAACGGCAGAGACAATGAAAAAGATATCGCCGACCTCCTTTTGTTTCAGTCTGGACCGCTCACGGAGTCGCCCTGAAACACGGAGACTGAACGGCACGCATGTGTGGAACAAAAACAGGCACCGCCGTGCAAGCCTTGGTGACCGATGGGCGAAGCGGGTAAGGGAGCCCCGGTCTAATACGCTGCTAGTGAAAGAGTTCGAGCGCAAACAGTTGCTGGAGCGCATCGAACGCGACAGCGCGACCGTCGGTGCGGACATTCCCGATGAAATCACTGTCCAGGGCGAGGAGATTGAACTCCAGTCGTTCGTCTTCGAGATCAAGCGTCGGGAGACAGTTCCGCGGGGCGAGCGCGAGCGCGTCGAGCAAGCGAAAAAAAACCTGCGGCGTGAGCGCCTCCAGCGCAAGCAACGGATTGAGGACAACGAAGTGAGCTACGAGCGCGGCGAAGAACTTGCCACGGCCATCATCGGTATCGATCGGGCGCTGAACGCCCTCGAACAGCTCGGTGCGGCGAACATCGAACAGGAAGCACAGGCCCAAGAGACTGCCGACAGGAAACGCTGGATGCAGTTCCTCCAGAAAGCGCTGGGACACGAGGATGCGGACTCCGGCACGGGTCGTGCCGGGCGGAGCTACTAACATGAGCCGGAACGACGAAATCGCAACACTGCTCGAAGAGTTCGCCGACCTGCTGGACGCGAAAGGCGTCGAGTACAAGCCCCGTGCCTACCGCCGGGCGGCCGAGAACATCAGGGACTTCCCCGGCGCAATCGAGGGGCTGGCCGCCGAGGGCGAAGCCAGCGTCGGTGAGATAGACGGCGTCGGCGATGCCATTTCTTCGAAGGTGGTCGAATACTTCGAGACTGGCGAAATCGAGGAGCTGACAGAACTCCGTGAGGAGCTTCCTGTCGAGATGGACGCCCTCACAGCGGTCGAGGGTGTGGGGCCGAAATCCGTCGGCTCGCTGTACGAGGCGCTGGGTATCACCACCCTTGATGAACTGGAAGCCGCCGCTGAGGCTGGCGAGATACAGGCGGTGTCGGGCTTCGGCGCAAAGACGGAGCAGAACATCCTCGACAACATCGACTTTGCCCGCGAGGCCCACGAGCGGTCGTTGCTCGGCGAGGCCCGGCCATACGGTGACCGGATCCGGAGTTACATGGCTTCCGGTGACGCCGTGGCCGAGTGCGCGCTCGGCGGCTCGATTCGCCGCTGGCGACCGACCATCGGCGACGTTGACGTACTCGTCGGGAGCACCGACCCCGAGACCGTCGTCGAGCGGTTCGCCGATTGGGACGGCCTCGACCGGATTATCGAGTCCGGTGACACAAAAGCCAGCGCCTACGCTGACGACGTTCGGGTCGATCTTCGGATCGTCGACCCATCGGAGTTCGGCGCAGCGCTACAGTATTTCACCGGGAGCAAGGACCACAACGTGGCGGTCCGAAACCGCGCTATCGAGCAGGACCTGAAAGTCAACGAGTACGGTGTCTTCGATGTCGCGGGCGTCGAAGACGACGACCAGCGGGCTGGCGAACTGGTGGCCAGCGAAACCGAGGAAGCGGTGTACGACGCGCTGGGCATGGACTGGGTCCCGCCCGAACTCCGCGAGAACCGCGGCGAAGTCGAAGCCGCCGCGGATGGGGCGCTCCCGGACCTTCTCGCCGAGGGCGAAGTCCGCGGCGACATCCACACCCACACGAACTGGTCGGACGGCAGCAACACTCTCGCGGAGATGGTCGAGGGTGCCGCCGACTTCGGCCACGACTACATCGCTGTCACGGACCACGCCACCGGGCCGGGGATGGTCGGCGGCGTCGGCGTCCCGGACGAGAAGCTCCGCGAGCAGTTAACCGAAGTCGAATCGGTCGCCGCAGACGCCGACATCAACGTATTCACCGGCGTTGAAGCGAACATCGCAGCGGACGGCAGTGTCTCCGTCGCCGACGACCTGCTGGCAGAGTTGGATGTGGTCGTCGCCTCGCCCCACGCCGCGCTCGACGGGGACGGCACGGATCGCCTCGTCTCGGCCGCACAGCACCCCGATGTGAACGTCATCGGCCATCCGACAGGCCGGTATCTGAACCGTCGGGAGGGGCTGGACGTGGATGTGGAGCGGCTCGCCGAAGCCGCCGCTGACAACGACACGGCGCTCGAAATAAACGCCAACCCGGCCCGCCTAGACCTCGGCGGCGGCGCGGTCAAGCAGGCCATCGATGCCGGGGCGACAATCGCCATCAACACGGACGCACATAGCCCGGGTAACTTCGAACTCCTGCGCTACGGCGTCCACACGGCGCGTCGAGGGTGGGCCGAGACGGACAACGTACTGAACACCCGCGACGCCGAGGGCCTCCAAGAGTTCCTCGATGCCTGAGAACACACCCAGCGACCGACTCGCGCTTGATGCGATGCTCGGTAAACTCGCCACCTATCTGCGGATGTGTGGCTACGACACGGCCTACGCGCTGGACCGGGACGCCGAGGCCGATGACGACCTCCTCGCGCTCGCGGAACGTGAGGACCGGTTGGTGATTACTCGGGACAGCGACCTCGCCGCCCGCGCATCCGAGAGCGTGCTCCTCAGTGAGCGAGAGATTGCGGACCAGTTGCGAGAACTCGCCGACGCCGGCTTCAAGCTCTCACTCTCTCCCGAGCCGGGCTACTGTGGCGTCTGCAACGGGCCGGTCGAGGAGGTCGATCCGGTGGAACCCACGCCGGAGTACGCACCAAGTGCAGGTGATGAGCGGGTCTGGCGCTGTACCGACTGCGGGCAGCACTTCTGGAAAGGGAGCCACTGGGCGTCAGTCAAGGCGACGCTGGAAGAGGTGTAGAATATAGACAGTTAGCGGGCGTCGCTACAGTTCTTCAGCGACGGCGACGGCCTCATCGGTCGTCCCCTCGATAACCACGCCGGTCGTGACATCGTCTTCGGTCCAGTAGACCACAGCTCTGTCGTCGCGCTCGATTGCGGTCGCGTTCTGGCCGTTCACCTGCACTGCCGTTCCGTTCTCCGCATCGTCCAGATAGCTCGATGCGCCGGTCGCGGTCAGAACCGTCACGTTCTCGCCATCAGCGTCGTACTGCTGAGCGACGGCCGTACTCTCGGGCCGGCTGATGTACCGGGCTTCCTCGAAAGTCCCGTTCTCGTACGCCGGCAGGTCCAAGTCTGTCGCGGACTGGGCCGCGTTGTAGGTGTCGTACGTTTCGACAGTTGTAACGGCGACCCGGTCAGCCGGCGGGGCGAACTGGCTGTCGTCGATGCTGACGTTGAAGTTCGTCTCCTCGACGATGAGTTCCGTTCGGTTCGTCCCGTCGTCAGTGGTCATCTTGTGGACGCGGTAGTCCTCAGTATTGACCCACAGCGTCGTGTTCGGCGCGTCGATGCTCTGGTTGGTCGGTTCAAGATCGAGAACATACGTCGACTCACCGTTGACCTCAGCGGTTCCGCGGAGCGTCGCGGTGACGTTCTCTTCGGGAACCGGGTCGGTGGTGTCGTTCATCGCCCCGGCCTCCTCGGGCAGTTCGCGGCCGTACGACTGATTCTCGCCGACCGCCCAGACGACGGTCCCGTTCGTCCCCATCTCATAGGACCGGTTCTCACTCGTGACGGCGGCCCACGTCTTGTTCGGCTCAGCGGCGGCGTACTCCACCGTCGCAGTCTTCGATGCCGAGTCGTTCGTGACGGTCACTGTCGCGGTCCCGGTAATTGTCTCAGCCGCGTCGTAGCGCTGCTCGGTCTCGTCGAGCACGTCGTCGCCGGATGGCTGCCCCATCTGCTCAAGGCCGGAAACGCCGGCGACTGCCCCCGCGGCCAGCAGTCCGATGGTGACAAACACAGCGACGATAGCCAGTCTCCGTCCGGTATCGGCTGTCATTAGCCACGTTTAGTACTGGAGTGGTAAGTGGGTTGCTCCTCTCACAGTACATCGACTATCGCTGAGTCTGACTGTGGTCGAACCCCTCATTGCCGTCCAGTCCCTACGCGTGGCCGTGAGCGAGTCAGCGAACACGACCGTCCGCGTCGATGGCGTCAGCAAGCAGTACGACCTCGGCGGGACGGTGACGGCGCTGGACGACGTGAGTCTTGACCTGTCGACGGGGTCGTACACGGCGGTCATGGGGCCAAGCGGCTCTGGAAAGAGCACCCTGTTGAACCTCATCGGCGGGCTGGACACGCCGTCGTCGGGGCAGGTCGTGGTCAACGGACAGGACGTTTCGGCGGCCAGCGAGGCCGAACGGGCTGACATTCGCGGCACCGAGGTCGGCTTTGTCTTCCAGACGTTCAATCTCATGCCGCGACTCTCCGCGGTGGAAAACGTCGCCCTGCCGCTCGTCTTCGACGGCTGGGACCGCAGTCGTCGCCGCGAGCGGGCGAGGTCGCTCCTCTCTGAGGTTGGACTCGGGGACCGCACCGACCACGTCCCCTCGGAACTCAGCGGCGGCCAGCGCCAGCGGGTCGCCATCGCCCGTGCGCTGTCGACCGACCCGGCGTTGATTCTCGCCGACGAGCCCACCGGCAACGTTGACACGGACACCGGGGCACAGATACTCGACCTGTTCGACGACCTCCACGCGGCGGGCAACACGTTCCTGCTGGTGACCCACGAACGCCACGTCGCCGAGCAGGCGGAGCGAATCATCCACGTCGAAGACGGCCATATCCAGTCCGTCGAGGACGTCTCCGGGGGGCAGGACTGATGGACACCGGCGAGAGCGTGCGCATCACGCTTCGGTCTATCAGAGCACACAAGCTCCGGTCGGCGCTGACGGTTGTTGGCGTCGTCATCGGTATCGCGTCGGTCATCACCTTCGCTACGTTCGGAGCCAGCGTCGAGGCAGAAATCGTCGGCGACATCGAGACGTCGAACGCAGGCAACATCTACGTGTTCGGAACCCCATCAGGCGACGATGACTTCGACCGGACCCTCCAGCCGGTGTTTACCGAGTACGACATTCAGGAGCTAGAGGGCATTGCTGGGGTACAGGCAGTGCTCCCACGTGGTATCGTCCAAACGCAGTCGGTACAGCACGGGAATCAAACACTTGCTAGACAGCAAGTCACGGCGACGCGGCCGGCCAGTTTCACGTCGGGGGTCCTCGTCGAGGGGCGCTCCTTCGAAACCGAGGAGGATGCCGTCGTCGTCAACGAGCGCATGGCCGGGTCGTTCGCAGAGAACCTCACGGCCGGCGAACGGCTCACGATGACGATGCCTGACGGGAGCGAGCGAAACGTTACCGTGGTCGGCGTCGTGAACGGGACCCGGGGGGAAGTCCCGGTTAGCGAGTTTGCCCGTCAGCCCCGGGTGTACGTTCCTATCGACTCCTTCTATGAGTCGGTCGTTGAGAGCCCGTCGGCGGGCGTGCGGCAACGCGCGTACCCGCAGGTGACGCTCGTCGTCGACCCGCGAGAGATTCCAGAGACGCAGTCGGCAATTCAAACGTACCTCTCCGGTGAGTCCGACGCGCGGTCACTCTCAGCCGACGACACGGACCTGGTCGCTCGGTCCGGGAATGACTTCGTCGAGGAAATCAGCGATGTCATCGAGCGCATCACGCGCTTTGTTACCGGCATCGCCGTCATCGCACTCGTCGTCGGCGCTATCGGCATCGCTAACGTGATGCTCGTCAGCGTCACCGAGCGGACCCGCGAAATCGGCATTATGAAAGCTGTCGGTGCGCGCAACCGCGACGTGATGCAGGTGTTCCTCGTCGAGGCCGCACTGCTCGGGACGATTGGCTCGCTGCTCGGCGTGCCGCTCGGACTGCTCGTCGGCTACGGGGCGACCCGGTATGCCGAAGTGACGTTCTCGCTTGCGCCACTGTGGATGGCGCTAGCGGTCGGCGTCGGCGTGCTGGTCGGCGTCGTCGCCGGGCTCTACCCGGCGTGGCGGGCGGCACGGGTCGACCCAATCGACGCACTCAGACACGAGTGAGCCCTACCCGGATTCAGAACACCGAAATACGTGGTCGTCGTACCGACGGGCCATGACCCTCTCGGAGGAGGCCCGCGAACGGCTTGCCGACATCGTCGAACTCCAGCCGACGAAAAACGGCGAGTTACAGGAGCGCTGGGACATGGACAGCGGGAGCGAGGTACACCAGTACCTCGAATCCGAACTCAAGGAGCACTACTACCGCAACGACAACAGCCTCATCTGTGCGACGCCGGAGGCGACGACGCTTATCGACGGGGAAGACTCCGAACGGATACAGACAGTGACAGTCACCCCGCTCCAGCAGGCTATCGTCGACGTGATCGCCGGTCCGGACGAGGAGAGCCAGAGCGTCGTCGCCGTGTTACACGCCCTCCGCGAGGTCGGTGAGAACCGCGACACCGACGACGTTCGCTCTGCGCTCCGGAGCCTCGCAGACAAGGGTATCGTGGAGACAGTCGAGAAGACCGTCCCGACGTTCAGGCTGGCCGTTCCGCACGACGAGCTAGATATCGAACTGTCTGAGGAGTGAGGTCGGACCGCGGTGTCGGTCGGTTACTCTGACAGTCCCAGCCGCTGGCGGCGTCGTCGCCGCGCTAATAACCGCTTTATTGCCTTGCCCGGCCCGCCGTCGAGCGGCCAGTCCATCGACCGCCACGCCGGCGGTTCCGGCTCGTAGGACGGACACTGTCCCCGACACTCTGCTGCCGTCGGGAGACACTCTTTCGCGGCGCAGTGTGGATACACGCCAGTCTTGTCGGCAGTGAGCTGGAAGTGTCGGCAGTCGGGACGCATCGTGTCCGCGTAAGCGCGCCACCCACGAGCGTACGCCCGCTCAGCGATAGCGAGACGCCGCTCCTGTTTCCAGTCAGTGTCCACGTACTCGAACCGGGCGACGCTGATGTCGTCGTCCGGTCGGTCCAGAATTCGCGTTCCGGGTTCGTCGACCGACAGCGACCGTGGTTGCCAGACCGCCTCAGCCGTGCCGGATTTAGGGTCGACTGTCAACACACCGGCGGCTGCGGGCAGGTCCGCCAGCAGAATCGGCTCTACTCGCTCGTCAGTCGCCGCCGTCGCGACCCACACCTCGTCGGCCAGCGAAAGCGCGATGTCCCGCTCCAGTTGTGGGACGAGATTTCTGGCGGCACTTGCCGTCAGGTCGGGCTTGTTCTCGATTGCGATGACCCGACGGAGCCAGTCCGGATAGGGACGCACCTGACGGATTTCGATCCGATTGCCGCGCTTGCGGGTTTCGATGGCATCGCGGTCAGCCGCCTCGTGAATCGACTCTCGGACGTACCGCCACGGGTAGCCCGGGTCAGGGAGCGCATCGCGATAGTAGGTCCAATCGGCCGGCACGTTCTGCAGAACGTGTAGGTGGTCCGAATCGAACGACTCTGTCCCAAATTTCGCCCGTTCCCGGAGCCCGTCGGGATCGCATTCCAGTACAATCGTATCCCAGCGGCGGTGTTTTGTCCCGAACTGTCTGGCGACCAGCACCGCCGCGTCGTCAGATGGCGACCACGCTCGCTCGGCCCACTGACAGACAGACAGTTCGAAGGCGAACTCGGAGTCTGGGTCGGCTCCGCCACTCAATGTCACGTGTCTCGAAGAAATAGCCGGCCGCGTAAGAACTGCTGGGTTAGGCTGAGGTGGTCGTGCCTGTTACCTGCTGTGCGTTTTTGCTTGTCTGGCTTGCGAATGCCGTTCCGAACATGCGGAAGACGGCGACCTGCCCGTAGTAGGTGACAAACGGAACGAGAACGAGCCCAATGACAGTAACCGCCAGAATATTGCTAATGATGTTCGTGATGATGCCGACAACAATCGGCATCAGGACTGCAATGAAGTAGTCGCTCGTGAGGACGACGTTTTTCAGCAGCGAGAAGTCGAACGCAGCGCCGAGGCTGCCTTCAACCGCCATATTGGCGAGCGCTGCTGGGACAATGTAGTACACGAGGAACATTACCGGAATCAGAAGGAGAATTGTCATGAATCCGAAGCCGGCAATGATTCCGCCGCCAGATTCGCCAGCAGCGCCACCCAGTCCAAGGAGGACGCTGCCGATACCGAAAATGACCGCTACAGGAACGATAGAGTACACGAGACCGACGATACTGAACTTGATTCCGTCGATGATGAGTTCACCCCAGTCGTCCCAGGCGGGTGGCTCGGATTCACCCTCAACGGTCGTTCCGATCACCCGAAGCAAGTATCCATTGAATGCAAATACCGGAATCAACAAGAAAAAGAACACCAGCAGTACGCCGCCGATCAACATCTGTGCTATCCAACTGTCGCCTTGCATTGGGTACGATAGTCCGTCTTCTAACATTTTGGATGCCTCTTTGCAAACTGTAACCTTATCCTACTTAAAAATGCTGTTAGTATTGGAGGAGATATAATTTATATAATCCATACTGGGTAGAAAGTAAGCTAACACCGACTGGTATCGGGGAAATGGAGCTCAGATCATATATAAAGGCAGTTAGTGGAGCACTCTACCACCGAAAGTAGTTCTGTACTGTCATCTCTTATTCATTTTAGACTATTTGCGTTCTTCAGAGAACTCACCTGACTCAGTTATCGAGCGAAGTAGAGCCATTGCTAACTAGGGCGCCTCCTCAGTGCGCATGAGTACGGCCGAGTCCCGTCCGCGCGTCTCTACTCCTCGTTCTCTCGGTCGTCGAGGAACTCGTCTGCCTGTTCGAGTATCTCGCGGGGGCCGTCCTGCGTGACCGTGTTGATGGCCTGCTCGTAGTCGCGCCACTGCAGGTCGCGGTGTTCTGTGGACAGTTCAGCTGACGCTTCGAACGATTTCGCGACGAACAGGTGGACCGTCTTGTGGATGGTGTTGCCGTTCGCCTCGAACACATAGTCGTAGTCTTCGCGGAACCCGTCTAAAAGCCGGAAATCGCCGATACCGGCCTCCTCTTTCACTTCGCGTATGGCGGTCTGCTGGAGTTCTTCCTCGCCCTCGACGCCGCCCTTGGGGAACTCCCAATCGCCGGGTCGGCTCTTGAGCAGGAGGTACTCCCGCCGGCCACGCGTATCGCGAAAGAGGATGGCTCCCGCGCTCGTGGCCTCTATCATTATCCGATTTTATGACACCGCTACTTAAGAGAATATCGGAGACACAACGGAAACAGATGGCCTTTTGTCACTCGCGGCTGAGTGTTCGTCTACAGATGCCCTTCGTTACGACGCTGACGTTCACCAGCGGGGACCGACACCGCCTCGAAGACACTGTCACAGAGATCAAACAGAGCGCCGAGCAGAAGGGGGTTGAGCTCAAGGGACCGCATCCAAAGCAACCACAGGAATTGCGGATTCCACAATCGAAATCGCTGGGGCCAGACGGTGGCCGCTTCGACCCTTGGACCCACACCGTCTACACCCGGACGATAGAGATTGTCGGGTACGAGGAGTTCGCCCGGAACGTTACCCAGCGAACCTTCCCGAACGCCATCCACGTGGAGGCCGGCGTCGAACAGCGGACGCAGGTCGGCAGCGGTTCGTAGAGCCGTCGTCCATTCCTGTGGGTTCTTATAAGTAACTGTGACCCGTTTTGCCGGCATGAACGAAGCCCAACAGGAGCGGCTCAGGTCCGTCCGGCGCGACCTACACAGCTATCCCGAACCCGCGTGGCGGGAATTCTACACCACTAGTCGCATCGTTGACGAAATAGAGCGAATCGGCGTCGACCAGTTGTATACCGGCCGGGATGTCGTGGACGGCGATGCGCGGATGGCAGTCCCCAACGACGATGAACTTGAAGACTGGCAACAGAAGGCCCGTGATGCCGGTGCCCGCGAGGACGTGCTGGAGGCCGCCGCCGGGGGATTCACTGGGGCCCTCGCTGTGCTCGAACAGGGCGAGGGACCGACCGTCGCGCTCAGAGTCGATATCGATGCGCTGCCGATAACGGAGGCAGACAGCGTGGCACACGCCCCGGCGACAGAGGGGTTCCGTTCAACGAACGAGGGGTACATGCACGCCTGCGGACACGACGCCCACGCGACGATTGGTCTTGGCGTGCTTGAGGCAGTCAAAAAGAGCGATTTCAGGGGAACGTTCAAATTCGTCTTCCAGCCGGCCGAAGAGGTCATTGGCGGCGGGAAGGCTGTCGCCGAAAGCGGTCATCTGGACGACGTGGACCACTTGCTGGCGATACACATCGGTCTCGACCATCCGACCGGTGAAATCGTCGCTGGCGTCAGGGGCTTCCTCGCCGTTCGGCAGTTCAGAGCGACCTTCACCGGTGAGACAGCGCATGCCGGCGGGCATCCGGCACAGGGACGGGACGCTGTGCAGGCGCTGGCGACCGCCGTCCAGAACCTCCACGCGATCCGCCGACACGGTGACGGCGCAACGCGTGTCAACGCCGGGGTTGTTGAGGGCGGCACAGCGACGAATATCGTCCCCGGAGAAGCGACGCTAGAAGGTGAGGTCCGCGGCGAAACGACGCCACTCAAGGAATATATGAGCGAGCGGGCGGATGCCGTCATGTCATCCGCGGCCGAGATGCACGACTGTGGGGTCGATATCGAGACAACCGCAGAAGCGCCGAGTGCGGTGAGCGACGATTCGCTCGCGAGTGTGGTGTACGATGCGGCAGACTCCGTTTCCGGCGTCACCAGTCGTCTCCGGACGGATGATCTCGGCGGAAGCGAGGACGCGACCTACCTGATGGACCGCGTCCAGAACCACGGCGGAACGGCGACGTTTGTCGGTATCGGGACCGACCACCCCGGCGGCCACCACACGCCCCTGTTCGATGTCGATGAGGATTCACTGACTATCGGCATCGATGTCGTCACCGAAGCGATCAGCCAACTGAGCGAGTGAACGCGCTACGGCGCGTCCCAGCTGGCAAGCTGAATAGATTTGCTGCTGTCCGGTGACTGCCAGTTCAGCGTGACTGCCGCATCTGAGAGGTCAGACGCCTTCGAAAACGTCACTCGTGACCCGGCCGTGATTTTCGAACCGGCCGCCGGCGCGCCACCGATGCTTGTGAAATCGTGCTGACCGTTGACGCCTGAAGCACCGCTAGCCCCGTTGACGGTGATGTACAGGTTCCCAGCCTGAATCGAGTCACCGCTCCGGTGCTCGATTGTCAGGCTATCGGAACTTCCAGATTCGTACTCGAATGTAAACGCCGCCTGTGGCGCGTTTTGACCGAGACTCCCCGAGCCAAAATCGAGGAAGAACGTCGCTGCTGTCGCCGCCAGCAGCACTGTTATTGCAACCATTAGAATGACACCTACAACTGGTGAGACTGCACTATCGTCGGATTTGAATCTGCGTGCTAGCATGATTGACCCCCACTTGGGTGACGGTTGACACGCTGTCTCCGTCTCGGTGACCCCCCGGTCGACCGATCCCAGTGTGACTTCATTTTGATATCATGTTGTTAGATAATAAAACTTGTTGTTCAAAACTATAGTTCACGAATTAATCAACCACTATCCAGATTAATATCAACAAAGACAGATCTGCCGCTGACAAGCCGTACCAGTATATCAGCCTCAACCGAAAAACGCAACGAACCGCCGAGTCAGTACTTGGGTTCTGCGCCAGTGACTTCGTAGATGTCGTCCATAATCGAATCGCGCTCGCGTTGCCAAGCCTCGAAGCCGCTACGGTTGCTGGGGTAGGATTCGTAGTGCTCCAGCAGCCGGTCGGCAGCCTTTTTCGTCTGGTAGAGGTCCCGAATAGTCCCGAGGTGGCCGATGCTCTTGACGGCCATCTTGAGTTTGAGTCCAAGTCCGATGCTGGTTGAGCCGCCGTACAGCGCTTCGGCGAGCTTTTCGCCGGGGAGCGCGGCCAGCAGCGCCATCAGGTCATCGACGTCGTAGGCGGTGGTGAAGATGTTGTATACGTCAAGTGCCGCGTATCGGGCGCCAAAGTGGTCCATCACGCGCTCGTTGTACTCCCAGAGTGCGGCTTCGTCGTCTGTCCGGCCGGATTCGATAGCCTCGATGGCCTGCTCAGCGGCATAGGTCCCGGCGTAGGCCGCCCCGGCGATTCCGCCACCGGTTGTCGGGTTGACGTGCCCGGCAGCGTCGCCGACAGCCATGAATCCGGGCGCAACAGCAGAATCGTACGGCCGGCGCGTCGGCAGTGCAGCGCCGAGTTTGTCCTGTACCTCCGCGCCCTCAAACTCGCTTCGGCCCTGCAGATCGCGTTTGAGGTCGTCGACCAGTTCCATCGGCTCCTCGTTCATCTGGAAGCCGAGACCGGCATTGATTTCGGTGTCCGTGCGCGGGAAGTACCAGAGGTAGCCGGCAGAGCGCTCGGTCGGTTTGAACACGAGCGCGTCGTCCCATTCGACCGGTTCGTCGACTTCGATTATCTCGCGGTATGCCGAGCAAAACTGCGAGTACTGGACGTTCGTATCGAAGGTCGCGGCTTCGAGGTCGGTCTTGTCCTGCAGGATCGACAGCGCGCCGGCTCCGTCGATGACCATGTCTCCTTCGTACGTGACAGGATCGCCTTTCCGCATGGCTTTCACGCCGGTCACACGGCCGCTGTCGTCTTGCAGCACGTCCTGAACGACCGTGTCGTAGTGGAACTCCACACCGCTGTCGTTTGCGCCCTCGATGAGACAGCGACCATACTCCCAGCGGTCGATGACGGCGAGTTCACCCGGCACGGGGATTTCGAGAACGGTGTCCTCCTGTGGGATCTCGAACCGGCCGTGGTCGACATCCGTATTGGTAAACGCCGGTTCGAGCTGGGACTTCGGAATCGCATCGGGGAAGTCGCTGGCTCCTTTCAGCGCGTCCCCGCAGGCGATATGGCCTGCCTCGGTCTCGTCTTTGCGCTCCACGACGACGACGTCGTAGCCCGCATCCGCGACGGTCGCAGCGGCGTAACAGCCGGATGTCCCGGCCCCGACGACGACAACGTCCACGGACACGGTCCGTGCCGTCGCCGACGCACCGTCGGCGTTGCCGTCCTGGTGTGTGGTCATGCACTCCCGTCCTGCCCGGAGAGAGAAAATTATTCCGCTACGGGTTTCAGACGGACTGCTGGAACTATCTCTCGCGCTGAACGGCCGACTGCGGGTGCTTGGTACAGCATTGACGGACAGCAGTCCGTTTCGCTCCGTGACAGCGGTGATAAAGAGTTTTGCTGGGGGGTATCAAATGGCCGAGCATGACCGAGCATACGGTGACATTTGTGGGGACGGGCGAGGAGATCACCGTCTCCGAGAAGGAGACGATTCTCTCGCGGTGTATCGAGGAGGGTATCGCACAGGAGTACTCCTGCCGCGTGGGGATGTGCTTGGCCTGTTCGGCGGAAATCGTCGAGGGGTCGGTTACCCAGCCTGCCGCCCGTGGACTGACCGACCGGGAACGGGAGAACTACGCACTTACCTGTATGGCGCGACCGCAGTCGGACCTGAAACTCGACCGCGGGAAGTACCCGCCTAGTATTGAAGGGGATGTCAGCCCGGAAGACGGCGACCCCACACCTGCGGACGACTAGTAGGCACTGGATACTACTAACATATGACCTGCTAGAAGGTCTGTAAATACCTTTAACATACCACTCAGATATGGCCTGATATAGAGCGGTGGAACCGCGAATGAAGGACAGGTCATATAAGCAAGTGGCCCCTATAGAGTAGTGACTACAGCGTCAGCGGACGGCCTTCGACGACTGATACACGCTTCCCCAACCATGACCAGCCGCGTATACAGACTTCACTCGACACTTGAACTGCCACTGGAAGACGCATACGATTTCTTCGAAGATCCGGATCTTCCACCTGAAATCGCTGACATCGACATCACCCGTCGAAATAATACACTCATCGTCAGCGCCGTCGCCAAGGACGACTCCATGAGCAAGTACACCCCGACGGCCCAGCTCAAGGCTAGCGTCACGGAGAACCGGGTGTACGAGGAGGACCCCGACGAGATGGGTCCACCCGGGGCCGCGAGTACTGGAAGCTCCGGCGGTGGCCCCCAGTGGGGCGCACTCGAAGAGGAAGAAGAAGAGATCGAGTCCGAACTCGTCGAGTACGCCTGTTTCAAGGGCGACCGCGAGACTGTGCTCCAGAACACCGCACTCCAGTACGCGATGTTCGAGGTCCTGTGTGAGGTCGCGAAAGTCGCCGAAAAGGGCACGCTGACGGCGATTGCCGCGATCGACGAGGAACTAACGGCCGTTCGTATTGTCGATGGGGAGGAACGACCCGCTGCGATCAACGTTGCAGAGGAACCCCGCGACGGCGAGGAAGAAGAAGGCGTCAACTGGCGCGACAACGAGTTCATCTCGTAAGGCTGTCCTCCGGTCGGTTCTCGGTTGCTATCTCATGTCTGAGCGGATGCTGTGAGTCTCTGAACCGCTCGCTTATCAGGGTCTTAACCGGCACTTGCAGGCAGGCTACTAATACGTGCCATCTGTGAATTACCAGTCGTGTCTGGAGAGATATGACTGGTGACGACGGAGCCACGGAGGCCGCGGGGTCAACGAGCGACAAAAACAGTCGGGTGTATACCCACGTTCGTGAGACGATACTCACCGGCGTGGCGATCACTGTCCCCATCGTCGTCACGATATACGTGTTCTCTGTGGTCCTAGATTTCGTGGTTCAGGCGCTCGACCCGGTGATTGCGGTGTTGCGCTGGCTGGGAATCATCGACGCTATCGAGAGCGTCCAACTGGTCGTCCTGCTGATCGAACTGGGCGTGTACTCGCACATCGTCCAGTTTCTCACCGAACTCATCGCTATCCTGGTGTTGCTGGCCGTCGTGTTGTTCGTCGGGAGCGTCGGGAGCCACCGCTACGGAGAGGCGATCGTCGACTTCTTTGACTTCGTGGCCACCCGAATCCCTGCAGTTGGGACGGTGTATCAGAGCGTCCGCCGGATGAGCGACGTGATGGTCGGCGATGGCGACGAGAACTTCCAGGACGTGAAACTGGTCGAGTGTTTCGGCGACGAAGTGTACGTTCTGGGTTTTCAGACCAACAGATCGATCCAGACGGTCGAGTCTGGTGTAGACCACGACAACATGGTCGCCATGTTTCTCCCGCTGGCACCGAATCCCGTCACCGGTGGCTTTCTCACTTACATCCCTGAATCGAACCTCTACGATGTCAACATGAGTGTCGAGGAGGCCGTTCAGAGCATTCTGACCAGTGGTGTCGCGACAGGGGATAATTCGGAGGGCATGGGGCCCCTGTCGCTCGCCGACATCCAGAACGTGGCGGACGCCGGGCCGATATCGTCGCTCGGCCGTGACGGCACGAAGAAGTGATACCGAAGATGGCGCGGGAGTCAGCCCTATCGAGGTGCAATCGCTATCCGGTCCGCGGCGACGCCAGAGAGGTCGGTGTCGGTATACTGCGAGGCGATTTCGAGGGTAAGGTTCGCCTCAATGTAGGCCGCAATGACGATGAGTACGGCGGCTGTCACGAGCAACCATCCGGCTTCTTGGAGGTCCTGCTCCGTCACTAGCGTGTCCACGCTGCCGCGGATGTACTGAATCGTGTGCCACCCAAACCTGAGCCCGACGGCGGCGACGATGAGCAGTGCGGGGATCTCGATAAGGCCATGTGGAACAATGAGCGCGGCAACGACGATGGGTGAGACCTGCTTGAGTGCGATGCCGACGACGACTCCGATGAGCAGTCCGTTCAAGATGAGTGAGAGCACCGTCATCGAACCGAGCGAGATAGCACCGAGTGCCATCACGAGCAACGCGCCAAGGTTGTTAATTGTCAGCGAGAGTGTCGTTAGCTCTGCCGAAATAAAGGGATTCTCGCCAGTCGTTCCGGGATTCTGGAGCCACTCGGTGGGGACCTGACTGCCGAGTCCGTACCCGAGCAGTACACTGCCAAGCAGTATCAACGCGGCTACAGGAACATAGCGCAACAGCCAGCGGTGAAAGAGGCGGGCTGGGAGGCTTGGGCGGTCGTTCATACCACACCTTTCGTACCGGTAGCAAAAAACCCGAGTGACCTAACAGGCGTCCGTGATTTTATTTGCCACCGGATCACACACCTGTCTATCATCCAAAAAGTACTTGGCATTCGTAATTATATCTCATTACACTATGTCCGAATCAGCAGAGTTCCCGGACTATCTGGACGTTGATTACACTGACGGGGAAGGCGAAGACCCCGAAGAGTACCCGACTGTCAACCACAAGATCGAGAAGGCTATCGAGGTCACGAAAACTGGCCTCGAGGAGTACGAGAACCCTGTCGTGATGTGGACCGGAGGTAAGGACTCGACGTTGACGCTGTACTTCGTCAAGGAAGTCGCCGACCGCTTCGACCTCGAAGTACCGCCGGTCGTCTTCATCGACCACTACCAGCACTTCGATGAACTCATCGACTTCGTCGAGCACTGGGCCGACGAGTGGGACCTCGATGTCATCTGGGCCCGTAACGAGGACGTGGGCAACTACGTCGACGAAAACGGTCTCGAACCGGGTGACGACATCCCTGTCGACGAACTCTCCGAGCACAACCAGCATCACATTCGGAACATCCTCGAATACCAGGAGGACACGTTCCCGTTCCTGCTTGACACCTACGTCGGCAACCACCTCCTGAAGACGGTGGCGCTCAACGACACTATCGAGGAGCACAACGTCGACGGCATCCTGTCCGGCATCCGCTGGGACGAGCAGGAGTCCCGCGCCGACGAGACGTTCTTCTCGCCGCGTCACGACCCGGACATCTACCCGCCACACGACCGCATCCAGTCGATTCTCCAGTTTGCGGAAGCCGACGTGTGGGAAGCCTTCTGGAACTTCGTTGTCCCGGACACGGTCGAAGGCTACCCGGACGACGGCTACGTCCCGCAGGGTCAGGACGACCTGCCCGAGGGCATCGAGAAGGAAGACGTGCCGGTCTCGCCGAAGTACTTCGCCGGATTCCGTTCGCTCGGAAGCGAGGTCAGCACCGACAAGTCCGCCGAAGAACCCGCCTGGCTGCAGGACATGGCGAACACGACCGAGCGTGCCGGCCGCGCCCAGGACAAAGAAGACCTGATGGAGCGCCTGCGCGACCTCGGCTACATGTAAGCGGACGCGGAACGCCGCTGGTTCCGTGCCGTTGTTCTCTTGTTGATCCAGTAGCAGCGTTCGCCAAAACAGACAGTAAGCACGCGCCGAATCCGCCTGTCGACCGGAGCGAGCGGTCGCCGGTAGCTGTCTCCCAGAACCCAGACCCGGCTAGCGATGCTGCGTAGTATCTCTCCAACACTTCGACAGGAGTCGATGTTGACTGCGCCGCCAGCAATCGCAGGCCCAGTGCGCTCGAACGCACAGAGTGGACACGGTTGTCGGTACGTGCGCGGCAACGTCTACAGGCGTCGATCGCCACCCGTTACGGACTCTTGTTCACCCTTGCTGAACGATGTAATTATCCGTCCCACAAACTGATAGAGTGTGTCCTAAGCCTCGCTACTCCCCATAAACTGGCCGAAAAAACGTTATGGACGATTGTCGAGAAAAGGTTTAGGTACTGTCGAACAATACCAGTAGGTGAATGAGTTCAGACCAGTACAACTGTCCGAACTGTGGGGCGGAATTGAGCTACCAGACGACGAAGCACAACGGGTGTTCGAACTGCGGTTTCGTTCCGCCACACAGCGCTGAGTAAGGCAGATTGGATTGAGTTAGCGGACGCTCTGTTCTGTCGTCGGTCATTGTAGCGTTCTACGAGCAGCGTTCCGTATTCGGGTCCGACATCTATTTTTCTCGGGTCGCTGTAGCGTTGCCTGTGACGGACCGCACAGACCGGGGCGTTCTCGCGGGCGTTATCTTCGCCGTGTTACTGGCGCAGGTCTTGCTGTATCCGGGTGTCGACAGGCTCGTCCGGTCGCTGGGTGCGACGACGGACCTGAACGCAAGTATGTGGTTCTTGGCCGCTGAGTTCGGGGCGTTCGTCGTTTTCGCCGGCGTGTGGGGCGTACTCAGTGACGCCACCGGACGGCGTACACCGTACATCGCCGGCGGGGCGGGCGCAGGCGCAGTTCTGTATGCCCTCATCGCGTGGCTCCCGGGCGCTGTCTCGCTCCCGTTTGCGGGCGTGCTGGCCCTGCGGGTCCTTCAGGGTGGGGCCACTATCGCCGCGTTCTCGCTGGCGATGACGATGCTGATGGACCTCGGCGGCGGCCACGGCAAGAACATGGGTGCGGCAGGCATCGCTATCGGCAGCGGGACGGCGCTTGGTGCGCCACTCGGCGGCCAACTCTACGAAATCCAGACGACGCTCCCGCTGTACGTGGCGAGCACGCTGTCGCTCGTTGTCGCAGTGGCCGCCCTGCTCGTGACCGACCGCGCACCGTCGGACGGGCGGTCCGGCCTGGCCGCGACCGTGTCCGGGCTCAAACAGCGGCCAACGCTCGGTGTGCCGTACGCCTTCGGGTTCATTGACCGGCTCACTGCGGGCTTTTTCGCACTCGTCGGAACTCTGTATTTCAGGGAAACGTTCGAACTGGGGCCCGGCGAAACCGGGGTTATGCTGGCACTGTTTTTCGCCCCGTTCGCCCTGCTGCAGTATCCCTTTGGCGTACTCTCTGACCGCATCGGTCGAACTGCTCCTATCGTTGTCGGGTCGGTACTGTACGGGCTCACGGTAATCGGCGTTGGACAGGCTCCGACGGTGGCCATCGCCGGTACAGGGATGGTACTGACCGGCGTTATCGGCGCACTGATGGCCCCAGCCACGATGGCGCTCGTTTCGGACCTCGCCATCGAGACGGAGCGCGGCACTGCAATGGCCGGGTTCAACATCTTCGGCAGCGTCGGCTTCCTCGCCGGCATCCTTATCGGTGGCACCGTCGCTGGCGCCTTCGGCTACCCCATCGCGTTCCTCGT
This sequence comes from Haloarcula sp. H-GB4, assembly GCF_030848575.1. Taxonomy (NCBI): domain Archaea; kingdom Methanobacteriati; phylum Methanobacteriota; class Halobacteria; order Halobacteriales; family Haloarculaceae; genus Haloarcula; species Haloarcula sp. H-GB4. The sequence goes on along the minus strand of NZ_JAVDDX010000001.1, from coordinate 1,031,684 downwards.
CGCTGGCGGGACGGAGATCGTTCTCGCGGTGCTTGCGCTGCCCGGACTGCTACGACTGGAGAAGCCGGCCGGAGATGCCGTTGGGGGCTGACTACGACGCTTCCCGAACCTCGTCCAGCGCTGCGGGGTTCTCGATGCTGGACATATCGCCCAGGTCCTCGCCGCGGTAGACGCCGGCAATCGCTCGGCGGATGATCTTCCCGCTCTGAGTCTTCGGGAACTCGTCGACGAACAGCACCTCGCGGGGCCGGAACGGCTTGCCGAGTTCCTCGCCGACGGCGGCGCGGATGTCGTCCCGGAGGTCGTCGTCGGGTTCGTAGCCGGGTTCCAGCACGGTGTAGAGGACGACGGCAGTGCCAGTGGTGTCGTCCGGCGCACCGACGGCGGCGGCCTGATTGACGGCGTCGTGTTCCATTGCCGCGCCCTCAACCTCTGCCGGCCCGACCTTCCGCCCGGCGACGTTGAGCACGTCGTCGGCCCGGCCGTGGAGGAACCAGAGGCCGTCCTTGTCTTTCTGGGCCCAATCGCCGTGGTCCCAGACATTGTCCCAGGTCGACCAGTACTCGTGCAGGTAGCGGTCGTCACCCGACCAGAGCGACCGGGTCATCGAGGGACAGGAGTCCCTGGCGACCAGATAGCCGCGCTCGTGTGTGTCGGCGATTGATTCGCCATCGGAATCGACAATGTCGATATTCATCCCAAGCCCTGGACCACCCAGCGTGCAGGGCTTGAGTGACTGGATCGGCATCGGCATCAGGAAACAGCCCATGATCTCGGTTCCGCCGGAAATGTTGATGATGGGACAGTCCTCATCCCCGACGTGCTCGTAGAACCACTGCCAACTCTCGGGGTCCCAGGGTTCGCCGGTCGAGCCCAGCAGCCGCAGACTGGAGAGATCGTGCCCCTCCAGCCACTCGTCGCCCTTCTTGCGAAGCGCCCGAATTGCGGTCGGTGAGACGCCGAACGTGGTGATGTCGTGGCGGTCGATCATCTCCCAGAAGCGGTCCGGCTCCGGGTGGTCCGGCGCGCCCTCGTACATGAAGACGGTACCGCCGAAAGCGTGGTTCCCCAGCAGCGTCCACGGCCCCATCATCCAGCCGATGTCGCTCACCCAGAAGAAGCGGTCGCTCGGCTTGTGGTCGAAGCCGAAGTAGATCTCCTTGGCTGCCTGCATGAGCGCGCCGGCGTGCGTGTGGACGATGCCCTTCGGTTTCCCGGTCGTCCCGGAGGAGTACAGGAGCATCGACTCCTGATTGCTTGGGAGTTCCTTAGCCGCGTACTCGTCGTCGGCGGTCTCGATAGCCTCGTCCCACCACTCGTCGCGGCGGGTCCAGCGAATCGTTTCGTCGGGGTCGTCGGCGATGCCGAGACGGTCGTAGACGACAGTATGTTCGACCGGTGTCGTCCCGAGTTCCTCGCCGGCTTGCTTGATTGCCTCATCGGCGCTTCCCTTGAGGTGGACCCCGGAGCCCCGCCGGTAGAAGCCGTCGCCGGTGAACAGGACAGAACATTCGGCGTCCGCGATACGGGTCGCTGTCGCGTCGACGCCGAACCCGGAGAAGATCGGCACGGCGATCGCGCCGACCTTGAGACAGCCGTACAGGATCGATGCGACTTCGGGGACCATCGGCATGTACAGCCCGACGGTGTCGCCGGTGCCGACGCCGACGGATTCCAGATAGTTCGCTACCTTGCTGGCCTGCCGGTTCAGTTCGTGGTACGTAACCTCCCGCACGTCGCCGGGCTCGCCCTCCCAGATGAGCGCGACCGTGTTCCGGGTTGGGCTGTCCCGTGCTGCATGACGGTCCAGGACGTTGTGGGCAGCGTTGATTGTCCCGCCGTCGTACCAGTCGGTGAACTGCGGCCCCTCACTATTGTCCCGGACCTGATCGTATTCTTCGAAGAACTCGATGTCGAGGTACTCCGGGAGCAGGTCCCAGAACCACTCGACACCCGAGTCGGGTTCTTCGGGCAGGTCGGTGGTCGTTCGCTCGATGAGTTCGTCGTAGTTGTCGATATCGTATTCCTGCATGAACTCCCAGACGTTCGTCGACTCGACGAACGCGTGGCTCGGTTCGTGGACGATGGAGTCTACGTGGTCTTGTTCGCTCATTGCGTCAGTGTTCCGTAGTGTTTGTCTGTCTGGTATAAACCCGTACCGCCGCCCGGGACGCCAGACGCGTGTGCCGGTCGGGGAGCTTGGTTCCGCGCCGTCTGTGTGTGGCGCATTGGCAGCTCATCGCCTCACGCCACTGTCTCACTCGTACGTTTTTGTCATGCCGCCGTCGAACAGCAGGTCTCCGCCGTTGAGATGGTCGGCGTGTGTCGAGAAGCCGAATACGAAGAGGTTCGCCACGTCGATGGGGTCCATCATCTCCTTGACCCGGGCCTGGCTCAGCATCACGTCGTCGATGACCTCGTCGACGCTGATGCCCCGCTGCTCAGCGGTGTCGGGAATCTGGTCAACGACTAGCGGCGTCTTGACGTAGCCCGTGCTAATGGAGAACCCACGGAGGCCGTCACCGCCCTCGGCGGCGATAGACTGTGTCAGCCCCCGCAGGCCGAACTTCGAGACGTTGTAGGCCACCTTATCCGAGGTGACGTAGTGGCCGTGGACCGACGCCATGTTCCCGATGGCACCCACGCCGTCGTCGGTGCCGCGGATGTGCGGGATGACGCGCTTCGAGAGGGCAAGCGGCGCGCGCAACATCACGTCGTGCATCTGGTCGTACTTCTCCATGGGGAAGTCCTCGATGGCGTCGATGTGCTGGAGGCCGGCGATGTTGGCAAGATAGCGAACCGTGCCGTGAGAGGCCGCGGTCTCGACGATGGACTCGATGTCCGCGTCGTTCGCGAGGTCGCCGGTCGCTGTCTCGACGGTTCCATCGAGGTCGAGGTCCGTCGCAGTCGTCGCGACTTCGTCGAGCCCCTCGTCGTCGATATCGGTAGCGACGGCGGTCACCCCGTTGGCGGCCATCGCCAGCGCCGTCGCCCGGCCGATGCCCGACCCGCCGCCGGTCACCAGACAGACAGTGTTGCTCGTGTAGTGGTCGTCGTCAACGAATAGGATCGAAGATTCGTCGATTGGCTCGACTTCGAGCCGTTCGTGAGAGGTGCTGGATGCCATTCAGTCACATGTTCTTTAGACATGTCCGAATAGGGGCGGGTTGACATGTATACCCGACTGACTGCTGTGGTGCTGTCGCAGCCCGGCGTGAGAACGCTGTTCCGCTGTCTCACCGGCGACGTGGTTTACGTGTAAACCTCCCGTTATTCGTGGGTTACGTCGGAAGACTCAGTCATCCCTGTGAGCGTGGCACACACCGCGTGACCAGACAGCCCGGGCTTGTCCGGGGCGTATTGGGACACACCTATGGAACAAACGACAACGGACCATGACACTGGTGGCATCGGCAGGCGAAAACTGCTCTCCGCCGTCGGCGGCTCAGCCGTCGCCGCAGCGCTCGCTGGCTGCTCAACGCTGCTGAGCGACGGCGAGGCGGCAGACCAGGGCGGGCAGTCCGGCGGTGAGATTTCCGACGAACCGATACAGGCCGGACTGTTGACCTTCACGCGGGGCGCACCGGGCGTACTCGGAATTCAGGCCCAGCGTGGGGCCGAACTCGCCGTCCAGCGCATCAACGAAGCGGGCGGTATCGGTGGGCAACGAGAGATCGAACTGGATGTCGTCAACGAGGGGTCGAATCCGCTCGACAGCTATAATCAGTTCATAGAGGAGGGGAAAGAGGTGACGTTCGGCCCGATTTCCAGCGGGACCCACAGCCAGATCGCCCCCGAGGTTGAGAAAAACGAAATCATCAACGTCAGCACCGACGGGACGGTGACGACGCTCTACGAGGAAACCGTCCCCGACCCGACCTACTCCTTCCGCTTCCAGAACTACGACATTATGGAAGTGGTGACGATGGCCCGAGAGGCCGTCGAGCGCATCGGCGCGGACAACATCTCGACTGTCGCCGGAGTCAACCCCGGCTATTCCTTCGGCGAGGACGAGATGCGGGTGTTCACGCAGGCCATCCAGAAACTCACGGACGCCGAAGTCGTCTACGAGGGGTTCCCGGAACTCGGAGCTAGCGACATGGCGAATCACATCACCTCGATCAACAACGAGGAGCCGGACGTGACCTTCTCCAGTCTGTGGGGCGGCGACGTGACGACGTTCGTTAGACAGGCGAACGCCAACGACATGTTCGAGAACACGACGGTGTTCGGCACGACGCTGTACAGCGCGGCCGGCGATGTGCCGGGCGATGCACTGGCTGGGACGGACATCTACTCCGGGTCGCGGAACTACTACTGGGGCCTGCCGGCACCCGGAAACTGGCAGCCCGGCCGCGAGCTGTTCGACGCCGCGAGACAGCAGGATGGCGTGACAGTTCCGACGGCACACTACATGAGCGGGTACGGGGCGGTCACCGCCTGGGCGACGGCCGTCGAAAAGGCCATCGACCTGCTGGGTACATACCCAACTCAGGAGCAGATCGCGCAGGTTCTGGAGGGACACGGCTTCTTCACCCCGGCCGGCTACCACAACATCGCCGAGGACCATCAGGGCGCGTCGAACTCCTTTGCCGGGCAGATGGTGTACGACGACGACCTCGGCGCGGCCAGACTTGAGGACGTGAACACTTACGCCGCCACCGAGACAGCACCACCGCCGGGCGTCACCGGGAGCGACTGGCTGGATAGCTGGAGCGCCTGATACCGAGCCATGGCCGTAACACCCACAGCTGCGCTCGTCCAGACGCTCAACGGCATCCAATTCGGGTTCATCCTGTTCATGATCGCCTCTGGACTGACTGTCATCCTGGGCATTCTGGACGTCCTGAACCTCGCTCACGGGGAACTGTTCTCGCTGGGCGCGTACACCGCCATCGGCGTGTTCGGGTTCATCATTGGCGTCATCGGCCCACCAGGGGGCGGCGTCGTCGGTACCGCCGTGTTCATACTCGCGGTTCTTGCGGCCGTGCTGGTGACGGCAGCCATCCTCCTTCCCGTGGGAACGCTCTTTGAAGCGGTGTTCCTGCGCCAGATTTACGACCGCGACCAGGTGTACCAGCTGGTGCTGACCTTCGCCCTCTTGCTCATCCTCCTCGACGTGAAGAAGTTCATCTGGGGGGACAGTTCGATCCGGACCGACGCCGTCTACAGCGCCATCAACGCGATTCCGACGAGCGAACTCGTCGGGCTGAACTACCCGACCTACAACGTGTTTGTCATCCTCGTCGGGTCGGTCGTCGTCGTGGGCCTGTTCTGGTTCTTCGAGCGCACGAAGACCGGCCGAATCATCCGCGCGACGGCCATCGACCGCGAGATGGCGACTGCGATCGGCGTCAGCACTGACCGCGTGTTCACACTCGTGTTCGCGCTGGGCGCGTTCCTCGCCGGGTTCGCCGGTGCGGTGGCAGTGCCGCCGACATCGGCGACCCTGGAGATGGGCACCAATCCACTGGTGCTGTCCTTCGTCGTCATCGTCATCGGCGGCCTCGGCAGCCTCCGCGGGGCGTTCGTCGGCGCACTCCTGGTCGGCATTATCCGGAGCTGGATGATTACACTCTACCCGCCGGGCGAGATCGCGGCCCCGTTCGCCATCATGGCGCTCATCCTGCTGGTCAAGCCCGAAGGGCTGTTCGGAACATGGGGTGAGACAGCGTGATGCCGGAGCGCGTCGACCGCGACGGAACGCCGGCGTATCGCTTCCTCGGAGTCGAAGTAACGCGACGAGAAGCAGCCTTCCTCGTCTTGGGGGTCGTGTTCCTGTTCGTCATTCCCGACATCGCGAGCCTCTCAGATAGCCTCCAGCTCAGCGTCATCCATCAGGGCCTGCTGTTTGGCTTTGCGGCGGTCGGGCTGAACCTCCTGCTTCGGCACACGAAGCTCACCTCGTTCGGCCACGCGGCCTTCTTCGGCACCGGCGCGTACGCGACCGCGGTCCTCGCGCGCTACGCCGGTGTCCAGAGCGTCGGGCTGCTGTTGCTCGGAGCCATTGCCGCCGCGACGGTGATGGCGGCCATCATCGGGGTGTTGTCGCTGCGACACACCGGGCTGTACTTCGCCCTCCTGACGCTGGCCTTCGGCCAACTCCTGTACGCCATCGCACTCGGCCAGAGTGCCCTCGGCGGGAGCGACGGGCTCCCGATTCGGCCGGGGCCGGCGAACCAGCCGCTCCTGTTCGGGACCGCGTTCAGCCCCGATGTGTACCAGATCCTGACGTACTACCTGACGGTGGTCGTCATCCTCATCGGGCTGTTCGTGATGTACCGCATCACGCAGTCACCGTTCCGCAACGCCCTGGACGCCATCGGGCAGGAACGGACCCGGGCGCGGTTCATCGGTCTGCCGGTCCGGCGGTACGTCTGGGCCGCGTTCGTCATCTCGGGCATCTACGGCGGCGTCGCGGGCGGGCTGTACGCCGTCGTCCGCCAGTACGTCCGCCCTGAGGGGACGCTGTTCTTCCTCCGGTCGGGCGACATCCTGTTCATGGCGATTCTGGGCGGGTTCCGGACGCTGGTCGGCCCGCTCATCGGCGGTGTCGTCCTCGTCTTCCTGCAGGACGTTGGTCAGGACGTGACCCAGTACTACGAGTTCCTGACCGGCATGGTGCTCCTGATACTCGTGTACGGCTTCCCGCGGGGCATCGTCGGGTCGCTCCGGTCCGGCGGCATCGTCAACACGCGGCTCAGTGAACTGCGCCGGGAACCGTCCGTCCTGTCGACGTGGGGCCGGACCGCCGCGCAGTCGATAGAACGGAAGGTGACAGAGGCGCTGACCAGCCTGCGGATAATCCTCTTCGGAGTCGACTGATATGCTCGAAGCACGCAATCTGCGGAAGTCCTTCGGTGAACTGGTCGCAACTGACGACATCACGCTCGAATTCGGTAAGGACGAGGGCGAACTCGTCTTCATCGTCGGTCCGAACGGGGCCGGGAAGACGACGTTCGTCAACCTCCTTACCGGCTTTCTCTCACCGGACGAGGGGTCCATCGTCCTCGACGGCGACGATATCACCGGCATGTCGGCAAACGGTCGTGTCGACGCCGGCATCGCCCGGAGCTTTCAGGTCGTCAAGGTGTTCGAGGAGATGACGGTCCGAGAGAACCTCCGGACGGTCGTGTTGACCGAACAGGGCAAGACCTGGAGCCTGTTCTCGATGGCCGACGGCCACGAGGAGGTCGAGTCGCAGGTCGAGGAACTGCTCGAAAAGTTCCGGCTCGGAGACGCGGCCGACACCGTCGCCGAGGAGCTCCCCCACGGTGACCGAAAACTGCTCGACGTGGCGATGTCCTTCGGCCTCGACCCGGACTACCTCCTGCTCGACGAACCGACCTCCGGGGTGTCGACCCGGGAAAAGGAGTACGTCATCGAGACGATTGTTGAGGTCGGCCGGGCCGAAGGCGTCACGACAGTCACCATTGAACACGACATGGATATCGTCACGGAGTACGCCGACCGCGTCGTCGCGCTTCATCAGGGGACTGTCCACGGGGTCGGTCCGCCAACGATGCTCGAAACCGACGACGAACTTCGACGGCTCCTGCTGGGGGTGGGCGAGGATGAGTAACGACGCGCTGCTGTCCGTTCGCGGCCTCAATGCTGCCGTCGAGGGGTTTCAGGTGACCGAGAACGTCGACCTCGACGTGAACGCCGGGGAGGCGGTCGGGCTGGTCGGCCGCAACGGGGCTGGCAAGACGAGTACCTTCCGCGGCATCATGGGCCTGACACCGGTCTGGAGCGGCTCAGTCACGTTCCGCGGCGAGGAGCTGACCAGCATCCGTTCGGAGCTGATTCCCAAGCGGGGCATCGGCTACCAGCCCGAAGACCGGAAGCTGTTCACCGGAATGACCGTCGACGAGAACTTCCGACTCCCGATCTGGACCAGCGGGCCTGCTCGCGGTATCGATGACGAGGACGCGGTCATCGAGAGTGTCTACGACGTACTGACCGAACTCGATGACCGCCGGGACGCGAAGGTCCAGAACCTCAGTGGCGGCCAGGCAAAGATGGTCGCCATCGGGCGGGCGCTCGCACTCCAGCCTGATTTGCTCATCCTCGATGAACCGCTGGAGGGATTAGCTCCAGTCGTCGTCGAAAACCTCAAGCGCCATATCCGGGCCATCAACGACCGCGGGATTGCGGTTCTCGTCGCTGAATCGAACGTCACGCACGTCCCTGAGGTCGTTGACCGCCTCTACGTCATTGAGCGCGGGGATATCGTCGCCAGCGGTGATCCGGAGGAGCTGGCAGCGGACGAAGACATCCAGAAGCTGATGCAGGGTAGCGGAGCGGAGTAGCAGCACACACAGCCCCACCGCCGCTCTCACTCGGTCACATCGTTCATCGCTGTCGTGACGCGATCGAGTATCTTCCGCTGACTGCGCCGAAGGTTCTTCGAAATGGCCATCTTCGACACGTCGAACTCCTCGGCAAGCGATGACAAAGTTGCGTCGCGCGGCGTGTCGAAATAACCGCCTTCGACGGCCTTCTCCAGCGTGTCTCGTTCCACCTCCGAGAGTTCCCGACAGCCGTCAACCAGCCGCTTCGCCGAGTTGATGTTCTGTAGCAGGTCGTAGTAGTCCTCCAGGTCGACCGATTCCCGGGACCGGATCGTGTAGTCGTTGTCCCGTTCTAGTTCCGACAGGGTTCCCTCCGCGACGCGTTCAGTATCGAAGCCGACGTGCCAGATTTCCGATCCGTCTCGGATTCGGAACGGTCCGGTAATGTAGCCGCTGTGGTCGCGGATGACGCTCATCGCGTTCGTCTCGTCAATGCGTGAACGGATGAGCGCCAAGTCGCCCTTCCGGCGGAGAAGCTGATAGGACTCCATGTGGTCGTGTGTCTCCAGTGCGTTCAGCCCGCGATCTAATTCCTCACGATCTGCGCCGTTGACCATGATCCGCGTCTCCAGCTCCCGCTCGACAGGGTGGAAATCCCACTGCTTGGCCAGAAACGACACCTCGTAGTCCCGTGTTGTGTCGATGTACGGACAGTCGTACTGGACCATGTCCATCTCGAGCGATATCATGAACAATCAATCATGTGGAACTGTCTTAGTGATTGCCTCTCCGCTGGGTCGTCTCCCGTCTCAATCACGCCGCAAACCCTTTTGACTGAGGCAGTTAACTTTGTGGTATGTACGTCCGGGATGCGAAAAACCGCGAGGAAGTCTGGTTGCTCGACCGTATTGAAGAGATGGGGCTGGACGAGACGGCTTTTAGATCCCGGGACTACGTCGTCGCTATCGACGAGGAAAGTCACGAGAAGGCGGGATTCGGCCGCATCCGTATCCACAAGAGCGACGAGGTGTCTGTCTGTGAACTGACCAGTATCGGCGTCCTGCCCGAATGGCGCAATCAGGGCGTCGGCGCACACGTCATCGAGCGACTGGTCGAATACGCTGGTGACGAGGGGTTTGACACCGTCTACTCGCTGACGAACGCCTCGGAGTTCCTCGCGAAGTTTGGCTTCGAGCGCATCGAACCGGCGCAACTCCCCGACTCGCTCCGGGACCGGCTCGCGACCAAACAGGAGAACATCCAGCCAGACGCGGTGCCCCTTCGGGTGGCTGTCGACCGCTTCGAGGTGCCCGGCCACCTCCGCAATCGGTTCAAGCAGGCCAGCGCCGGCGAGTCCGAGGAACCCGAGCCAGAAGAGGGTCCTGAAGACTTCGGCATTGACCCCGACGAAGCGACCTACAAGTATGACACGGGCGACTGATTATCCGACGACGACGGACTGATTATCTGACGTCGACGACTTCGATATCGAACACGAGCGTCTTGCCGGCCAGTTCGTGGTTAAAGTCGACCTCAACGGCGTCGTCTCGGACAGCAGTTACGTCCCCATGAAGTCCGTTTTCAGCCTCGACGTGGGTTCCGACTTCCGGCTCTTTTCCCACCATGCTCTCGAACGTTTCGGGGTCGTATTCGCGGATTCGGTCAGTCTGGAACTCGCCGTAGGCTTTGGCTGGGGGCACCGTGACAGTGGCCTCCTCGCCCGCGGCCATGCCGACGAGCGCCTCGTCGATTCCCTCAATGATCTCTCCTCCACCGACAGTAAAGGAAAGCGGTGCGTACTCGCTCGCATCGACGCCCTGTGCCTCGATCAGTCCGTGCTCTCTTGCTACTTCGGGACGTGACGTATCGAAGGTGGTCCCGTCCTCAAAGCGACCGACGTACTCGATGGTAACGCCGTCACCCGGTTCGATTGGCATACGTCCTCGGTAGAATGCGACGATATAAACCCACCTCGGAACAGCACGCCGTGGATTACCACAGGCTTCGTATTACAAATCGTGAAGGATTTAAGAACCCTTAAGCCTCCGCCGTCCGACAATCCGTCCATGTTTGACCCCGACGAGCTGGAGGAGATACGGGAGTCGAAGGCTCAGTGGGAGGAAGACGACGTCCAGCCCACCGTCGACCGCTTTGGCGAACGCAAGGAGACGTTCACCACGGATACCGAAGGACACGAGGTAGACCGCCTGTACACCCCGGAAGATATCTCCGATCTCGACTACGAGGAGGATCTGGGGTTCCCCGGTCAGGAACCGTATACCCGCGGCGTGTATCCGACCGGCTATCGGGGCCGACTCTGGACGATGCGCCAGTACGCCGGGATGGGGACCGCGACGGAGACCAACGAGCGGTTCAATTACCTGCTCGACCAGGGCCAGACCGGGCTGTCGATGGCGTTTGACCTCCCCACGCAGATGGGGTATGACTCCAACCACGCGATGGCCGCCGGCGAGGTTGGCAAAACCGGCGTCGCCATCGACTCGCTTGATGACATGGAGACCGTGTTCGACGGCATCCCGCTGGACGAAGTCTCGACGAGCATGACCATCAACGCCCCTGCCTCGGTGCTGCTGGCGATGTACATCGCTGTCGGCGACAAGCAGGGCGTCGACCGCGAGGAACTCCGCGGGACCATCCAGAACGACGTACTCAAGGAGTATATCGCCCGGAACACGTTCATCTACCCGCCGGAGCCCTCGATGCGGCTCATCACCGACATTTTCGAGTTTTGTGCCGCTGAGACGCCGAAATTCAACACCATCTCTATCTCGGGGTATCACATCCGCGAGGCCGGCTCGACGGCCGCCCAGGAGATCGCGTTCACCCTCGGTGACGGTATCGAGTACGTTGAGGCCGCTATCGAGGCCGGGCTGGATGTGGACGAGTTCGCCCCGCAGCTATCCTTTTTCTTTGCCTCCTACAACAATATCTTCGAGGAGGTGGCGAAGTTCCGGGCCGCACGTCGCCTCTGGGCGAAAATTATGGACGAGCGTTTCGACGCCCAGAACCCCAAATCCAAGCAACTGAAGTTCCACACCCAGACCGCTGGCTCGACACTGACCGCCCAGCAGATCGAGAACAACGTCGTCCGTGTGTCCTACCAGGCGCTGGCGGCCGTTCTGGGCGGAACCCAGAGCCTCCACACCAACGGCAAGGACGAGGCCATCGGCCTGCCGACCGAGCAGTCCGTCCGGACAGCACTGCGCACCCAGCAGATTCTCGCCCACGAGTCCGGTGCGGCGGACACCATCGACCCGCTGGCCGGGAGCTACTACGTCGAGTCGCTGACCGACGAACTCGAAGCGGAGGCCCGCGAACTCATCGAGGAGGTCGACGAACGCGGCGGGATGCGCCGCTCCATCGAGGAGCAATGGGTCCAGCGCCAGATTCAGGACGTAGCCTTCGAACGCCAGCGTGAACAGGAGGCGGGCGAGCGCATCATCGTCGGCGTCAACGAGTATCAGGTCGAAGAAGAGGGTGAGCAGGATATCGAAGAGGTCGACGAGGCCGTCGAACAGGCCCAGCAGGACAACGTCGCCACAGTTCGGGAAGAGCGTGACGAGGCGGCCGTCGAAGCGAAACTCGACGCGCTCCGACAGGCCGCCGAGGGTGACGAGAACGTCATGCCCTATATCATCGACGCCGTGAAGGTGTACGCCACGACCGGCGAGGTGTGTGACGTACTCCGGGACGTGTTCGGCGAGTACCAGCCCGGGTCGTCGATGTAAGGTCGGTTGAAACGCGGACCACAGCCTGTTTTCCAGCTGCCCATGCTCCCAGAATTATAATCCATCCCGGTGTACGGTCGTCCATGCAATTCGACCACGCCGGCATTGCGACGGACGACGCCGACCCGCTCTCGGAACTGTTCGCCGACGCCTTCGAAACACCGGTCGTCCATGAGGAGACGTTCGACGGTCTGCAGGTGACGTTTCTGGAGATGGGCAACGGGTACTTCGAACTGCTAGAACCGCTGCCGGATGCCGACGGCGCGATTCCTAGATACCTCGACAGCAACGGGCCGGGTATCCATCACGTGGCTCTAGAGACAGACGACATCGCCACCGCGCTAGAGACAGTCAGCGACTGTGGTATCGATCTCATCGACGAGGAGCCACGGTCGGGCGCGTGGGGTCACGACGTGGCGTTTCTCCATCCGAAGACGACCGGTGGGGTGCTCATTGAGTTAGTCGAGCACTAACCAAGAGCCCGTCCCGGTCCCGGACTCACTCGTCGTCGAGGAAGGCCGCAAACTGTTCTTCGGCACCGGGAGTTAGCCGCTCGGGCGGCTCCGCGAACCACGCCGCACCGACGAGTTCCGATTCGTCCACATCGAGACTTCCCTTCTTGTACTCAGCTTCGAGGTAGATGTCCAGCGTGTGCACCGACCCCTGCGCGTCGGTGTCGGGATAGTACTTCGAGTGAACGACCTCCGCGACGCCGGTGACTGTACAGCGGATACCAGTCTGTTCGTTGACACGGCGCACGGCAGTCCCTTGCACCGACTCGTACTCGTCGCCCTTGCCGCCGCCCGGCAGCGCCCACATATCAGCGCCGCGCCCAAGCACCAGCAAGACCCGGTCACGGGTGTCGCCGGCCGCCTGATCGGGTATCTGATCGCTCAGCTCTGGGAAATCGGAGCCGCCACGGGTGACGAACACGACGCTGTTCCCGGAGTAGCCCGTCCCGCGTGTCGCAGTGAACACGTCAGCGTATTCGTCGGGCGATAGCTCGAAGGTCTCCTCGATGACCGGTACCTCGTCGTAGGCCGCTTCCAGACTCGAAATACGCTCGTCGACGTTCGTCTGGTTGATCTTTTCCGTGAGGTTCGCATCTCCCACCCCAGTCTCAGGGCCGTCAGCGTCGTCAGTCATACGAGGTTGTACTCCGGGTCACCGATAAGTGCCGTGGTCCAGCCGATGAAAAAGAACTTGTATTCTGGTTGTCTGCTTCTGGACATGAAAGCGATTGTCCTTGCAGGCGGGTACGCCACCCGGCTCTGGCCTGTCACCAAGCACCGGCCCAAGATGCTGCTCCCTGTCGGTGAAACGACTGTCATCGACCGGATTCTCAGCGAGCTGGAGGAGGACGATCGCATCACGGACGTGTTTGTCAGTACGAACCAGCGCTTTGCCGATGACTTTCGGGACCACATCGCCGCGAGTCGCTTCGAGAAAGCGTCTCTGACCGTCGAGGAAACTGCCGAGGAAGACGAGAAGTTCGGCGTCGTCGGTGCGCTCGCCCAGCTAGTCGACCGAGAAGGACTCGGCGACGAAGACCTTCTCGTCATCGCTGGCGACAATCTCATCAGCTTCGACATCGCCGAGTTTATCGACTACTTCGAACAGTACGACGACCCCACGCTCGCCGCCTACGATGTCGGGTCCCTGGAAAAGGCTAGCTCCTACGGCCTCATCGAACTCGACGGCGAGGAGGTCACGGATTTCCAGGAGAAGCCCGACGACCCCAACAGCACACTCGTCTCGATTGCCTGCTATGCGTTCCCGGCCGATGCGATCCGCTTCGACGAGTATCTCGAAGACGGGAACAATCCCGACGAACCCGGCTGGTTCATCCAGTGGCTCGTCGAGGACGGGCCTGTCCGTGCGTTCACCTTCGACGACGCCTGGTATGACATCGGGACGCCCGAAAGCTATCTGGAAGCCGTCGCATGGGAACTCGACGGGGACAACGTCGTCGCGGAAGACGCTACCATCGAGAACACCACGCTTGGCGAGAACGTCCACGTCCTCTCGGGAGCCGAGGTCGTCAACTCCAGTCTCGACGGCACCATCGTGTTTCCGGATACAACTATCCTCGATTCGGACATCCGCCAGTCGATTATCGACCGGGATACACAGGTCGAGCGTCTAGACCTCGCCGGCGCACTCATCGGCGCGCACACGCAGTTGACCGACGGAAATTAGCCCCACCCAGCCGTTCTGTCTTTCCTGATTACGCCAACCACGCGTCTTCGATCTGCACTGACCCGCGACTGCCGTCCCACTGCGTCTCGTACTCAATTTCGATCCGGCGGTCCATGTGCGGGCCGTCAGTGACGAGCGTTTCGAACTCGCCGCCTTCCCCGAGGATGTGAACGCCGTACTCGTCGTTGAGTGCCTCCAGTTCGTCGAGCGCGTCGGCGTCGAGCGTGCGACCCAGCCAGGACTCGTCAAGGCCGTAGGCGGCAACGCGGATAATCTGTATCTCGAAGCCGGCGTCCAGCATCGCGTCGGCGAGGTCGCGGGGGTTCTCCTGCCACAGCGGCGCGAATACGTTGGCTTCGAGGCGGTCGGCCATCGATTCGATGCGGGTCGTCTGGTACTCGCTTTCGACGGCCCCGGCAGTGACGCCGGTGATACCGCCGTCCAGCTCGTCGTCGAGTTCTCGCAGTGCTGCTTCCAGCGGTTCGAGTTCGGCATCGCCCTGCTCGCCCGAGTCAGGCACGTCGTCGGCTCCGAAGTCATCAGGTTCGACTTCGACCAGTTGGATGCCGATGCTCTCGGCAGCTAAGCGGGCTAACCGGGTCGCCGGAACGTGGTACATGTATGAGTCGCCCTCCGGGTGGACCGTCACTAGGCGCTCGACGGGGTGGCCCCGTTCCAGTGCCCGGTACAGCGCCCACGAGGAGTCTTTACCGCCGGAAAACAACGAAACCCACGCGCCGTCTGTCATGGCTGCTGATAGCTGTCGGCGGCGTAAATCGCTGTCTATTCCACCAGTTCGTCTTCGATATCGGTGTGGCTGACGTAGGTCGCCACCCTGACGCCAACGAGGCTGATGAGGATGCCTGCAAGGATGAACAGCGCGAGGCGGGTCCCTGCATCCAGCAAGAACCCCTGAATCTGTACGATGCCGAGGTTCGTCTCCGGCACCTGAAACGGCTCAAACACGCCACCGCGTTCGAGGAAGTACGCAGAAAAGCCGCGAACGACGAGCCCGACAGCGACCGCACCGAACGGGAGGTTCACGTACGCGCTCCGAACCCCCTCTTGCTGGATGAGTTCGTCCAGCAGGCGGCCAAGCGAAGCGGCCAACGCCGCGCCGGTCAGCCACGGCACGGACGCGAAGGCAAAGCGGTTTGCAAGCAGGAAGGGACTGATATCACCGACCGCAGAAACGCCCAGCACACCGGCGAAAACTCCGACGAGCGAGAGGCCGGCGGCGACGACGTAGGTCACGAGCGACACCTGTCCCGAGTACAGCGCTTCCCGGGTCTGGCTGGGAAGTTGCGAGAGGTACGCGTCGATACCCAGTCCCTTGTAGATGAGGAACACGCCGATGGCGGCCGCGATAGCGCCGACGGCGATGGTCGGGCTGGTGACGACGAGCAACAGCGGGAACGCGAGCATGATGATGCCGACGGGGACCAGCACCGTCTTGCGCAGTTCCTCGTCGGCCAGGAACTGCTTGAGCAGGTAGTACGTCGATTCAATATCGCGGGCCTGGCGGACGACAACGCGGTCGACGGCATCGACCCGAACGCGGCTCTCGATGATGGGGACCAGCCGCTCGTCGTCGGCGCTGTCGACGACGACGACCGCGGAGCCCGGGTCGTGCTCGGCGACCAGACTGTCGATCTGGCTGGCGATCTCCCGATCCGAGCCGACGCTGTCGCTCCCGCCGCCGACGACGGCGAGGACCGGCTCGGACCCCTCAGCATCGAGTTCATCCGCGACTGCGAGTCCTTCGAGGAGGCAGTTGACCCGACTATCTTCCGGGTCAACGACCCCCGTCTGTGTGATGAGTGACTCGACGGCGTCGCGGCCGACAACGGGACACGCGGCTGTGGCCGGACTGTCCCTGTCGATACACACCACCAGCGTGGTCACACTACGGCGAAGGCGGTCCCCGGATAAAAAACCTCCCGAGCTATCGCCGGAAGGAGAGGCCCTCGATATCGCCGTCAGCGACGCCGGCGATACCCGCTCCCAGCGCGAACGCGACCTGCTGTGCGCCCCCGCGGAGCTTGCCCGTCAATCCGCGCTCGGGCTCGTATTCATTGATCGTCACGTCCTCACCCAGCCGTTGCTCCAGACTCGCCTCAACGTCGTCACGCGTCCCGAGACGGTCGACGAGCCCACGTTCTTCTGCCTCGTCGCCGAGGAAGATTCGCGCTTCGGTGTCTTTGAGCGTCTCGGCGTCCATCTCGCGGCCTTCGGCCACGGTGTCGATGAACTGGTCGTAGTAGTCGTCGACGATGCCCTGCAGGTACTCGCGCTCGTCTTCGGACATTTCCTTCAGCGGGACGCCGGCGTCCTTGTACTCACCGGCGGTGAACTGCTCGTAGGAGAGGCCCAGGCGGTCGGCCAGTTCCTTGGCGTTGACCCGTGAGCCGACGACGCCGATTGAGCCGACGATAGAGCCCTCACGCGCCCACAGTTCGTCGCAGCCGGCGGCGATATCGTAGCCGCCGCTGGCACAGACGTCCGTCGCGTAGGCGATGGTCGGCCCGTCGAACTGCTCGGCGGCGATTCGGATGTCCTCGCTGGGGACGATTTCGCCACCCGGGGTGTTCAGCTTCAGAAGCAGTGCCTCCGAGCCCCGGTCGGAATCAGCGCGTTCGATCTGTTCGACGATATTGTGGGCCGACGCACCGACTGGCGGACTGGTGATGCCACCACCGCCGTCACGACTGATCGGCCCTTCGACGGCGACTTCCGCGACGTTGTGTGCCGGGAGGAGAGAGCCGGCGATGTTGCTGCCGATACGGGCGGTCGCGACGGCGACAGCGATGACCAGCAGGACGCCAAGTAACTGGGCAAGATTGTCGGGCGTCCTGACAAACAGCACCCACCCCAAGATCGTCCCGATACCGACGATAGCTATGACCAGTAACCCGCGAACGATGTCGTCTGCGCCCGCCATTACTGATACATCCCAAGCGGCCGTGCGCTCGTGCTCTCCTCTTGATTCTCCTGCAGCTGCTGTGCGAGTTGCGCCTTGGCTCGACCGATTTCCTCGGCCTGCTCGACCAGAGCCTCGGTGTCGATCTCGAAGTCAGTGAGCGGACTGATACCCGTCTGCAGGAGCGCCCGCGCCGCTTCCGGGTCGGGGAACTGCTGGTCGGCTTCGACGATAAGTCCGACGCTCGTCAGCCCGGTTCGCTGCGATTCATGGACTAGTGCGCCGGTCGGCCCAGTGATTGCGCCGTTCTCCGAGGGCGGATTTACGTCCGCCTCCGCAAGCATTGCCGCCCCGTCGCCCGTCGAGATGCCGTACACGTCTGGAACCCCGTCTTTCTCAGCAGGACGGCCGCTGAGGTAGACCGGCGTCGCATCGCTGGACTCGAACCAGCTGACCATACAGCCGGCGAACTCCGTCGCACCGGATGGGGAAATCGGTGCGTCGCTCTGGAGGACGAGCAGGTCGCGATCCTCGTCCGCGTACAGCCGGACCGGCGGGCGAACCTCTGGGTCGTCCGTTCCGTACACGGCGATTTCTGGCAACCCTTCGCAGTGGGCCGACGCGTAGTACTCCATGTCATAGACATCAACAAGATGGTCAGCGGCTATCTTGCCGACGAGTCCGACCCCTGGGAGTCCCTCGATCAGTGTGGGTGAGTCGAGGGAAATGTCGTCGCGGTGGACCTGTATGTGTGCCATACCTCAGATATCGTCCGCCGACGGCTTGAAAGCCATGGGCCGGTGCCGTTCGAAACCCACAAACCGACCGCCAGCGAACGCCGGACAATGGAACCACTCGACCGCTACCGACCCATCATCGACGACTTCGAGGCGTTCATCGACGCATGTGAACGCCCGCTGCCGTCGGCTGTCAGGGTCAACACGATCAAAGCCACCGTCGAGCGGGTCCGGACGGCGCTTGCGGATGCAGACATCGCCTACGACCCCGTCGACTGGCACGACGGCCTGTTCGTCCTGCCCGAGGACTCCCCCGGCGCGAACTGGCCGTACTTCCACGGCTGGATTCACGGGCAGGAGGAGGTGTCCGTGATTCCGGCGACCGTACTGGACCCCCAGCCCGGCGAGCGGGTCTGGGACGCCTGTGCGGCACCGGGGAGCAAGACGACCCAGCTCGCCGCGCTGATGGAGGATACCGGTGAAGTCGTCGCAACCGACAACAACCTCGGGCGGATTTCGGCGTTGCGGACCAACACCGAGCGACTGGGGGCGACGACGGTTGCCGTCACCCACGAGGACGGCCGCAACCACTCGCTCAAGCCCTTCGGCGGCAAGGGGTACGACCGGGCGCTCGTCGACGTCCCCTGTTCCTGTGAGGGGACTATCCGAAAGAACCCCGACACGCTGGAGGACTGGTCGCTCTCGCACGTCGAGGGTATCTCCGGCGTCCAGAAGGGCATCCTCAAACGCGCCGTCGAGGTGACTGAGCCCGGGGGGACCGTCGTCTACTCCACCTGCACGTTCGCCCCGGAAGAAAACGAGGCCGTGCTGGACTACGTGCTCGACGAGGTCGCCTGTGAAATCGTGGACTACGACCTCCCGCTCGATCATGCACCGGGGATCACCGAGTGGGAAGACGAGAGCTTCGACCCCAGCGTAACCAGCGCTAAGCGCATCTACCCGCACCACAACGACACGGGCGGGTTCTTCTGTGCGAAACTGGAGGTGCCCGCGGAATGAGCAACCAGAGCACTGAGTTCACGCGACTCCCAGAGACGGACGAAGCGCGTGAAGACCCCGAGCGAGCGACCCGACAGGAAGTGCTCGGCTTCTGGGCTGAACGCTTTGGCGTCCCGCCGGAGACCTTCGAGGGGTACACCTTCTGGGAGCGCGGTGCTGGCAAACTATGGCTGTATCAGGGCAGCCCGCCGTCGCCGGTGGACATCGAGGGCTTGGGAATGACGTTCCTGCGAACGCGTCAGGAACACTGGAAGCCGACGCTGGAAGCCGTCCAGCGGTTCGGCGAGTACGCCAGCCAGAACGTCATCCACCTCGATGAGGACACCGCCCGGGCGTTCGTGGCCGGCGAGGATCAAGAACTCGACTGGGACGGTGACTGGGGGTATCTCGTCGTCACTCACGACCTTGCTGGTGCGGCTGAACCGGTTGGCGTCGGCCTGTACGTCTACGGCGAACTCAGGTCACAGGTGCCGAAAGGGCGCCGGCGAGAAGTCTAACCCGACGACCCACCCGTCCCACTGAGAACCAGTTAGCC
Source organism: Haloarcula sp. H-GB4 (assembly GCF_030848575.1). Taxonomy (NCBI): domain Archaea; kingdom Methanobacteriati; phylum Methanobacteriota; class Halobacteria; order Halobacteriales; family Haloarculaceae; genus Haloarcula; species Haloarcula sp. H-GB4. Next base: position 1,012,230 of record NZ_JAVDDX010000001.1, on the reverse strand, counting down.
ACTGGAAGACTGTGTGGCTGCCGTTCCCTGCATCGCGTACAGCTCCGCGTATGTCCCGTCGCCGTCAAGCAGTTCGGCGTGGCTACCCTGTTCTGTGACCTGCCCGTCCTCAACAGTGTAGATTCGGTCGGCGTTCGAGACTGTCGAGAGACGGTGGGCGATTGCGATCACAGTCTGGTCCCCGTCAAGCGTCTCGACAGTACGATGGATTTGCCGTTCCAGATTTGAGTCGAGGTCGCTAGTGGCTTCATCGAGTACAAGCACCTCCGCGTCGGTCAGGAGCGCCCGGGCCAGTGCGACGCGCTGACGCTGTCCGCCGGAGAGTTTCACGCCATCGTCGCCTAACACCGTGTCGAGCCCCTGTGGAAGGTCATCGAGAAACTCGAGAACGAGTGCCTTCTCAGCGACTTCGTAGAGCGTCTCATCGGAGATATCGCGGCCGGCAGTGAGGTTGTACCGCAACGTATCGTTGAAGATGTGGGGGTCCTGTCGAACCATCGCAACAGCGTCACGCCATTCCTCAAGGGCATAGGCCGAAATCGGCGTCCCGTTCGCCAGGATATCACCACTATCCGGGGTATAGAGTCGCGTGAGCAGCGAGACAACTGTTGATTTGCCGCCACCGGACTCCCCGACGATGCCGACGAACTCCCCTCGCTCGACAGCCATCGAGAAGTCCGCAAGCACTGGCTCGTCCTCGTAGGCGAACGAGACGTTCTCGAACGCGATTTCCCCAATTCGGTCTGGGACCGACTGCCCGCCAGTTGGCTCCTGCTGGGCTTCGAGGCGGTCGATGAACTGGTGGGTTCGGACCAGATGTGGGAGCTCTCCCTCGATAGCGTAGATGGTAGAGTTGAGCGAACTCAGCCGGGGGGCGAGTCGGAGCATCGCGAACAGGAACACGCCGAGTTCCGCGATAGATAGCGCCCGAAAACTGATGGCGACGTAGACGAGCCCAAACAGGAGCAGCGAGACCGAGAGGCGATAGAGGCTTCCGATTGCAACCTGGTTCCGGCGGACGGCAACGCTAGTAGAGGTGTACCGGTCGAGTGTGGACCGGAACTCAGCAAGCAGTCCGTCGTGCATACCAAACAGCTTCACGTCACGGATACCTTGCGTCCCCGCCTGTGTTGTCTCCTGCAGCTGTTCGTTTGCCGTCGCCACACGGTCGCCAACAGCGTACCCGGGCTCGATGCCGTATCTGATGATTGCCGTGACACCGCCGAGGGCGACAGCCGCACCGACTGCTAGCACCGGAGCGATAGCCAGTGCGATTCCGATATACACCAGACAGAGGATTCCCTGCTGGAAGAACTGGATTATCCGGCCGATGACACGGCCGGCGTACCGGGTCTGTGTCAGAATCGTGTTTATGATGTCATCGGACCCTTTGTCGTCGTAGTAGCCGACTGACGCGCCCATTGCCAGTTCGTAGGCCAGGTCTTTGAGGTCACGTTCGTACGTCTGTGTGAGCTTCGCCGCGAGCCATTTCACGGTAAACGACGCTGTATATCGGACAACCATCACGAACGCGAGACCGGACAGCAAAAATTCGAGTGTGAGCGGGAGTCCCGCAGCGGCGTACGCGGAAAGGAATTGGCCGGTGACGCCGTCCGCCTGAAGCGGGAGACCCTGCCCAGCCTGTGCGGCGTCGAGTATCGGAAACAGGAACGAGAGGCCAACACCCTCCAGTAGCATCACGAAGAGGCTGGCAGCGACGATACTCCCCGTCAGTGCCGGCCGGTACAACGCTACGCGGCGCAACGATGCGTATTTTTCACTGACGGAAGGAGTCGTAGCCATTGTTCAGGATGCGGTTTCTATGCGGCATAGTTACCGGCTTACTACGGCCGGGTCGTTTGGGAGCGAAGGGCACGTCTAACGGCAGCCAGAGTCACCATGGAGGCGAAAAGAGGCCATAACAAATAGTGCGAGTATCGCCGATATCCATATGGTCGCGATAGATTCCGGATCGACTGTTGTCGCAACTGACGACTGCGTCACCACGACTATCGACGGCGAAATCGTGTTGCTCAACAACGAGACGGGACGGTACCAGGGCCTGTCAGGGGTCGGCCCGGACATCTGGGACCGAATTCAGGAACCGACAGAACCAGCGGCAGTCGTCTCGGCGCTGGTCAAAGAGTACGATGTCGACAGGAACCGGGCCGCAAATGATGTGGAACGCTTTCTGGAAACGCTTGCCGCGGAGCAACTCATCAAGGTCGATGCGAACCCGACTCCGTGAGTTCAGGGCGTTGTCACGGGCGCAGAAGCTATTGCTCTGTGAAGCAGTGGTACTGATCATTGCGAGCAAAGTACTGCTTACAGTCGCCGGGCTGGAGGATGCAGAGTGCTGTTTCGGCACAGTCTCCCAGTTCTTCCCGTGTCATCGACAGTCTGGATCACCAGAGTCAGTACGCTGGGCGGTTTCGACAGCTGGATCGTGTCTTCCGGGCACCTATGATTGTCTTGAGCGGGCACTCACTGGGAGTACATTGCTGAAGGCGAGTGATTCGCCACATTGTCTCCGCTTCGGTGTGGATACACAGTCCGATACGTTTGAGGCTCATGCTTGGGTCGAGTCAAACGGTGATGTCCTTATCGGGGATGTCGACGACTTTGGGCGTTTCCGACCACTCACGGAACGCGAAGTACGCGACTAACGGATAGTAAACACCCTATTCTGTTGAAATTCAGCAGTAATAGATAATATAACAAATACATATATGCCTGAAAGCAGATGTGGAGGTAACCAATGAAGGAATACGAAACGCCGTCGGTCGAAACGTACGGAACTGTCGAAGAAAAGACGAACTGGTGGGATCACGACGACGGATACGGGAAGTGGAGCTAGCGTCCACAGTCTGTTCACACATCTAGCGGACTCCTCTTTTTATCAGTACTCGATACTGGCACTATTCAGTGGATACATTGCGACGGTTTCGTGGTTGTGTACTGGGAGTAGAGAGTCCATTCTTATCCACCACAGCAGTCAAGCGGTCTGGTATGAACCAGGGGTGTCGTAGCTGGGGTGTGTCTCACCACAGACGGAATCGATGGACAACTATGCGGGGAGGACACTAGTCGGATGGCGACAGCAAACACAGCCACGTACGAAGCCTTTGGGCTGACAGTCCGCTCGGCCTTCGACGTACCGGAGCTTCCGCCCGTTGAGACAGCGCCTGACGGGCAGGCTGATGTCACTATCACTGAGGAACGGATTCCCCGCCCACTATCGGCTGCGTCCGGGTCAACCTTTCACGCGGTAACCGAGCGCGAATACTACCTTCTGTACGATGCCGCAACGGTCAGAATTCTCGACGGGAAATCCATCGCTGTAGACCCGGCCTCGGACGTGCCAGGCGAAGTCCTCCGCCACGTACTGGTCGGCCCAGCGTTGAACCACCTGCTGGATCAACGGGGCTACTTCGTGCTGCACGCCAGTACCGTCAGCATCGACGGGCGCGCAGTGGCGTTCGTTGGGGAGTCGGGAGTCGGAAAAACGACAACTGCGATGGCCTGCCTGCTCGACGGACATCGTGTCCTGAGCGATGACGTAGCTGCGATAGCGCTGGACGATGCGGGACCAGTCGTCCGAAGTGGCTACCCATCGATGAAACTCGATCCGGAGGCGGTCGAGGTGTTTGATCCTCCGGTCGAGCCGCCGGAACAGGTCCACAGCGGTCGCCCTCGGCACTTCTATGGGCTCAGGCACGACCAGCCCGCGACCCCGGTGCCGCTAGAACGGATTTACCTGCTCGAAGACGGCGAGACAATCGAGGTGGACGCAGTCAGGCCGGACGAGCAGGTCATGGCGCTCGTGGATAATACATACACGCTGGGCGCGCTGGAAGCCGACGGCCAGGCCGCGTCCAATTTCAGCACCTGCGGAGAGATTGTCGAGATGACTGATATAAAACGGCTTCGCCGACCGCGAAATCTCGATGCGATTCCGGATGTCGCAGCCCGGATTCAGTCTGATCTCAAGAGTGACTCATGCTGACGGAGGCTGAACCCGAACTTCAGGTGGTCGTCGATTGTGCTCGTACCGCAGTCGTCACCGACGCTTCCCCCGATCCTCCCGCGGTGGATGGGACGCCAGACTGGGACCGCGTCGTTGCACTCGCCCAGTATCACGGTGTTGTGCAACTCCTCTATGAGGGACTGGAAGCGATGGCACGCGAGAGTGATGATGAGTTCACCGTGCCAGCGGCCGTGTTGACACGACTTAGCAGCATCGTACAGGGAAAACGGATGCGGAATCTCGCGTTTACGACCGAGTTACAGGAGATAATCGAGAGTTTTGAGAAGCGTGGTGTCCGTGCGATACCGTTCAAGGGGCCGGCGCTGTCCGCCGCCGCTTACGACGACGCAACGGTGCGTGAGTACAACGATCTAGATCTGCTCGTCCACCCAGAAGATATCCCCGCCGCTGCGGATATTCTCGAAGGACGAGGATATGAGTGGCGCGGGGGCACGCCGCGGTTGGATGACGCCGCGCTGTTAGGCGGTCCTGTGACGAAGGCAATCGTTCACGAGTACGAGATGCGTGGTCCGGAGTTCGACGTGGAACTTCGCTGGCGCGTGGGCGATGCCGAGCGACCGTTCTCCATCCCGTTCAGTGAACTCTGGGACCGCCGCGACACCATAGCGGTCGGCGGCCAACCGCTTCCAGCACTTGCACAGCCAGATCGGCTGCTCGTGTTAGCGTTCCACGGAACCAAGCACCGCTGGTATCTCCTGAAGTGGCTCTGTGATTTCGTTGCGGCACTGGAGTCGACAGACGCCGACTGGTCACACGTCCTCGCTCGGGCGCAAAAAACTGGCGTCGAGCGTAATCTACTGCTTGGGGCCGCGCTTGCCCGTGCTGTCTTCGGGTACACCCTCCCAGCGCCGCTACTGGACCGCCTTCGTACGGACAGCCGCGTGTCCGAATTAGCCGAAACCGTCGTTGAGTCGCTGGCCGCTGGGACGCCAGAGGCGCCCACACAGTTCGAAGCCGCTCGGTTTTATCTGGCTGCCAGCGATTCGATGACAGCGCTGTTGCCGCTCCTGCTGTTACATTCGTCACTTCACCCGACCTACTCGGAGTACCAGTTTCGCCCGCTCCCCGGCCCGCTGCATCCGCTGTACTACGTCATTTGGCCGCTCCGACTCCTCCTCGAAACGCCACAGTGGCGGCGACAGCCTTCTGAGAAGCGACGTGACGAAGCGACCTGAACAACGATTGCTCCTTTGATAGCGATGTGAGATGCTGTACCTGAGAGCGGAGTCCCCACCGTTTCTCACAGACCACTCATTCCCGTGGCTGGATTGTCCCCTCACCCAGTCCTTCCCAGGCGACGCGGTAGCCAAGGCGCGCGAGCGCAGCGCTGTCGTCCGCAACCCCGTACGCCGAGAGTCGATCGGTCGCCGTCTCGTATGCCATTCCGGGTTCGATTTCCTCGGCCAGTTCGTCCAGTACGGTGGGGTCAACGAGTGTGCGGCCGACGCGCTCGTGAGCCGGAAAGACCACATCTTCCAGCGCACCCTCGCTAACACCGTGCTCCGCGGCGAGGTCGGCGAGTGAGATAACGTCGGCAACCGGCCGCAGTTCGTCGGATATCTCTGCAACGCTCTCATGCACGAGTCGCTCCTCGTAGGGTCGCAGGGCGTCTCGCACATCTTTTACTCTGACCGTGCCGGAGTACGGAATTGCCCGATTATCCGTTGCCTCGATTTCCTCGCCGACGCCAAGCGATTCGTCGACTGCGACCAGCATCTCGATCTCCTCCAGTGCGTCAAGACGGGCAAGTTTTTTCTCGACGTACTCCGGCGTCCAGAACCCCATGATTTCGAAGAAGACGCGGAAGGGTGTGTCGCCGTCGGTCACGTCCGAACCACCCGTACTGCGACCGGTATCCCGCACCCCGGTGTCAGTGCCGGGTCGCCACTCGAATGCGAAGTCCGGAATGACGACGTGTTCGCCGGCGCGTAACGGCTCCGGTTCGCGTATCAGGTCCCAGTCGAGGTCCAGTGCGGCGAACCGGCCGGCGAAGTCGGCTTCGACGCCGCTGTCGTAGCTGACCTCTGTTACGGGCTCGACACCGGGAACGGAGACATCTCCATCTGAAAGGGTGAGTTCCCGCTCGGTGCCCCGGTCGTCGATGGTTGCCGTCAGCTCCCACTCGTTTGCGGTCGCGACCGTTCGCAGGAGGCGCGCGAAGCGGGTCCCGTACCGGCGCGTGTTCGAGAACAGCGCGTCCGGTCCTGTAACGACGACTTCCCGACCGTTCCCTGTCCGACGGATCTCGTACATCAGCCGGAGGCGTTTGACCGCCGAGACGAGCGCCTTCGGATCGGAGGAACGGACTCGCACCTCTGTCGCGTCGAACAGCGCCGTTTGCGCCAGCGAGAGATTGTACTGGGTCCGAAGTTCGGCCGGCCCCCAGCGAGAGTCCACCTCCGTGAGGACCTGCCGAGAGCCCCGGTCGGCGTACAGCGTGTCGGCCAGCGATGCGGCATCCGTGCCGAAGTGGTCAGCCGCTTCGGCGAGTGCCTGCTGGCGCTCGGCTTCGGTCACGACGCCAACGTCTGCAGCGGCTTCGAACACCCGACGACGGGCACGAACAGGGTCGATCGGGGCGTGCGTCTCAAATGTTGCTTCCCGTTCGACGAGTTTCGCCAGCCCGCGGACCAGCTTGAAATCGTCGGCCTCCCGTTCGACATCCGCGAGTGCCGTCTCCAGCGTCTCGCGGGACTCGCCGATGTGGCCCTGATAGATACCGAGTACGCGGGCCGCCAGTTGCTCCGCGTCGGCGTCGGCGAACTGCAGGTGATAACCACCGCCCGCGCGGGACACCCGCAGGAGGTCTTTCGTCAGCACACGCGTCCCTCCGCCACGGAGCGACAAAAACACGGGGAGTGACGACGCCCCCGCAGAGACGCCCGTCGCAGCCGGCATCATTCCGCCGGATGTCTGTCCTCAAAGGTGACTTCGACAGTTGCATCGTCCGCGATCGACCGGCCGACGGCACGTTCGAGGTCGGAGACAAGAGCCGGATACGGCCGGTCGGCGGGCCGACTGACCGCGACGGTGACCACCCGGTCCAGCCGGTACACTGAGACGCCGCCGAACCGGGTCTGGACCGACTGTAATCGGAGCCGCTCGTATGATTCGTCGGACAGCACTTCGGTAACAGCGTCGTTTACCGACGTTTCGACCTGCATCTGTTGGGCGGTGACCGTCCCGGCGCCGGCAAACGCGACCAGCAGCGCCAGAACAGCGAAAACGGTCGGCGCGTACGTCCGGATCGTCTCTGTCGGCGAGCGGTCGGCCGCCCAGTTCAGCGGACGGAATCCGAGTCCCCAGAGGACAAGAACGCCGGTAAGGTTGATTGACGCGACGTTGACCAGCAGGAGGATACCCGCCCCGAGTGCGACGGCCGGCAGTCCCCAGGCGATACCGACCCCGATGGCCGCAGCGGCGGGGATGAGCGCAGCAGCGATCATCACACCAACTAGTGAGACCGGTAGTGCCGTCGCCAGTCCGAACGCCCCAGCGGCTCCAGCACAGAGTCCGACCGCAAGCGACAGAAAGCCCGGCGAAATGCGCTGGGCGATCTGCTGGACTGTCGTGACACGGAGCTGTCCGGGGACAAACCCGCTGTACCGGATGAACAGTCCGAACAGGGCCGCGCTCCCGATGGCGACAGCGAGCCCGAGCAACTGGTCGCGGACGCCCTCGGCGATGAGCCGGCGGTCGCTGAGCGTCGTCCCGACGCTGGCGATGAGTGCGGAACCGACCTGTGGCGCAATGACCATCGAGCCAACGACGATAGCTGGAGAGTCAAGAAGCAGACCCGCCGTCGCGACGATTGCACTCAGGACCGTCATTCCATAGTAAGTCCCTTGTCCGGGGTTCATGCCGACCGCGCGACCGCGGAGTTCGTCGTGGGAGATGCGGTCCTCGTGGCGGCGGGCAGAGTTTGACTGGTCCGGCCGGGCAGTCTCGGCGTTCCCGACGACAGTGTACCGGTCGGCATCGAGCCCGGTCGCTTCGAGATCGTCGAGCACCTCGTCGACGGCCTCCGGCGGGAGCGGAAACTGCAACAGCCACGCCGTCTCGTCGTCGCTCGTCTCCTTGGTCTGAACATAGCTGATATCACGGTCGTCCAGCACGCCGCAGACGCTGTTGAGGACAGCGTCGGGAACACGGATGTGTATCAACCGCACTCGGACGCACCTCGCGACCCGCAACACTGGCGATTAGCATCGAGCATTTCTCTGCTTCTCGCCGGAGAGAGCCATAGTTATCAAGGTGGTAAGTCCGGTTAGCGTTGGGAGTGCCTGGGCAACGACATATCGCCCGCTACCTGCGTCGCCTGGCGACCCGCTCTTCGGCGGTTTCCTCTGTCACGAGTTCGTACAGCAGTGCCCGTCCGCCGTCGGCTTTCGGTCGGAGAATACGGCCAAGTCGCTGGGTAAACTCCCGCTCTGAGCCGCTCCCCGAGAGGACGACGGCGACGTTCGCGTCAGGCACGTCCACTCCCTCGTCAAGGACGTTCGCGGTCACGACCCGGGAGTACGTCCCGTCACGGAACCGCTCTAGTATCTCCCGACGCTCGCTCGCGCCAGTCTCGTGCGTTATCGCCGGAATGAGAAACCGCTCGGAGAGGCGATACACGAGGTCGGTGTGGGCGGTGAAGACGATGATCCGGTCCTCGCGGTGGCGGTCCAGAATCGTCGCCAGCCGGTCGACCTTCCGCTTGGCATTCATCATCACCTCGCGGGCGCGCTGTTTCGCGAGCAGCGCCTCGCGAGCCGCCGGGTCGTTGCCGGACCGCTTCACGAGTTCCTGATAGTCGCTGCCGGATCGGAGTTGGATGTTGGATTGCTTGAGGTAGTCGGTGAACGTCCCCTGATACTCCTCGTAGCGGTCCCGTTCGTCCGGCGTGAGTGAGACTTCGAGTCGCTTGATATCGTAGTCCGCGAGGTGCTCGCCCGCCAGGTCGTCGACACTGACTCGCTGGACGAGCGGTCCGACGAGGTCCTCTATGACCTCGTGGGCTCCGTCCGGCCGCTCGAACGTCGCTGTCAGTCCGAGCCGCGCCGGCGCAGCGAGCAATCGAGCGATATCCTGATACCCCTCCCCGCCGAGGTGGTGGACCTCGTCGAAGACGACGAGCCCGAAGCGGTCCCCGAGTTCGTCGGCCCGCAGGTATGCCGAGTCGTACGTCGACACAGTGATATCCTCGACGCGCTGTTCGCCCCCGCCCATGCGGCCGACCGGCTGGTCGAACTCCCGTTGTAGCTCGCGCTGCCACTGTTCCAGCAGGTCGATGGTCGGGACGACGACCAGGGTTGGCGCCCCCAGCGCGACCATGGCCGCGATGCCGATGACGGTCTTGCCACTCCCTGTCGGTAGTTCGAGACAGCCTCTGTCCTCAGCTTCACGCCAGGCGTCCAGTGCCGCTTGCTGGTACTTTCGGAGGTCATACGCCGTCGAAAGCGCCAGCGACGGGAGCGAGAAGACGCGCTCCTCATACGCCAGTTCACGATCCTCGAGCACGCTCCGGATGTCGGCGTACCGGTAGGCCGGCGCCCGCCCTGTCTGTGAACGCCGGTCGTACTCGACGCCGGGCAGGTCCGACGGTGGGTCCCCCGACACGCGAATGGTCCCCGACTCGTACGTCAACTCCAGCACACTCCGGGGTTCGCCGGTCCGGCCGATAACGCTTTCGCGGGCCACGCCGCTGCGTGTGTCGCCTGGATTCCCGTCTTCAGCGTAGTGTTACGTCGACAGCGGGTGAAAGAACAATACAGTTTACATCTATTCACCCCCTATTACTCCAACTATGGACGACACGCGTACGACACTACTTGCGCTCTTTCTGTCGGTAGTGCTGACCCTCACTATGATACCGGCGAGCGTGGCCGGAACACAGACGGCGCAGGACACACTGACCGTCGATAAAGGCGGGAGTGCCGACTACCAGTCGATACAGGCCGCTGTGAACGCTGCCGACAGCGGTGACACCGTCGAGGTCCGGCCGGGCACCTACCGGGAAGAAGTCCGAATCAACGAGAGTATTACCCTCGTCGCACCCGGCCGGGCGATACTGGACGGTTCGCGGTTCGTCAACGGAACCGGCGTTACGGTGGCTGGCACAGCCGAAGCGAACATCACCGGATTCACCGTGCGGAACTACCGCTTTGGCGTCGCCGCCAACGGAACCAGCGGTGACTGGACGGTCACTGACACAACCGTTATCGCTGCCGATGTCGGGGTCTACGCACCGAATACGACCGGAAACTGGACTATCGAAGACGCCGCCGTCGCCAGCACGACCTACAGCGGCGTGTTCGCCCGCGGCACCAGCGGCGACTGGACGATCCGCAATACCCGCTTTGTCGAAGTTGGCGGTGACGGCGTCGACGTCCGCAAGTCCTCTGGCGACTGGACGGTCGCCGCGGTCGTCGTCGATCGGTCCGGCGCAGACGGCGTCGACGCCTCCGGGACAACTGGTGACTGGACGGTCCGGAACACGGAGGTCCGCCGAAGCAACACTGGCGTCAAAGCTATCGACAGTGGCGGCAACTGGACGGTGACTGACCTGACGGTCCGCCGGAGCGACACCGGCCTCGTAACTGCTTTTTCAACCGGCGCGTGGACGCTGGAAGATGCATCGATTGAGACCCGAGATGTCGGTGTCTTCGCCGCTCGAACGGCCGGTGCATGGACTATCCAGAATACGACCATCGAGAGCCAGCAGCAGGGAATCCACGCCGTCAACACCAACGCACCGTGGACCATCTCTGAGTCGACTATCTCTGTGACTGCTCAAAGGGATGCTATTGGTGTCGACGCTCGGTCTGCGACTGATGGCTGGTCACTTACCGACGTCACCATCGAAAGCCCTGGTATCGAAGTTGCCGAATGAAGGAACCACGCCAGCGGTGTCTCCCCGTTACGGGCTGCCACTCTCGTCACCAAAGCGAAGCCCTTAATTAAAACACCCCCCTCTCCCAGAGTGCGGGACCGTGGGGTAGCGGTATCCTCGGCGCATGGGGTGCGTCGGACCTGAGTTCGAATCTCGGCGGTCCCACTTTCTCTAAAGCGTGATGAAACCAGCAAGGGAGTAGTGCAACCCTTTCACCCTCACTGTGTCCAGCCACGGTAGATTCGGGTTACTTGCATACAATTCATATTCCTGTCACTTTCTAGCTGAACTGTGGCGGACAGGCATTGCGATATCCTAAGGCGAAATTGTCACGAGAGCGGTGGAGACATAGTCGGTAACGACGTAGTTCAGACAGGCGGTTGGTGGGTGACGCCTGGCGTCACTTCCAGGTGAAGTACGTCAACACACCGATTCCAAGCGTTTCGAGCATCTGGAGCACCATCATCACCTGAACAGCTACCGCAGGCATCGCCGGGGCCGTGAAATAGAAGTACAGAGCAACGGCGTTCTCCGCGAGCAGGAACGACGCGAACACGATGGAACCCAGCGTCAGCGGGGCACGGATTTCGCGGTAGGTCTGCACCCAAATAGTAATAAGGACGCCCAGAAGCAGGATGTTGGCCGCGGCGGCGATACGGGCCCCGTTCAACACGAGACTCATGCTGTGGGCTCCTGTGGTCGGTTCGCTCCCGCTGGTCGTTGGCAGTGTCGTGTCGTGTGCATATCAGTCGTCCACCTGTCTGAGGATTCGCTCGACCGTGTCCCAGTGGGTTCTCGCACGTTCGCTTGGGAGATAGATAACGCCGTAGTCGGCATCGCTACTGGTGATGACCCCGTTCTCTTTGAGCACATCGAGATGGTACCGGATTGTGTTGTATGCCAGATCGAGATCATCGGCGAGCTGGTTGGCGTTTCGCGGCTGGTCGGCCAGCGCGCGTAAAACACGGGCACGGTTGGGTCCTCCGCGAGTACCTGCCAGCGTTTGCCAGAGGACCGTCTCCATTCTGGTCACATTTCCGGTCCGGATGGCAAGAATCCACCGACATACGGGCTAGACGTGCGAGTCGGCTTCGATGGGGCACACCGGTGGAGGCTCGCGATCGCAGGGTACCACGCTCCCACTCGGGGTCCGGAACCACCCCCGACTTCAGCGTGTCAAACCTATTCTCCATGCGTTACAGTTCTGAGAATAGTGGATAAAACAGTTTCGACGAATCAGAAGAGATAGGCGGTTTCAAACCCTCTAGGAGAATTTGAGTGAGAATTGAGAGAGACTCACGAAATGTACTATTTATCTGACAAACTGAGCAAGTGATGTATGACACCAGACACGACTCGACGACGGATTTTGTTCGGTATCGGAACCGGTGTGACAGTCGGTCTCGCCGGCTGTAGCGGCGACGGTGGCGGCGGTGCCGAGCCGACCGAGACGGACAGCGGCATGGACACGCCGATGGAGACCGACACAGATGCGCAGACCGAAGCGGAAACCGACCCGGGAATGGCGGCGGTCCGGGTGGCACACATGTCGCCGAACGCCCCGAACGTGGACGTCTACGTGGAGGGCGATGCAGTCCTCGAAGACGTGCCCTTCGGTGCGGTCAGTGAGTATTTGGACGTGCGCGCGGGAGAGCGGTCGGTCGAGATTACCGCCGCTGGCGACCCGGACACGTCGGTGTTTTCGGGATCCGTCCCAGTGGAAGCGGACACCGAGTACACTATCGCGGCAATCGGTGAAATCGGCGACGACGCCGACCAGGCGTTCGAACCGCTCGTACTGGAGGACGACAACAGCGACCCCGGCGGCGATACCGCACGCGTCCGTCTGGTCCACGCCTCGCCCGACGCGCCGGCCGTTGACGTGACCCTCGCATCGAACGGCGACACGCTGTACGACGGCGTGGAATACGGCGGCTCCGGCTACGTCGAAGCACCCGCAGGCGATTACACGCTTCAGGTCCGGGGTGACACGGAAAGCAACGACGGCGATGTCGTTGCGGAGTTCGACGTGAGCCTGGCCGGGGGCGAAGTGTACACCGCCTTCGCGGCGGGCTATCTCTCGCCGGATGACGAGCCGGCCGACACGCCGTTCGACCTGCTCGTGACGCAGGACACGGCCGGCGACGGTATGGAGACTGAAACCGAATCCGAACCAGCAAGCGTTCGGGTGGCACACATGTCACCGAACGCCCCAAACGTGGACGTCTACGTAGAGGGCGATAAGGTCCTCGAAGATGTGCCTTTCGGTGCGGTCAGTGAGTATCTGGACATCCCCGCTGGCGCGCGAGCGGTCCAGATAACCGCTGCCGGCGACCCGGACGCGTCGGTGTTCGAGGGCGGCGTGCCCGTCGAGAGTGGGCAGGCGTACACTGTCGCCGCAGCCGGCGAAATCGGCGACGAGGCCGGTAAGCCGTTCGAGCCGCTCGTCCTAGAAGACACCACCGCGGCGCCCAACAACGGGACGGCCCGGCTCCGTTTAGTTCACCTGTCACCCGACGCTCCACAGGTCGACGTGACGGTCAAATCGAGCGGCGACGTGCTGTTCGACGCCGTGGATTTCAGGGAGTTCGGCAGCGTCGAAGTGCCGGCGAACGAGTACACCGTTGAGGTTCGCAGCGCCACGCCCGAGAACGACGGGGACGTCGTCGCGGAGTACGACCTGGGACTCGCGAGCGAAACGGGCTACACCGGCTTTGCAGCGGGGTATCTCTCGCCGGACGACGAGCCGGCCGACACGCCGTTCGACTTGACCGTTGCACAGGACGCGGACGGGATGTAACGTTCTGCGGGATGCCGTAGGCGCTATTCGCCGGTATTTGCCACGGTCGACTACGTGGGACGATTTCCTCTACACTTTTGTGACGCCACTAGCAAGCGGGGGTATGGGAAAGGCAAACGACGTAGACTACGCTGACCTGCACGACCCGAACGCAGAGTACACGATGCGGGAGCTCTCTGCGGAGACAATGGGTGTCACCGCCAAGCGCGGCGGCGGTCGCGACGTGGAGATCACCGACGTTCAGACGACGATGGTCGACGGGAACTTCCCGTGGACGCTCGTTCGAATCTACACCGACGCAGGCATCGTCGGCACGGGCGAGGCCTACTGGGGCGCGGGCGTCCCGGAACTCATCGAGCGGATGAAGCCGTTCGTCGTCGGCGAGAACCCGCTGGACATCGACCGCCTGTACGAACACCTCATCCAGAAGATGAGTGGCGAAGGGAGCGTCGAGGGTGTCACCGTGACAGCTATTGCGGGTATCGAGGTCGCACTGCACGACCTCGCGGGCAAGATCCTCGAAGTGCCGGCCTACCAGTTGCTCGGTGGGAAGTATCGTGACGAGATGCGCGTGTACTGTGACTGCCACACCGAGGAAGAGGCCGACCCCGAGGCCTGTGCCGAGGAGGCTCGCCGCGTCGTTGACGAACTGGGCTACGATGCGCTTAAGTTCGACCTTGACGTGCCGAGCGGCTTGGAAAAGGACCGCGCGAACCGTCACCTCCGTCCGGGCGAAATCCGCCACAAGGCCGAGATTGTCGAGAAAGTCACCGAAGAGGTCAAAGACGAGGCTGACGTGGCCTTCGATTGTCACTGGACGTTCTCGGGTAGCTCAGGCAAGCGTCTTGCCGATGCCATCGAGGAGTACGATGTCTGGTGGCTCGAAGACCCCGTTCCGCCAGAAAACATCGAGGTCCAGGAAGAAGTCACCAAGTCCACGACGACGCCGATCACTGTGGGCGAGAACCGCTATCGTGTCACCGAGGAACGCCGACTCATCCAGAACCAAGCTGTCGACATGATCGCGCCGGATATGCCGAAAGTCGGTGGGATGCGCGAGACGCGCAAGGTCGCCGACGTGGCGAACCAGTACTACATCCCGGTCGCGATGCACAACGTGTCCTCACCGGTGGCGACGATGGCGAGCGCACACGTCGGGGCTGCCGTCCCGAACTCACTGGCTGTCGAGTACCACTCCTACGAACTCGGCTGGTGGGACGATCTGGTCGAGGAGACCGTCATCGAGGACGGCTACATCGAGATTCCGGAAGAGCCGGGCCTCGGGCTGACGCTCGATCTCGACGTTGTCGAAGAGCACGTTGTCGAGGGCGACACCGTCTTCGACGAAGCGTAAGGCTCGGCCCCATCGTTGGTGTTGACTGGGGCGGCACCGGGTGACGTGGTGGTCACCCGATAGTACTCACGGCGGCACAGTTACGCCGCACCGAACTCGACGCCGGTGACCTCGAAGCGAGCACCGCCGGCGTCGCTTTCCGTGACCGTTATCGACCAGCCGTGGGTATCGACGATCTCATCGACGATTCGGAGGCCGAACCCGGGACCCGAAGCCAGCGAGTAGCCGCCCTCGAACACCGTGTCGCGCTCGTCGGCCGGAATCCCGACGCCGTCGTCGGCGACGTAGAAGCCGTCGTCCAGTTCGCCGACAGTGAACGTCAGGTCAGCGGTTGCTCCCTGCGACTGTGATATCGAGGTTGTCGCACGCTGTTCGCCGGCGTCTTCCTGTCTCTCGGTGTCTGGCGTCTGTCCATGTTCCACACTGTTGCGGATCAGGTTCTCGAACAGTTGTCGCAGCCGGCTGGGGTCCGCCCGGACCACAGCCGAGGTCTGTAGTTCCAGTGTTGCGTCACCGGTCTCGACAGTTTGCCAGCACTGCTCAGCGACTGTCTGGAGTGGCACCGGCTCGCTGTCGAGCGCTGTCTCGCCGTTCTGGGCCAGCGTCAGGAGGTCGTCGATGAGCTGTCCAATACGGCCGTGAGCTCGCTTGACCGCGTCGAGATGCTCACTATCCTGTTCCATCCGTGCGAGTTCTAGCTGGCCCCGGGCAACATCCAGCGGGTTCCGGAGGTCGTGACTGACGACGCTGGCAAACTCTCCAAGGCGCTTGTTTTGCTGTTCAAGGGCCTGTTGGCGGCTTTCGCGATCGGAGACATCACGTCCGATACCGGCCACGCCGGCTGTCGAGCCGTCAGCAGCCGTTATCCGGCCCCCGGTGAATTCGTATGGAACTGTCGTGCCATCGGCAGTCAGCAGATCGGCTTCGAACGACGTTTCACCCGCCTCAAAAGCGGTCTCGATACCCTGTCGAACGGTTTCACGATCTGATGGGGCGAAGAGTGCTGTCAGCGCCATCGGCGCGAGATCAGCGTCTGCGTACCCGGTGGCTGCCGCCAGCGCATCGTTCCAGCCAGCCAGATCGCCGTTCTCATCGAGTTCATAGAACAGATCCGGCACTGCATCAACCGGTGCGTCAGGGCGGTCAATTTCTGTAACATGTTTCGATTCGCGTCGCTTCCGCTCGGTGATGTCACGGGAGGCGCCGACGATTCTGGCGACCGTCCCATCCTCAACAATGGGTTGTGCCTCGGCACGCACCCAGCGCTGTTCGCCATCCGGTCTGGTAATTCGGAATTCGAGGTCGACGGATTCGCCGGCTGAGACGCGCTGCATCGACTGGACGACTCTATCCTGATCCGTGGGATGAATCGCCGTCATGAACCCCGCGGGGTCGGTTTGCAGCGACTCGACGGAGCGGCCGTAGAGCGTTTCGTATGCCGAATTAACGAACTGTATCTCGGTCCAGTCCCCGGAGAACACCCATAACAGTTCATTCGACTGTTCTGCCAGTTCTGTGAGTCGCTGTCTGGTCCGATTCGCGAGTTCTGTTGACCGGTGATGTTCAACGAGCAACCGAACCCGATTGGCGAGGAGGTCGCTACAGTCAACGGCTGTGTCTCTTCTGAAAACGTCGGTGACTCCGTTGGAGATTGCGTCGCTGGCAACGGAGTCCGACTCGGTCAGCAGCAACACCGGGACATTGCTGTCCCGCTCGTGGACCGTGTTAGCGAATTCACGGCCGGACCGGTCCGGGAGGTTGTCCGCGGCGACGATGCCATCGATAGCCGTGTCTTCGAGCCGTTCGAGCGCACTGCCAGCCCGGGCAGTCGTCGTCAGTGTCAGCGAGTCCGGGTCCCGATTATCCGGGAACTCGACAGTCTCGTCGAGTAGCGGTGTGTCGT
Organism: Haloarcula sp. H-GB4; assembly: GCF_030848575.1. NCBI lineage: Archaea > Methanobacteriati > Methanobacteriota > Halobacteria > Halobacteriales > Haloarculaceae > Haloarcula > Haloarcula sp. H-GB4. The sequence goes on along the minus strand of NZ_JAVDDX010000001.1, from coordinate 995,248 downwards.
CGACCTGCAACACGTGTATCGAATCCGCGGTCGCATATGTGTCAGCCATCTTGTGTAAATAGAACTGCATCACCCCTCTTGAAGCTACGCCTGCAGTGATACATTACGCACCGAAGCGGTCCGAAACTGCATCCCGATCAATCTTGTCCGGGCCGCTGGTCGGCATCGCCTCGACGAACGCGATATCGCGGGGGTGTTTGTACCGCGCTAGACGGTCGTCGAGGAACACTCGGAGGTCGTCGAGCGTCAACGGCTGGTCGCCAGCGCCGTCGGTTGTGGCACTGGTCGCGGGCTCGATGACGGCCTTTCCGACCTGCCCCCACTTGTCGTCGGGGACCGGAATCACCACGACTTCGCCGACCGAGGAATGGTCGGCGATAGCGTCCTCGACCTCCGCTGGAAAGACGTTCTCGCCGCCGCTAACGAACATGTGCTTGGTGCGACCCTCGATGTAGTAGTAGCCGTCCGCGTCAACGCGAGCGAGGTCCCCGGTCGACACCCAGCCGTCGCCAAATGTCTCAGTGGTGGCCTCGGGGTTGTCGAGGTAGCCCGTCGCGGCGTGGGGCGAGCGCAACTGGAGTTCGCCGACGGTACCGGGGTCGACCGAGTCCCGTGAACCGGTGGGGTCGCCTCCGTCGTCGCTATCTTCGGGGTCGACGATTCTGGCGTCAACATGCAGAACCGGCTTGCCGACGGAATCGGCCTTCTTGTGGGGCCAGTCCTCGGGCATCGCGAAGTTGTTCGGCCCGCACTCGGTGAGGCCGTACCCCTGTGAGAGGTCGACGCCACGGTCCCACCACGTCTCCATCACACTCTTGCGGCAGGGGCCGCCGCCGGATTTGGCGAAGCGGAGCGACGAGAGGTCCGTCTCCGCCCAGCGGTCGTGGTCGGTCATCATCCGCAGGATTGCCGGGACGGCGACGAGGACGGTCCCACCCTCTACGTCGATGGTCCCCAGTACGTCGCCAGGATCAAACTCGCGGGCGATGACCACTGTCCCACCCATATGCCACAGCGGGACGGTGAGGACGTTCCAGCCCCCGGTGTGGAACATCGGGAACACCATGGGCGTCACGTCGTCCTCGCGCAGTCCCCAGGCCGTAATCGTGTTCAGGGAATTCCAGACGATGCCCCGGTGGGTTAGTTCCGTCTCCTTGGGTGTCCCCGTCGACCCGCCAGTGTGCAGGAGGAGATGCGTGTCTTCCGGGGCCGTTGTCGCCGTCTCGACAGGTGTGTCGTCCTCGGGGAGGGCCGAAGCGTAGGGCGTGCTGTCGAGCGTGGCAGCCGAGGACGCGTCGTTGGTGGCGGTTTCGAGATGGATAAGTTGGGGAGCCGTCGCATCTGCTGTCTCCAGAGCAGTCGAGACAGTCTCGGTGAAGGGTGCCTCGACAACGAGGACTTCCGGGCCCACGCGGTCGAGGAGTTCAGCGAGTTCCGGGGGCGCAAGTCGATGGGACAGCGGGGCCAGTCGGCCCCCGGTTTTTGCGGTGGCGAAAAACAGGTCGACGACGGCGGGACGGTTCCGCGAGACGATGGCAACGGTGCCGGCGGCCTCGCCGCGGTTGCCGACGCCGTACCGCCGGAGCAAGCGAACGGTCCGATTCGCTCGCCGGTCCAGTTCGGCGTACGTGAACCGCTCGCCGGTCGTCGCGTCCACCAGTCCCTCGCGGTCCGGCGTGAGCGCGGCCCGGCGCTCGCTCCAGGCACCGACCCAGTCCTGTGGCGTGCCCTCAGACATCGTCGATGAACTCCCGGATCTGTGTGTTGACGCGATCGTACTCCTCGATGAACAGCAGGTGGGGGCCGCCGTGGACGGTAATGAAGTCGGCGTTCGGGAGCCCGCGTGCCAGCAATTCTCCGTTCTCGTAGGGGACCACCTCGTCGGCGGTCCCGTGGATGACGAGGGCCGGAACTGTGATTTCACCGAGGCAGTCCGACGCGTCGAACGCCTGGACCGCCGCACCCTGCCATTCGAGAGCGTGGTCGCTGGCGTCGCTGTCGATGCGCCAGTCGATGATGCGCTCGATGAGGTCTTCGTGGGCATCCATGAACGAACCTGAGAGCGCCGGCTGCATCTTGTACCGCCGGAGTTCGCGCTCGTCGAGGTCATCGGGGACGGCGAACATCCGCTGTTGTGTCTCCTCTGGGACTGGAGCCGCTTCGGGGCCGCCCGGTGAGGTACACATGAGCGTCAGCGACTGGGCCCGGTCGTACTCTAGGGCGTACTGCTGGGCGATCATCCCGCCCATGCTGGCCCCGACGACGTGGGCCTGTTCGACGCCGGCGTCGTCGAGCACGGCTTCGAGGTCACTCGCCATCTGGCTCATCGTGTACGGACCCGCGGGTTCGTCGGAGTCCCCGGTACCACGGTTGTCCCAGACGATGGTCTCGTATTCCTCGACGCGCGCCTCCTGTTGCCACAGCCACATCCAGCGGCCGTAGCCGATGCCCTCGACGAAGACGACTGTTTCGGCGTCCGGGGGCCCCTCGCGCTCGTAGGCAAGCGAGACGCCGTCGTTGGTTGCGTATTGCATACTGACTGGTTCTGGTTGAATATCCTTCAAGTAGTCCGGTTCCGCGTTCATTGCTCTGGCTCTGAGTTCGGATGGTCGCGTGGTGCATCGTTTCGCCGTCGATACGCCTCTGTCGGGTAGCCGGGCAGTGATCGGCCACTCCACGCCCAAGTCGTCGTTCTGTCAGGCGGTTCGATGGTCGTTTTTACGGATTTCATTGGTCGGACTCACCCCAGAGTTTCGCCGGCAGCGCCTCGGCGAACGTCCCGCCGACGCGCGCCCGTAGCGACCCCAGCAGTCCGTCGGGAACGTAGAGCACGAACAGCACGAACACGATACCGACGTAGAGGCTCGCGTGGCCGTTCAACAGCAGGTCGATGAGCGCGCCGATAGTCGTGTCCCCGACCAGCGTCGTGTCAAGTGTTTCCTGCCCCAGCAGAGCCCGGAGATAGGGCAATAGGCCGCCGCCCTGCCCAGCCTTCGAGAGGAACTCTCGAACGGTCTCATCGAACAAGTGGCCGTACAGCGAGCCGGCGAGGGTGCCGAACCCGCCGATGATACTCGCCAGCAGGGCGTCGCCGGTCACCAGGAAGTAAAAAGAGTTCTCCGGGCTGGCCGACCGCTTGAAGCCGGCGAATAATCCGCCGGCGACGGCGGCGAAGAAGCCGCTGATGGCGAAGGCCCCGAGCTTATACAGATACGTGTTGTAGCCGATGGCGACGGCTCGCTCCTCGTTTTCCCGGATCGCGATCATCACTCGGCCGAAGGGAGAGTGGATGACCCGCTGCATGGCGAAGTAGCAGGCCAGAACGACGAGGCCGATCATGTAGTAGGACACTGCCGTGCCGGACAGCGTCGACCCGAGCAGGGCTACCTCGTCGCCGGTGAGGACGCCGATTGACAGCGAGAGCTGGTCGATGCCGGGAATTCCGATCTGGAACCCCTCGGCGTGGCTTGGCCCGACCGCGGGGCCGTCCCGGGGGTTGGTCGCTACGTAGTCCCAGCCGCGAACGAACACGTAGAACACCTGTGCGAAGCCGAGGGTGATCATCGCGAAGTAGACGCCCGAGAGGCGAAACGAGACGAGTCCAACGAGTATGGCCAGCACGACAGCTATACAGCCGCCAACAAGCAGCGACAGCATGAACGGCGTTCCGGGACCGAGTAGCGGCAGCTTCCCGTTGGCGATGAGGATGATAGTGTACGCGCCAGTCCCGTAGAACACCGCGTGGCCGAACGAGAGGTAACCGGTGTAGCCGCTGATGAAATCAAAGGAGATGGCAAAGAGGCCGAAATAGAGGACGCCGACCATCGTCTCTACCGTCGGTAGGAGCATTTGCGTCTCGGCGCTGACCGCCGAGTTCAACAGCGTGTGATACACCGGCGGGTACAGTGCCAGCAGGGCGATGATGACGATATGGGCAGTGTGGTCCCGCAGGTACTCACGTGGCCATCCTGTTTCCACAGTCGTCGCCGGTGGCTCGGACGCCGCCTCGGCGTCAGCCTCGGACTCTGCGCTAATGGCCCCCCACCTCCTCGACGCCGAACAGGCCCTGCGGGCGGAGGATAAGCGTCACCACGAGCACCAGAAACAGCACCAGTTCCGGCAGGCCCGTGAACTCGATAACGTTCTGGAACCACCAGGTCGTCACCGCGTCTGCCATCCCTACCACGAGGGCGGCGACGACGGTGCCCCGGAACGTCCCGAGGCCGCCGACGATGACGACGATGAACGCCGGCAGCAGCGTCTCGGCCGCGAGCGGAACGCTCGCGCCCCACGTCGGGTCCCACATCAGCAGTGTTCCGGCCGCGCCAGCCAAGCCGATACCCAGCGCGAACACGACGGTAAACACCTGGCGAACGTCGATACCAAGCGCCGACGCCATCTCCGTGTCCTCGCTGCCGGCCCGGATGTACAGGCCATAGCGGGTCTTGGTGAGGAACGCCCAGATGCCGACCACCGTGATCGTTCCAAGGAGTATCTGGAACAGCGACATCCAGCCGGCGCTGACGGGACCGAGCGTGACCGGTTCGCGCAGAATCTGCGGCTTGGTCGCCAGCGCGGCCTGCCAGTCCGACAGCGGCTGGAGGTCGTAGATACCCAGCACGATGCGAACGAGCTCCTCAATAACGAGCGTCAGGCCGAACGTCAGCAGGATCTGGTATATTGGCGGCCGGTCGTACAGCGGCCGAATGATAGTTGTCTCGATGGCCCCGCCCAGCACCGTCAACAGCGCGAAGGCGACGACGATGGCGACGAAAAACAGGCCGAGACGGGTCAGCGGCGCTGTCCCGCCGGTGACTGTGACCACCATCAGGAGACCGCCAAGGTACGCCCCGACCATCGTCAGCGACCCGTGGGCGAAGTTCAGCACGCCCATGAGGCCGAAGATGAGTGTGAGGCCGCTGGCGATCATCACGTACAGCGCCGACTTGGCGAGGCCGTTGACGATGACGCCGCCGAGTTCGCCGAGGGTCAGGAACTCCGTGAGCGCGTCGACGATCATGCCGACAGATACCTCCTGAACCGCTCGTCGTCGGCAGTCACCGCCGCCGTCTCCCCGTCGTCAACGACGCGACCCTTGTCGAGGATGTAGAACCGGTCAGCGAGGTCCAGCGCCAGCGGGAGGTTCTGCTCGACCAGCAACATCGTCACGTCCTCGCTCGCTTTCGACAGCGCCTCGGCCACGTCGGCGACGATTTGCGGGGCCAGACCCTCACTCGGTTCGTCGACCAGCAGCAGGTCGTTGTCACCGACAAGACCACGAGCGATGGCGAGCATCTGCTGTTGCCCGCCCGACAGCGTTCCGGCGTCCTGCCCCCGCCGCTCTTCGAGGATGGGGAACGAGTCGAAGGCCAGTCGGAGACCGTCGCCCACATCGTCCGGGTCCGGTATCGCCGCCCGGAGGTTCTCCTCGACGGTGAGTTGGCTGAACATCCGACGGTCCTCCGGAATCCAGCCCAGTCCGCGCTCGGCGACCTCGTGCGTCTCCAGCCCGACCAGCGACTCGTCGCGGAACGTGATCGACCCCTCGCGAGGCGGCGTCAATTGAAGGATGGTCCGGAGGGTGGTCGTCTTGCCGACACCGTTGCGGCCGGCCAGCGCGACTACCTCTCCCTCCTCGACGGAGAGGTCCACGCCTTCGAGGATGTGGCTGTCGCCGTAGTACGTGTGGACGCCGCCGAGTTCGAGCAGGCTCACGCCGTCCCCTCCTCCGAGTCCGGTTCTGACCCGGTCGGAGTTGTATCGCCGTCCAGACTGCCCGGTTCGTAGCCGCCGAGATACGCCGACTGTACGTCGGGGTTAGCCCGTACCTCTGCCGGCGGTCCGTCAGCGATGACCGCACCCTGATGGAGCACGACGACGCGGTCGGAAACGCCCATCACGATGTCCATGTTGTGCTCGACCAGCAACACCGGGTAGTCCTCCGCCACTGCTTCGATGAGGTCCCGGATTTCGTCGACGCTCTCCGAGGAGACGCCGGCGTTTGGCTCGTCCAGCAGGAGCACCGCGGGGTCGCCGGCCAGCGCGATGGCGACTTCGAGCTTTCGCTTTGCGCCGTGGCTCAACGTGCTCGCGAGGTCCCCGGCCCGGTGGGAGAGACCGACCCGGTCGAGAGTCTCGTGGGCGCGCTCGGTGAACTCATCGTAGTGGTCGACGTTGCGCCAGAACGTCGTCGCGTCGTTGCTGTGGGCCTGCTCGGCAACCCGGACGTTTTCCAAGACCGTGCTATCGGGGAAGATGTTCGTCACCTGGTAGGAACGGTGGAGGCCCTTGCTGGCTGTCTCGTGGGGCGACGCGTCGGTGATGTCCTCCCAAGTCCCGTTCCGCCGGAGTTCGACCGTGCCTTCGGTGGGCGAGAGGCTCCCGGTCAGCAGATTGAAGAACGTCGTCTTCCCGGCCCCGTTCGGGCCAATAAGTGAGCACAGTTCCGCGTCGAGTTCGAAGTCGACGCTGTCGACGGCGGTGAGTCCTCCGAACTCTCTTGTCAGTCCCTGTGTTCGGAGCATACCTACAGTGAACAGCCCATCTGGTCGCTATCCTGCGGAATGGTCGTCTCGTCAGCGCTGATGCGAGCGAGCGGTTCGCCGGGCATGATAGCGGCGCCCCAGTTGTCGGCCCACTCATCGGTTGTCGGAATCGGGTTCGCGACGGTCATCGCCGACCGCGCCTGGTTGTTGTACCCCTGGAAGGTGTAGCCGCCCTCGCCTTTCGGCGTGTCGGTGACTGTCATCTCCTTCAGGGCGTCGGCGATATCCGCACCTTCGGTCGACCCGCTCTCCTGAACCGCCTGATGGATCGCCGACGCGCCGGTGAAGGTCCCCGCCGAGAACAGGTCTGGGACGACGCCGTAGGCGCTGGTGTAGCTGTCGACAAACGCATCGTTGATCGGGTTGTCGTACTGGTTCCAGTGGTACCGGGTCGTGAACGGCCCGAGCTGTGAGTCCCTGATCTTCTCGGCTGTCAGGGGCTCGCCGAGCACGCTCTGCATTGTCCCGCCGACGACGCTGTTGGTGATTCTGGTGGCGAACCCGCCGAACACCCGATAGGAGTACTCACCCGAGAGGAAGGCGTTGAACATTGCCGGAAGCGTCGCAACTGTGAATCCGCCGACGACGCCCTCGGCACCGGCTTCTTCGGCGTTGTCAAGCAGCCCTTCCCACTCGGCGTACCCCTGTTCGACGAAGCGTTCGCCGACAATATCGACGCCTTCAGATTCCAGCACGTCCCGGTAGTTGTTGACGACTGCGCGGCCGAAGCTGTAGTCCGCGCCGAACAGGTAGACGCTCGACACGTCCGTCTCTCTGGCGACGTACTTCCCACCTGAGCGGGCGTCCATCGCGGTGTTCTCGCTCGCCCGATAGACGAGGTCGCTACAGGTATCCGAGTTGGACGTGATGTCTGCCGACGCCGCCGGCCCGAGCATGATGGGGACCTGCGCCTGATTGACGACTGTCGTGACGACCCGGCTGGCGACCGCCGAGGACGCACAGCCGGCGAGCATATCTACGTCCTCGTTCTCGACGAGGTTCGTCGCCGCTGTCTGGGCCGTGTCCGCCGAGAACTCTGTGTCCCGTACCAGCAGGCGGTACTCCGTGTCACCGGCGGTAATCGTGATCTCGCCGCTGCCGGGGTCTGTCGGCGGGTCTGTATCACCCTTGTACGCCAGCCCGGAGAGGAACCCCCACAGCGACTGGTCGCCGTAGTATTTCAGGTCGCCTGCGCGGGGTTGAAGTACACCGATACTGACGGTCTGTGCTGAGCCACTGCCGCCCGATTCACCGTTTGTGCCACTGTCCGTCATGCCGCCGTCCGAATCGTCCTGTTCAGTCATGGATGAGTCGTCACTGACACAGCCGCTGAGTCCAACAACACCGGCACCGAGCGCACCGAGAACGCGCCTCCGTGTAGCCGTGTTCTGCATAACAGATCATTGTAGACCCGCCGCCCACATAGTGTGCTGAGTTAACATATTAACGCGGCGGCCGGAACGCAGTTCTCGTCCGGACCGGGGCTGTCACAAAAATGGCGGTAGGCGGCCTGTCTCGTTCCTTGTTTGGGAACTGTCCTCTCACATCGGCTTGATCATCTGCTACGTAGCTGCTTCAGCAACAGTTACCCGGTACATCTCAGCGGTCACCCATGTTAGCAACGGTGGAATAGCAGAGAGTCCCAGACCAAGCGCCACCACGAACTGTGTGTCAGACGAAATAGAGTAGATGTCTGCGACAAAGGTTCCTTTGACGGCAGCTAGCCAAACAAGGACCACTGTCGGTATTACTGGTCGCTGACGAAATGATGCCCACACAGACACAGCCAAGAGCGTAATTCCGAACAGAAGGTACGCGAGAGTTACGATTTCAGCTAGGAGACCGAGTTCGTGGCTGGGATCTATTTGCAGGTGTGTCCAGTACTGCTTGATTCCCAACCAGCAAACGTAGAATCCAGCTAAGCTGAGACCGACAGACGGGAGTTGATCCCGGAGCGTCCTACTGATCTCCATGGGCAGAATCTGTTCACTTATTGTGAATTCTGTGGCATATGTTTTCTTTTTTAGTATGTCTTGTAGCTGATACGGACAGACAGCGACATAGTCGATAATCGGTCTATTTCTACCGATGCTGTTGATGTCGGATTAGCTGGATGGATCCGATACTACATCACATTCGTACAACAGAAAGAGTCAGGCTCCGGTCGGTTGGCTACCTGTGGAAGCCGTAGCGTCCACCTGTTTTCTATTGGCACTCTGGGTGGGAAAGGACCAAGCCGATAGCCACGTCGAAGTCAGTCCTCGATGTCGTCCAGTGCTTCGACGACGCGTTCGATCATCTTCCGCTCGCCGCGCCGGAGATTCTTCGAGACGGCAGGCTTGGACACGCCGAAGTCCTCAGCAAGTGACCCCAGCGTTGCATCACGGGGTGACTCGAAGTACCCCTCGGAGACGGCGGTTTCCAGCGTCTCGCGTTCCGTATCCGAGAGGTCACGACAGCCGTCGACGAGCGTCATCGCCGCGCCGGCGTTCTGCACGAGGTCCTGCAGCTGTGGGAGCGTCGCCGACGTGCGGTCGACCACGTCGTACTCGTTGTCACGGTCAAGTTCCGAGAGCGTCGTGTCAGCGTCCCGGCCGCGGTCGAAGCCGACGTGCCAGGTCTCGCTGCCCGCCTCAATATGGAATGGCCCGGTGATGTAGCCGCCGTTGTCTCTGATGGTCTGCATCGCCGCCGTTTCCTCGATAGTCGTCCTGATATGAGCGGCGTTGTCCTCGCGGCGTAACAGGGCACAGTCGTTCATGTTTTCGTGGGACTGCAAGCTGTTTAGCCCCGTATCGAGTATCCCTGCGTCCTCGGCTTCGACAACCATCCGCGTCTCCAACTCCCGCGCACGCTGGTCGAAGTCCCAGTGTACCGCTGCAAAAGCGACATCGTGGTCTGCCGTCGTGTCGATGAAGGGGCAGTCGTACTGCTCCATGTCCAGTGCGATATCGATCATTGGCAGTCCACTGTATCACGTATGATTCGTGTGATACGGTAAAGAACCCCACGATTAATATTGGCTATTTCTCGCAACCGGGTTCTTCACGAACGTCTATCCCTGATACACCGTTTCAATAGTGTTTTAGGGCTCGGTTCTGGATGAAGTGGTATGACTTTGCACGCCAGAGAGATAAACCAGGACGTACGGGAGTTGGGTGCGCTCCTGGGCGAGGTGCTGGAGGCACAAACGTCGACCGAGGCGTTTGAAACGGTAGAAACTATCCGGAACTCGTGTATAGACTACCGACGCGGTGACGCCGAGACACGGGACGAGGTCCACCGGGCGCTGAACCGACTGAATCCGGAAACGCAGGATATCGTCGCACGCGCGTTTACCACGTATTTCGAGCTTATCAATCTCGCCGAAGAACGCGAACGGGTTCGAGAAATCCGGGAGGGCAGCCAAGGAGATGTGCTGGCCGACAGCGTTGAGGAAGCCGTCCGGGATTTGGCTGAACGTGGCGCAGACCCGGAGGAGTTCGAGCAGGTCCTCGAAGACGTGCTCATCCAGCCGACGTTCACGGCCCACCCGACCGAGGCCCGCCGGAAGACGGTGAAAGCGAAACTCCGGTCGGTGGCCCGTGACATCGAGCGACTCGACGAGCGACGGCTCACTGACCGCGAGCAAAAGCGCATCGAACGGGACCTTGATGCTGAAGTGACGAGCCTCTGGCAGACCCCACAGGTCCGTGACCGCCGCCCAGAAGTCACTGACGAGGCCCTGAACGTCCAGTGGTACCTCGAAAACGTCCTGTTTGACGTCATCGACGAGGTGTACGACGAACTCGAACACACCCTCGAAGACGTGTACGACGAGGACATCGACATCGACACGCTCTATGAGTTCCGCTCGTGGGCCGGCTCCGACCGCGACGGCAACCCATTCGTCACGACCGACGTGACCGAGGAGACGCTGGAGCGCCAGCGCGATACTGTACTGCCGCTGTACCGCACCAAGCTCAAGGAACTCTCCGGCGTGCTGAGCCAAGATGCCTCGAACATCGCGACTGATGCGCTGTTCAACGAGCGACTGGACCGTCACAAGTCTAGGCTCCCCGGCGTCGCCAAGGAAGCCGAGGAGCGGTATCCCGATGAGCCCTACCGCCAGAAGCTCCGGCTGATGCGCGAATCCGTCATCCGGGTCAGCGATGTTCGCCAGGGCGGCTACGAGAACGACGAGGAGCTGCTGACCGACCTCCGCGTCATCGCCGACAGCCTCCGTGAGAACGATGCCGAGGTCATCGCTGAAGCCCATGTCGACCCGCTGATCCGGAAGGTCGAGACGTTCGGCTTCACCCTTGCCAGCCTCGACCTGCGCGACCACCGGAAGATGCACACCGACGCCATCGCCGAGGCTGTCGACCGGCAAGGCATTGACTACGCGTCGATGGACGAGGACGAGCGCGTCGAGTTCCTGACCGAGGCCATCCTCCAGGATAACACCGTTATCGACATGGAAGACACCGAGGGGCTCTCGGAGGACGCCACCCGCGTCCTCGACCGCTTCCGTGCCACCGCCGACTGGCAAAACGAGTTCGGTATCGACGCCATTGATACCTACGCCATCTCGTGGTGTGAAGAGCCCAGCCACGCGCTGGAAGTGCTGTTCCTCGCCGACCAGGTCGATATCGTCGACTTGCCCGGCTACTGCGGGTTCGACGTGGTGCCGCTGCTGGAGTCGGAGTACGCACTCTCCGGCGCCCGCCGTATCATGGGCACGCTGTTCGAGAACGAAGCCTATTCCCAGGCGCTGGAGGCCCGAGACAATATCCAAGAGATCATGCTCGGGTATTCCGACTCGAACAAGGAGAATGGCTTCCTCGCCGCCAACTGGTCGCTGTACAACAACCAGAAGCGACTCGCGGACATCACCGACGACTACGACGTGGAGATGCGCCTGTTCCACGGCCGCGGCGGCTCTATCTCCCGCGGTGGCGGGCCGATGAACGACGCCATGCTGGCCCTGCCAAACGAGACGGTGACCGGTCAGATCAAGTTCACCGAGCAGGGCGAGGCTATCGCAGAGAAGTACGCCAACCACGACATCGCCGAGCGGAACCTCGAACAGATGCTCAACGCCCAGATTCGGGCGCGCCAAAACGCAATCGAGGAGCCCGTCGAGGAGATTCCCGACGAGTGGGAGGAGGCGATGGAGACAGCGGCCGACGCCGCCCGTGACGAGTATCAGGACCTGCTTGAGACCGATGGCTTCGTCGAGTTCTTCGATCAAGCGACGCCAATCACCGTCATCGAGAACCTCAACATGGGCTCGCGGCCGGCGTCCCGAAGTGAAGACCGCAGTGTCGAGGACCTCCGGGCCATTCCTTGGGTGTTCTCCTGGACGCAGGCTCGCTGTATCATTCCCGGCTGGTACTCGATTTCGACTGGGCTCGACGCCTACCTCGAAAACGGTGGCGACATGGAAACCCTACAGGAGATGTACGAGAACTGGCCGTTCTTCCGGACGAAACTCGACAACGCGTCGCTGGCGCTCGCCCGAACTGACCTCGGGATCGCCGAGGAGTACGCCGACCTCGCCGACCCCGAACTCCGCGAGCGCATCTACCCGCGTCTCGTCGAGGAGTACGAGGACACCGTCGAGAAGGTGCTCGAAATCACCGGGCAGGACGGCCTGCTCTCGCGGGACTGGCTCAAGGAGAACCTCGAGCGCCGGAACCCGTATGTCGACCCGCTGAACCTGTTGCAGGTCCGCCTGCTCAAGCAGTCCCACCGGACCGAAACCGAGCGCCGGACCCTGCGGCTGACCGTCCAGGGTATCGCGGCCGGGATGAAAAACACCGGGTGAGCCACTGCACGACGCCGGCTGAGGCGACGCTGTAACGGCTTACTACGAAAGTAGTACCCATCGAAGGATTTACGCGTCTGCCCCCGGAGTAGCCGGTATGGCACTCGAAACAGTTCTTCTCGCAGTTGGACCGAACGACGCCGACCGAATTGACGAACTCGCTGACGCCGTGCTCGATATCGCGGGCCCGGCCGGTGCGACGGTCATCGTCGCACACGTATTCACCGACGACCAATACGACGGCGTCGTCGACAGGCTTGAATTCGCATCGACCGGTGAAGCCGATCCCGACGAGGTCGCCGACCGTCACACAACCGTCCGGGAACTTGTCTCGCGGTTCGATGACGCTGGTCTGTCGACACAGGTCCGTGGTGCCGTGGGCAACCACGGTGAGCAGATCGTCAACCTCGCCGAAGTGACGGGGTCGGACCTTGCCGTCGTCGGCGGCCGTAAGCGCTCGCCGACTGGGAAGGCCGTCTTCGGCTCCACGGCACAGGAAGTCATGCTGAACGCACCGTGTCCGGTCACGTTCGTCCGCGGCGAGGACTAAGACGCAGAAAACGAGTTTTCCAGTTACTCTACAAGCGCGGCTTCGAGGAGTTCAAGCGGATGTCGGATCTCGTAGCCGCTGCCGTGTTCCATCTGCATCGCGCAGGTCGGGCACTCGGTCATGCCAGTTTCACCTTCGGCGTGTTCCATGTGCTCGAACATCTCCTCGCCAATCTCCATCGACTTCTCGTATTTCTCCTCTTTCCAGCCATAGGTTCCCGAGATGCCAGAACAGGAGTCGCCGACGTCCTCGACTTCGGCGCCGTCGAGGTCGCGGAATAGTTCGACGGCCTGGCGGTCGAGTCCCTGATTGCGTGAGTGACACGGAGCGTGGTAGGCGAACTCTTCGGCGAGGTCGCCGTCTACGTCGGCCGCCTGCACTTCACCCTTGAGGTCTTCGTGAATGCGGAGGTACTCGACAGCCTCGAAGGTGTTCTCGGCGACTTTGTCGACGCCGTCAATATCGAACAGTTCGGGGTACTCCTGTCGGAGCGCCATCGAACACGAGGTACAGGAGGCGATGGCGCGGTATCCCTCATCGACGAGCTCGGACATCGATGAGACGTTCGTCTCGGCGTGGCGGCGGGCGTCGTCAAGCATCCCGTTGGCGAACATCGGTGTTCCGGAGCACTTCTGCTCGGGCGCGACGACCTCGTAACCGAACTCCTCGTACACCCGAACCATCGCCTTGCCGACCTCCGGCGTGTTGTAGTTGGAGTAACAGCCGTGGAAATACGCCACCTTCTTGTCGGCATCCTCAGGGAGTCCACGCCGTTTTCGGGCGGCTCTCGCGTTCTCCCGTGATTGGACCTGACCGCCGCGGTCGGCCCACCAATCGCGAAAGGTCTGTTTTGCGAAGGCAGGGAAGTCACGCTCGCTGGTAACGCCGAGCGTCTTTTCCATCACCCAGCGGGCCGGCCCGAAGTTCATGGCGAAGTTCGCGAGTCGGGGGACCTTACTCGCGAGGAACGCGGAAGTGCGGTAGTTCGCAAGAATGCGGTTCCGGATGTACTCGACGGAGAGCTTGTCCATCTGCTCGCTGACGTACTCCCCGCGGGCGGTGTTGTGCATCTGGCTGAGCGGGACGCCCGACGGGCAGGCGTTGTCACAGCGCATGCAGTTCGAGCAGTCCATCACCGAGTCATCGATCTCGTGGTCGTCGTCGGACTGCTTGAGTCGCCACTGTTCGGGACCCTGGAACTTCGGGCCGGGGAAATCGTCGTCGACCTCCGCGACGGGGCAGTTCGTGTCGCAGGTCGAGCATTTGAAACAGGAGTCCGCGCCGGGCCGGAGGTCGAAGTCGTCGCTGTCGGGGAAGACATCAACTGGTTCGAACTCCTCGCCTGTGTTCGGTGCTACCGGGTCAAAATCTGTCTCTGGTGGGGTTTCAGCGTCACTCATCGTGCCTCCTGTGCGGCGCGCTGGCCCGCCGCGTAGCCTGTTGCGATCGAGACCCCGCTACCGGATTTCTCGGCGGCGAAGTCGTAGCCGCCCAGTACGGAGCCGGCAGCGCGCAGGTTCTCGAACTCGCTATGCTCGCTTGCGTCAAGGGGCCGCAGGTCATCATCGGTCGCCACGCCGTAGCGAGCGAACTCGTGGTCGCCGAACAGTTCGCCCTCAAACCAGTCGTAGCGGTCCGCGGCGTGGGGGACGTGGCAGTCGAACACCGGCTCGTACACCCCATCGCGGTCGGACTCGACGCCCTTGCCGACGAAGCCGCCGGTCGCGAGGACGTACTGGTCGGCGCTGTTGGGAATCTTCGCGCCGTTCTTCTCGATGAATACCTTCTCGATGCGGTCTTCGCCCTCAAAGTCGACGACAGGGTTGCCGGTCTCGATGCTGGCTCCGGCCTCGTCCAGCGCCGAGAACAGGGCGTCCTCCAGTCGGAGGCCGGGCAGCGACGGCGGCCCCATCGGGACCTCAAACACGTCGACACCGAGGTGGTCACCCAGTGCGTCGCGGATGGCTCCGGGGTTGTCGTCGCCGAGAATCGCCGGGAAGCCGACCCGCTCTTCGTCCTCCAGCAGCGGGTTCACGCGCTGGGCGAGGGCTTCGCGGGCCGGAACCATTCGCCCGCGAACCGCCACCTCGCTGTTGGTATCGAGAAGTTTTGCATACCGCGTGACCTTTGCGTCTGCGCGCAGGTCGCCCGGGAACCGAATTGTCTCGCCGCGGACATCGAAGGGCACGCCCGTCGCGTCGAGATGGGCAGCGACGTGGGGCGCGTCGAAATCGACCATTTCCTCGATGCCGACCAGCAGCGTGTCGCGGGTGTCGCTAGCGAGGCCGGCGCTGGCTCCGGCCGGGTAGCGGGCGGTCGGTTTGATACTCCCGCCGTGGGTAGGTAGGAGCGCGTTCGTGTCCGTGTGCTCACCTTCGTAGGTCGGAACCGCGTCGTCGAACAGCGACAGTGCGTCCCGGACCGTCTGGACACCGACTTTCCGGTACGGATGAGCCTCCGGCAGCGACGGAATCGCCTCGTACGGATCGGTCAGTGGGCCGTCGCCGTCCGGCGTGTAGCCAAGTATATCTACCAGACCCGACGCCTGTCGAAGCGTGCTCTGTTTGTAGGAGACCAGTCGCACGTCAGCCCCCTCACGGGCGGCCGCCAGCGCGCTGGTCAGCCCGCCGAGGCCGCCGCCGATGACGAGTACCTCCGACTCAATAGCCATTTGTCCCTCCGTCAGCGGCTACGTCCGCGCTGTCGACGCTCCCGCCCGTTTGCCCGCGGCCCGAATCGAACGCCGAGAAGTCCACCGAGTCGCCGTCCGCCGGGTCTTGGTCGCGGTTCTGCGTGGTGGCGTGCAGTGCGTAGTTCAGTGCCGCCTGGGAGAGCTGTTCGCCCCAGAGGGCGTGTCGCTGGCCCTTCCAGCGTTCCTGTAGCAGTTCATCCCAGGCCTCGCGGACGACCGGCTCGTCGTACTCCGAGTGGAGTTCACTCGCCATCCGGTGCGAGCAGAAGCCGCCCTGACAGTTGCCCATCGACGCACGGGTCCGGATGCGGACGGCGTTGAGGTCCGAGCCCGATCCCTTGATAGCGTCCTGAATCTCGGCTCGGGTGACGCCTTCACACGCACAGACCGTCGGGTTCGGCCCGTCGGTCTTGAGCACGTCATCGGCTCGTGAGCCGAGCCGTTCGACGCTCCGACGACCAATCGGCGACCGGAGCCCGAACTCGTCCATGTAGTCCCGCAGCACCGAGAAGTCCTCGCTGCCCGGCAGTGGCTCGTCGGCGGTCCGACAGTCGGCGTCGATGCCGAACTTCCCGCAGACGTGGTCAGCAATCTGCTCGCCCATCATCCGGTAGGTCGTGAACTTCCCGCCGACAATGCTGGTCATGCCGGGCAGGTCGTCGCGCTCGTCGTGGTCGAGCAAGAAGAAGTCCCGCGTGATGTCCGTCGGGTCGTCGCTGCCGACGTCCGGTGGTTCGTACAGCGGACGGACGCCCCAGAACGAGCGGATGGTGCGGGCATCGTCGAGCATCGGAATCAGCTCCGAGAGGGTGTCGATCATCATGTCGACTTCCCACTGCTCTTCGGGGTAGTCCTCGGGGTCCTCGACCTCTTCGTCGGTCGTGCCCAGAATCGCGGTCGTCTCGTGGGGCACGACGATGTCGGCGTCGCCCTTGGGCCGACAGCGGTTGATGACGGTGTCGACCTGGCGGATGTTCATGATTGTCATGACTCCCTTAGAGGGACGGACCTCGATGTCCAGTCCGGCCATGTCGCCGATGCGGCCGGCCCAGGCTCCCGTCGCGTTCACGACGTAGTCGGCCTGGATCTCCTCGGTTCCGCCTTCGGTACCGTGGACGCGCTTTCCGGGACCGGAGTCGTGTTCGACCTCGATGCCGACAACTTCGCCGCTCTCGACGATGAGGTCGGTAACCTTGGAGTGTGTCTCGATGCGTGCGCCGTGTTCTTGTGCGCTCGCGGCGTTCGCGACCACCAGCCGGAACGGGTCGATAGCCCCATCAGGGACGCTGATGGCCTTGTCGATGTCCTTGGCCAGATGTGGCTCCATCGCGCGGGCTTCCTCGCCAGAGACGACTTCAGCGGGAATACCACATTCCTCACAGCCGCTGAGCTTCCTCTGGAAGTACTCCTCGGAGTCCTCCGGTCGCTTGACGAACAAGCCGCCGGTCATTTCGACACAGTGGCTTGCGATATCCCGCAGCACCCGGTTTTCCTCGATACACTCGGTCGCACTGGCCTGATCCGAAACGGCGTACCGCC